>NZ_JAYEDA010000006.1:0-266359 GCF_034651565.1 Chryseobacterium sp. MHB01 | reverse complement strand
CACTGTTATTCCTCCCAACGGAATGATGGAATTTTACAAATATGATGCTTATAATAGGTTAAGCAGAGTTGTGGATGTGAATGGAAATACGGTTAAAGAGCACCAGTATCATAATAAAAACTAATAAGATGAAAAAGTATAAGAAATTACATACAGTATATAACAATGCCGTAAAACGAAAGCTGAAAAGTTTATTTTCCCTTGTTGCGGTAGGTTTTTCGTTGTTTGCCCATGCACAGACCACTCCTACAGCTTCTGAAAACTATATTTACACTAAAATATATTTATCTGCAGATGGAAGTAAGAAGAATGAAACCGTACAGTATTTTGACGGATTAGGAAGAGCAAAACAGGTAGTGCAGGTGAAAGTTACTCCTTCAGGGCAGGATCTTGCCACACCTGTTGTGTATGATGATCTTGGAAGGCAGGTAAAATCGATCCTTCCTGTCCCGGTTCCAACTGCTAATCTGGGAATCCAGAATACCGTTTCAGAAACATCAGCCAATATCTATTACGGAGTATCCAATGCGTATACCGAGCAAAAACTGGAAGCTTCACCTTTGGCCAGGACATTGGAGACGGCTCATCCCGGTACAGAATGGGCCATGAACACAGGGCATACCGTCAAAACACAGTATCTTACCAATACGACATCGGACCAGGTTAAAAGATTTGCAACGGATGCAGTATGGAACAGTAGAATGCTAACGACATCCATTACTGGAATCTCTACATACGGCAACAGTCAGTTATCCAAAACCATTGTTACCGATGAGAACGGCAATACCACCAGTGAATTCAAAAACTCAGAGGGAAAGACCATATTGGTAAGAAAAGAGTCAGGAAGCACTAAGCAAGATACCTATTATATCTATAACGACTTAAACATGCTTGCCTTTGTGGTTTCTCCCAAGGCTGTAGAGAGTATCGCGGCAAATAGCAATTCTTTATCGCAACAGGTATTAAATGATCTGTGCTATCAGTATATCTATGATAACAAATACAGGCTTATTGAGAAAAAGCTTCCGGGAAAAGGATGGGAATATATGGTGTATGACCAGCAGAACCGTCTGGTTGCTGCTCAGGATGCCAATATGAAAAATAATCCTGATACTCCTAACCAGTGGCTGTTTACCCGATATGACAAATTTGGACGGATCGTGTATACAGGCCGTTTCACGGGAGGAACAAGAGCCCAGGAACAGGCAAATGCCGATTTAAAGGGACTGAATAATGAAACCAGAAGTACTACCTCCTTTACACAGAATACGCAGGAAGTATTTTACAGCAATTCGGCATATCCTGCGGGAACATTTACGCTGTACAGTGTGAATTATTATGATTCTTATCCGGGAACCAATTTTAATAACACGCTCCCAAGACCTGAAACGATCTTAGGCCAGACCATACTTTCCAGTTCTTCTATTGTAACCGCCAATGGAATCAACAGCATCAGGAGTACCAGGACAATGCCAACGGCTACCCTGGTGAAAAACCTGGATGATGATAACTGGTCTTCCACCCATATCTGGTATGATCTTACCGGAAGACCGGTCGGAAGCCAGGGCAAAAACCATTTGGGAGGATATACCAAAACAGAAAAGCAGCTTGACTTTTCAGGAGCGGTTCTTTTGGCCAACACGTATCATAAAAAATTAAGCACCGATACTGAAATATCGGTGAAGGAACGCTTTGTTTATGATAATCAATTCCGTCTTAAACAGCACTACCATCAGGTGAATAGCCTTACGGAAGAATTGCTGGCATACTATACCTACAACGAACTCGGACAGCTCACCAGTAAAAAAGTAGGGAATAATCTCCAGGATATACAGTATACCTATAACACCAGAGGCTGGGTAAGCAAAATCAACGATCCGGCCAATCTGGGCAGTAAATTGTTTGGTTATGAGGTTAAGTTCGGATCAACTTCCAATGCTTCCGTAGCACAGGCTAATTATAATGGAAATATTACGGAAGTAAACTGGAAAACGGCTGCAGATGGTATCTTGAAAAGGTACAGCTATCAGTATGACGGCTATAACCGACTTACCGCTGCGGTGTACCAGGAACCGGAAAGCACCGTTCCTCAGAACGGATTCTATAATGAGAATATAAGCTATGACTCCAACGGAAACATCATGGGACTGAACCGAAACCAGAAATCATATTCAGGATTTGCAGAACAGATCGATGCGCTCACGTATACCTATAACGGAAACAGGCTTACCTCAGTAGTTGACCAGACGTCCAACTACTACGGCTATCCGGATACCTCGGGCAATACCATTACCTATGATGATAACGGGAATATGACCAAGCACTTGGATAAAGGTATTCTCGAGATTAAATATAACAATCTCAACCTGCCTTATTATATTAAATTCAATGATTATGTAACCAGAAACGGAGAGGATATTTACAGTAACGTTCAGTACGCTTACAGGGCGGACGGCGTGAAGATCAAAAAGAGATTCCTTTATTTTTCCGGAAAATTAAAACAGGATACTTTTATTGATACAGAATATATTGACGGGTTCCAATACAGCTACGAAATTACAGATCTTTTAAATACAAACGGCCTGAAATTCTTTGCTACTTCAGAAGGGTATTATGATAATATAAAAAATAAGTATATTTACAATTACATTGACCATTTGGGAAATGTACGGGTAAGCTTTACCAGAGAAGGCGCACAGGCGGCGATCGTTGAGAAAAATGATTATTACGCCTTTGGATTAAAACACGGAACCACTTCGGATACCTCCGGGGTAAATTACAATTACGAGTATAACGGAAAAGAACTCCAGCAGGAGATCGGCATGTACGATTACGGTGCCCGATTCTATATGCCGGATATCGGAAGATGGGGCGTCGTCGATCCGTTGGCAGAAGATTATAGAAGGCATTCACCATACAACTATGCGGTTAATAACCCTATCGTGTTTGTCGATCCGGATGGAAGAGGTGTAGAATACAACTGGGGAACAGGTGACTACGAAAGCATTGATTCGAATGGTACGCGTACCACATTGGATGAATGGGATGCAATGAATTACCTTTTAAGTCAGTCTCATTCTGTAAAGGCCTATCGTACCAATGCACTTGGAGCAGTAAATCAAGATTCAGGCGGAGCTGGTGGCGGTGGAAGCAGCACTTTCGGGGAAACCCTGATGTATAAAGACATCATGGCGTATCTTGCGCAACCAACATATTTCGAAGGGATTGATTTTTCGCAGTTTGGAAGCGATATAGAATCTGGACCTGGACCTGGGCCAGCGGGTGCTATAGCAGGAGTATTAACTAGAGGTGCCGGGCTTGTAGGAACTACAACAATAGCAGGTATTGGAGCACTTTGGTATAGTGTTAATACAGCTTTTGGCTCTGCACATGTCCCACAATGGACAGGACGTAGATATTCATATAGTAATATTGGAAGTAAAACATTTAGCTTTGAAGAAGTAAAAGCTGAAGCTAAATCTTATCCTGTAAGAGAAAGAATGGGACAAGTTGGATCCTATACTATTTTCTTTGATAAGGGTTACAAATATCATGGAAAGGGCCCTATAGACAGAATGTTTACATCCGCATTATTACAAATGACATATCACCGAACAACTGTAAAAGCTTTTGAATGGACTCCATCTCTATCAGATAGAGAAGCATTTAAAGCCGAATACAGAAGAATGCAAACAGATAAAGTTCTTCCTAATTATCCACAAGGGTACCAAAATCCAATAAACTTTAATATAAGACAATCACCAGGATATTTATATATTTTACAAGATGGCTACTAATATTTATTACATTCCTAAAGATAGAGGAATACTGATTACAAGTGATTTTGCAGACATTCAAAAACGAATGGATATCGGCATGGATCCTATCAAAGAGTATTTACAAATTTCAATTTCAGATTTTGACAAATACAGCATAAGAAGTTTTGGATTTGACAAAGTTGATAACAATTATTTTCAGAACATAAAGGACGAAATTATAAAATATAAATTTGAAACGATTGCTTTTCATGAATCTACCATAGATTTATCTAACGTAATTTTTGATGCGAAACATTTAATTGTAGGCGATAAATCCAAAATCAACTTATCGTCGAATAATTTTAAGAATTTAAAAGAAATTACATTTTTGTCGGTAAAAACCTTTAAGGGCAAAATTTTAGATAAGTTCAAAAAAGTCGAAAAGCTCATTCTTTGGTATGAAAACCAGAAGTCTAACATTATTTTAGAAAACTTCCCGAATCTTAAAGAATTTTATATATATAACGGCTCAATAGTACAGTTGGACTTAACTGAAAATTCTTTGATCGAAAGATTACAACTTCATAGAGCATTAAAACTGGAAAAAGTAATTTTACCACAGAAAGTACATTTAAAAAGAGTTGTTGTCGAGGCTTGTAATAAGTTAGATACATCTAATTTGCCATTAAGCTAAAATTCTGATCTTACTGCTGGTATAAAACAATTATAAACTACAAAGCTCCCCTTTGGTAGCTTTGTAGTTCTTTATTTGGAAGATTAGAAAATATTCGCAAATAACTACACTATAACTCCCCGTAGTTATCATGGTTTCCGCAAACTACATCAATCCTAGGGCCTCGCACTATAAATTTTTCACGGCCAACCGTTCCTTACAATATGTGGCCTGTAGTCCTTGGAGCCGGAGTTATAATAGGAATTGGTATGTATATGCGTTTTGCACCAGTTCTTTAAATATTAATATATTATGAAAAAATTATAACATTAACTATTCTGAGTATTTTTATATCATGCTCAATTAATAACAAAACTGCAATGAAAATACAATATTTTAAATTTCATACAGATTATCATCAATTTTATCTGGAAGATAAAAGCGATGATAATAAAGGAAATCCAACATCGCCTGATTTTTGGAATGAAGAATCTTTTAAAAGTAGATTAGCAATGGTAAATGGTATTGTTGGAATCGGTATTGAAAGTTATGGGAATAATATTAAAGGAGAAATTGAAATATTAGACAAACCAAATATAAATGTAGATTTTAACAAATATGATCACATTGTAGAAGGAGGAATTTACATATCATCAGGAGAGTTGCAAGTTATAAATTGCCCAGATAATAACTTAGAATTATCTCTAAAGATTGATCCCGGAAAGTACAGAGTTCGAATTTATTCTTCCAACTTGGATAGCGTTAAGTATTATGACGTACCTAATGATACAGATAATGATTATTACCGCATTGAATTATGGAAAAGTGATGACATGGAACGTAAAGTGTTGAAGCAATATGAAGAATAGTATCAAAGTACAATTAGGCGATATTTACGCTATATCCACAAAAAAAGGACTTGGCTTTTTACAATTTGTTAAGTCACCCGAAAATGAGAAGAATGATGTTGAGCTGGTAAAAGTGTCATATGATTTACATACGAAGATTCCAGATGATATTGAGCGGTTTTTTTTGAAAGATTTTTTTTATCTGCAATTTCCTGTCAAAGCGGCACTAAAAAAAGGAATTATAGATTTTGTAAAAAACATTGATCTCCCTCGTGACTTTGTCGCACCAAGATATTTTAGGACAGAACATTACCTGCATCGCGCAGAGTGGCTTATCATTGATAAAAAAACAAATGAGGTAGAACATGTTAAGAGTCTAACAGAGGAGCAATTGAAATTCTCTCCTAATAGCGTTTGGAATGACACCTATCTAAAAGAGCGTTTGGAAGAAGGATGGAAATTAGAAAATTGGAAATAAATAGAAAAGTACCATATTTTGATCCCATTTTGGTGCACCGCAAGCTATCCTATTTGAAGGATTTATTTATTACATTAAAGATCAAGAAACAGGGCTCCAATTCGAAATTTCTTTTGGCGCTTCTGGACCGAGATTCTCAGGTGAAAATGCACAAATCGATAAAATTAAGCCTATAGTCGAAGCTTTTGAAAAATTTCTTGATAGTTCACCAAATGCGGATTGCGAAATCGAAGTTGATACCGATTGGGGGATACTTCTTTGTGGTGCAAAAAATGGAAATCCTTATGATAATGAGAAAGAGCAAAATGAAGAAGAGGATTTTCTAATGAATGAGGTCACAGCCGATCATTATTATGATGACTTAATTTTTAATGTTAAGAATGATCTTGAAAGCTATATGAATAAACATAAGCCTTCCTTTACAGAAATGGATATTAATGCATGTATTACTTATTTGACTGCATACGTAGAAGCAGTTTCACGAAGTAAGACGGTGGATGAAATGTTGTTTGCTTTAAAAATGATAATGGTGGCTCTAAATAACTTAAATAAAGGTTGCGACCATACGCTAATCAGTGAAAGTGCGAAAGAAAAAATCATTGAAATCATAAATATGGTAAGTGAAGAGAAAGGTTATAATTTATTTGGTCGAGATATTACGGAGGAGTGGAGAGAATGGTGACATTTCTAAATATGATGATAGATCTCTGCAATCTAGTTGCCTTCAGTTTTCAAGAAATTTTTGTCTGGCTTAGCCAGCTCATCTAAAACGTGCTATGAAAAATTTAATAAAAGTATTACCCGTAATGATGTTGTTAAGCTCCTTTACATTTTTTAGAGGGCAGCAATCAAATACATATAGGGAAATAAAATGGGAAAACGGGAGTGAAACGGCGAAGAAAATAATGAAGAGTGATTTCTACTATGACCCGCTGGACAGTTGGTCACCTTTCGGTAGTGATATCGGGAATGATACGTATTATCTATATGCCGACTGGAATACTGTTCATCCCCGTGGCAACATAAAGAATTTTATTAAAGATCAGCTCATCGACTTGGGATATCCTGCTTTTGATCTGTCTCTTGATGGCAGCGATACTAACAGACTTCACCGTATAGTAGATACTATGACAAATAAGTATGTCGATTTAAATATGATCAACCAGATGATTATTTCTTTAGCCTTCTCACAACTTTTTTTAAGCGGAAAAATTGAACCTGAGGTCCAGAAATTCGCGGAGGCTGCCATTAGTAGAGAAAAAGCAAATCTTGACTTTTGGGGTGATCAAACGGAGCAAAGAAGGAACAGAATGGATCAACTTCTACATGATTTAAAAAGAGTAAAATAAGCCTTATATTGATAATCTCTTTCTGTACGACATCTAAAAAGAAAAGTTTAAAAACAACATGAAAAATAGTATCATATTAATTATTTTGAGTACACCTAAATCATATATTAACAGACATGAAAAGTTTAGATTAAGTAAATGAGAAAATTTTACTTGCAGTTACTTATAAATAAGGTCAAGTAATTGCCTTATCGCTTTTTTAATCTCCTCTTGTCCCTCTGGCTGTTGAATATCAATTCCGCAGAAAGGATTTTCCTGCATTTTGGAATGCAGCGTCAGATAATATACTCCACCCATTAATAAGCCATACATAGCTCGGAAATTTATGCCGCTGTTTTTGAAATGCTGATCAAACACTGCCCGAAGGATTTCTTCACCTGTGTTTTCACGTTTCAAATCTAATTCTTTTAAAACCGTGGCTTTCTCACTAAGCCCCCAAGTGATAATCCGGCGCACTTCTTCATTCCCTATTAAACTATCGAATTGATCTTCCAGTACATGAAAAGCAAGGGCTTTACCTGAATCTTTTTTGCTTTTCTCGATAATGCCTTCAATATCTTCCTGGGCGATTTTCCAGTAATCACGGCTATCAAGGTACTCCTTGATTAATCCTTCAAGACTTCCAAAATAATTATAAATCAATTTTCGATCAGTCTTCGCTTCGTCTGCAACTTTACTTAGGTTCAGGCCGGAAAAACCATCTTCTTGCAGGATCTTCCCTACTGCTTTAATTAGGTTTGCTTTAGTTCTCTCCTTATTTCGATAAGGTCCATCGGTGACTTTTCTTGTCATATAACTTATGTCATGCCATGTGAAACATCTAATATTGGCATCGGTAAATCTCTAATATAATCATTGTTAGCGCAATATGCTCAGCAAGATGTTAAAATTAGTTAACATCCACATGAAACACACTATGCTACAGATTTTTGTAGTATATTTAATAGCTATCCGGATGAAACACGGATAATAATTATTTTTTTTAATTGATTCATCCAGGCCCGGCTTGGATGATTCTTTTAAGGGTACACCTGGCATATTTATATTATAATTATCTTATATTCATTAGTAAGTGGCTTGGACCCATTGGTTTGAGCCTCTTTTTTAAGATACAGTCAACAAATATAGATTTAGCTGATGCTCTTATCTCGCATTTTTTGAAGATTTCATTAGGCAGAATTTAAATAGACTGTTAATCTATAAATCCGTCGTCCATATATCGCTCCAGAGCTTTTTTCATTTTTGTAAGGTATAAGCACCTTTCACCAGTCCTATACTTCATCCGATGAAAAGCATGATGAAGATCACCAAGTTGAATATTAAATATTTGTTCAAAGATGATACCCAATTTTTTTATTCCCAATTCGGAATTGCCCAGGCTTTTAACGGCATGAATTCCGTATATAAGTTCTATTAATGCGTTTTTGGAATCTACCCACTGTAAAAGCTCTAAGAAGGACTTACCTGAAAAAGATGCGTAGTCGGAATACTCTTCAAGCCTCAATATTAAGTAATCATACAGGAGGTCACACTCTATGATCTTGGAAACTTTATAATCATAGTAAGTCGAAAAACCGGGATCGGCCTCAAATACAAACCCTTTAACCCCAGTAGTAATATCAATTTTTCCGCGGATAAAAAAGCAACCATCCTTATGATTACTGCCAGAACGGTAATATTGGTAAAACTTGGACTTACTGATCGCATCCTTATAGTATCTTTCCAAATGTTCTAACTTCTCTTCATAATAATGTTTATACATAGCTCCTCCTTTGGAGGGCCGCGCTGTTTCTAGACGAAATACTTTATTATAAAAAAGAAGCTTTCCCAAAATCGCGGGCTTCATAGTTTTAAAGAATTCAATCTCTTCAGCTTCATTAGCGAAACCTCTGATCAAAACTTCTTTTTTTAATTGCTCCAGCAAATCCTTAAGTATCATTGTCATTTGCCGGGCGTCCTCAATGATAGTAGAATGATTGAAACTGATTTTTTGTTCACCTTCCAGCATTTTGAGCTGAACGGTCTGAAAGAAATTTTTCATAAGTAGTTTAATTTAAGTTATGGTTAATGCCCTATTTTGGGTAGGGATATACAACTTAAATAAAAATTTTATATCTCACAAGCGTGACAAAAGATGTTTTGTACTGCGTTCCCACGTTTTAACGGATGTGTTACCTATTCTTACTTTAATTCCTAATTAATTTTACATTCTAAAGAAAATAATTTGACAATGCGTCTACACATCCACTGAACCGTAAATCAATACCGACACTACGGCTCAAGTAAAACTTTCAAAGGTTCATTGAGTGCCACATACCGCCATAGCACGCCTCGAACTGCCATATGGAAGTAGTTCATCTTTAGGAACATACATTGAGGGTTTAATAGATAAATCCTCAATATATGCAAGGAGAAGACGATTTAAGAGGCTTAGCCAAGATTATGGCTTTTATGCGGGCTGTGAGTATCATTTTAGTACTCATGCACCTATACTGGTTTTGCTACGGTTACTTTTTAGAATGTGGCTGGACGTTAGTAATCATCAACAAGATTTTAGGCAACTTTCAGCGAACAGCAGGACTTTTTTCGCACACCCTTTATACGAAGCTGTTTGCATTGGTACTACTGGCGTTAAGCTGCTTGGGCTCTAAAGGCGTCAAGAATGAAAAGATAACCTGGTCAAAAATTTATACGGCGTTAGCTATTGGCATTATCCTGTTTTTTCTGAATTTCCCTTTATTAAAATTACCATTGTTAACTGCCACGATCCTATATATTCTTAGCACAGGTGCGGGCTACATCGCTTTGATGATGGCGGGTGTTTGGATGAGCCGTTTGCTACGTACCAACCTGATGGACGATGTTTTTAATAATGAGAATGAGAGCTTCCAACAGGAAACGAAACTGATTGAAAACGAATACTCTATCAACCTGCCCACCAAATTTTATTACAAGGGTAAATGGAACACTGGCTGGATTAACATTGTCAATCCTTTTAGGGCATCCATTGTGCTCGGAACACCAGGCTCAGGAAAATCTTATGCTATCGTAAACAACTATATCAAGCAGCAGATAGAGAAAGGTTTTAGTATGTACATTTACGATTTTAAGTTCGACGACCTATCTACCATTGCCTACAATCATTTGCTGAAGCATCGCGACAAGTATAAAGTTCAGCCGAAGTTTTATGTGATCAACTTTGACGACCCTCGCAAGAGCCATCGTTGTAACCCACTCAATCCCGACTTTATGACGGACATTTCCGATGCTTATGAAGCAGCTTATACTATTATGCTGAATCTCAATCGATCTTGGATACAGAAGCAAGGAGATTTTTTCGTAGAAAGCCCAATTATCTTGCTTGCAGCCATTATCTGGTATTTAAAAATCTATGAAAACGGCAAGTATTGTACCTTTCCACACGCTATTGAACTCTTAAACAAAAAGTATTCGGATGTATTTACTATTCTAACTTCATATCCGGATTTGGAAAACTACCTATCGCCGTTTATGGATGCTTGGCAAGGAGGCGCTCAGGATCAATTACAGGGACAAATCGCATCGGCAAAAATTCCGTTGTCAAGAATGATAAGCCCGCAGTTGTATTGGGTCATGACCGGCGACGACTTTACCCTCGATATTAACAATCCAAATGAACCTAAGATTTTATGCGTAGGCAACAATCCCGATAGACAAAACATCTACTCTGCTGCCCTGGGTTTGTACAATTCAAGAATTGTAAAACTCATCAATAAAAAGGGACAGTTAAAGAGTTCAGTGATCATTGATGAGCTTCCGACCATTTACTTCAGGGGCTTAGATAATCTTATCGCGACAGCTAGAAGTAACAAGGTAGCGGTCTGTTTGGGTTTTCAGGATTTTAGTCAATTAACCCGTGATTACGGCGACAAGGAGAGTAAGGTCATTCAGAATACAGTCGGTAACATTTTCAGTGGCCAGGTAGTAGGCGAAACTGCAAAAAGTCTTAGTGAGCGTTTTGGAAAAGTATTACAGAAACGCCAAAGTGTGACGATAAATCGAAATGATAAATCAACATCCATTTCTACTCAATTAGATAGCCTGATACCTGCCTCGAAAATTTCTACCCTTACACAAGGTATGTTTGTGGGTTCGGTATCGGACAACTTCGATGAGCGTATCGAGCAAAAGATTTTTCATGCGGAAATTGTGGTGGATAATGAAAAAGTATCTGCTGAGACCAAAGCCTATCAGCAGATACCGCAAATTCTTTCCTTTGTTGATGAACATGGCGAAGATAAAATGAAGCATGAGATTGAAAGCAATTACCGTCAGGTAAAAACAGATATTTTGAACATAGTCCAAAACGAAATGGATCGTATTAAGAGTGACCCCAACTTGCAGCATTTGGTGCAGGAGGGATAACAAAAAGGGAGGCTGAAATGACCTCTCTTTTTTATTGCCCACCTTTAAAGTTTACAACATCCCCCGAGGCATATGGATATCTTTTACGCGTACAATGTTCTCCGAAACCTGAGGGGTTGCTTTCTGTTCTTCAGCTTGCCCTTCTTTTGGTTCCTCCTTAGCTTCTGGTATAATGGATAGTTGTATCTTTCTCTCTACCGCAGCCAGTTCGGTTTTAAGGTCGCTCAGCCGGCTTTCTTTAGTCCAGGTTCCGTTAACCACATCATGAAGAATAGGCATATCTTTTTGTATTTCTGCAATCTTCTTTCGTTCCTGTTCAATATAGCCGGGTAATTTCTCCAATGCGTTAAGGAAATTCATAGCCGCCAGCTTCTCGTCTTTGGCGATGATACCGTTATTGTAAGTATATTTGATGTTTCCTTCTCCCTGTACAAAAAAACGGTTTACCCGAATATCCATGCCTTCTTTTTCCGACAATTCGGTTTTAACCAACAAGGAAAATCCGTATAGGCTCCCAATTTCCTCATATTGACCCCCTGTGCGGGCTTCGTCCGCAAGTTGATTGAGCTTTGTCCCAATTTGTTTTACATCAGCATTAGGCGGTAAGCCGTCCAATTGCATAGGGTTAGCGATAGTACCATCCGAATGCTTTTGCAGGCGAGCTTGCAAGTTGTCCCAATCAAGGTTCATCCGATTTAAACGGGATCCGGCACTTTCGAGCATTTCCTTACAGTCTTGCAGTTTGTATTTGGCACTGAATTTTGAACGGTTGAACGCCTGCTTTTCACTTTCCAGTCCGGCAATCTGTTTTTCCAGTTTCGCTTTCTCCAACAGGTCGGTATTTCCCGACAGGATCGCCACGTACTCCGAAAAGTTCATTCCTGATTTTTCGTCCATGCTTCCTTCGTCAATAGTTCGTTTGCCGAGATTATTGCTTTTTAATTGGTCAATAAAAAGTTGCTTATTGTACAGCAGGTTGAATTTATAGCTATCCAGTGATTTCTCTACGGCATAGATAATCACATCTACTTTGTTTTCGGCAAAGAACTTGGCAATCTCGTTGCCTTTGCGGATAGCCCGACCGTCCCTTTGAGCAAGGTCACTCGGTCGCCACGGCGTATCTAAATGATGAACGGCAACAGCTCTTTTCTGTGCGTTCACCCCTGTACCAAGCATACTGGTCGAGCCAAACAGCACACGGATCTTACCTTCGTTCATTCCTTTGATTAATTCCTTACGTAGCTTATCGTTTTTGGCTTCCTGTATAAAGCGGACTTCGTTGGCAGGGATTCCGTGGTCTTCCACGAGCTTACGTTTGATTTCGGAGTACACATTCCATTCGCCCGGCTTATAGGTTCCCAAATCAGAGAAGACAAACTGCGTTCCTTTCTGCGCATTGTACGTTTTGTAATATTTGGCAATGTTCGCTGCACAATGCGAAGCCTTGTTATCAGGATGATCTTCATACCTGCCGCTTACCATGCGCATATCGAGGGACATTTTACGGGCATAGTCGGTAGCAATGAGCATCTTTGCCTTTTCTTCACTATCGCTTAGCTTCGGTCTGCCGAGTAATTCCGCATTTCCCGTCTTGGCAAACTCCATCAGTTTTTTAATAAATACTTCCTGATCGGGCGTCGGCGGTATATTGTACAATACCTCGTTCTTATTAGGACGGTCAATTCCTATATCCTTTGCGGTCCGGTAATCTGTGATTTCGGAATAGAACTGCGCCAGTTCCGGTACTTTGATGAAGTACCGGAATCGCTCTTTTGCCACGATATTATTTGCCACCGAAAATTCATAATCAGTGGTTTTCCTTCCATAGATCGCTGCCCAGGCATCAAATGAATGGATGCCCTGCTTTTCCATTGCCCGCGGCCTTAGGTATTTAAACAGAAGGTATAATTCCGTTAAGGAGTTGCTGATGGTGGTTCCCGAAAGAAAGGTTGCGCCCATATCGGCACCCGTGCGCTCCTGGATGGCACGGATAGCAAAAAGAAGATTCATGGCCTTTTGGCTGCCATCCACGTTACCTAATCCCGCAACCCGTGAGTGCCTGGTGTTGAACATCAGGTTTTTGAATTGATGGCTTTCATCCACAAACAAATGGTCAATTCCCATCATCTTAAAGTCCACAACATCATCCTTGCGATTCTCGATATCGTGTTGCAGGGTTTTTAGCTTTACTTCAAGATTTTGTTTCCGCTTGATTACTCCGGCAAGCATACCCCTTGTCACTTCCTTGCCTTGCGATTGCAGGGCCTCGAGATTACGCTCCACGCTGTCCAACTCGAGTTCAAGGATATCCTTTTGTATTTCGGGCGACTGCGGTATCATCCCGAATTGGTCGTGTGTGAGTATCACACAATCCCAATCGTTGTTTTTAATATCGCCGAAAATGCGCAGGCGCTTTTGAGGCGTAAAATCTTCTTTGCCAGGAAACAAAATTTTGGCGTGTGGATAAGCGGTGTGATAGGCTTCGGCAATTTCGTGCACATTGCTCTTCAGCCCGATAATCATCGGTTTGTGCGCCAGCCTCAACCGCTTCATTTCCTGTGCAGCCGTACACATTACGAGCGTCTTTCCTGCGCCCACTTCGTGGTCGCAGATCGCACCGCCATTTAGCTTTATCATCCAAACAGTGTCCTTTTGGCTAGAATACAGATCCCGAATACCTAATGCCTTACGGTCCAGTCCCGGAAAATCCTGATGTGTGCCGTCATAGTTTGGGCGTACGAAGCAGTTGAAGGTGTCGTTGTATTGGTCCGTCAGTCTTGTTTTGAACTCATCGTTTTGGGCGTGAAGCCACTCGCTAAAGGCGGTTCGGATTTCGTCAATTTTGGTATTCGCCATTTGTATGGCTTCCATATCCCGCACCTTTACTTCCTGGTCGCCCACCATTACTTTTTTAGTGATGTCAGGCGTGGTATTGACGAGCGCGTGTTTGAGCAGGGCAACCCCGTCAAACGTCCGGCTTTCAGCTTTGACGGCATATTTCTCCCATATATTCATATTGCCTTGATGACATTTTACGGAAAAGTCGTCGGAGCTTTCGGAGTAGTGGACGAGTACGTCCGCATCGAATAAATGGGAAGCAAAACGGGCATAAATGCCGGTAGGTATCCAGCGTTCGCCGAGGTTGAAGTCCAGTTCTTCAAACTCGATACGTCTTGGTCGGGCTTCCTCCAATACGGTAAGGCTTGCTTTAGCCTGTCCATCCTCGGGGTTGTTTTCGATGTAGGCCCTTACATCCTTCGTTTTCTCCACCACGTTGCCTGCAATCCAACGTTCGGCTATTTCATATTCCTTTTGCAGGGGATTATAGTAAATGCGACCGTGTAAAGCTTCTATTAAAGCATCATCGGTCATACCGCTGATTTCGGACATATAGCCCAAATCCACGCTGCCGTATTTGTTCAGCGATGCCGCTAAGGCTTCTTCGGGATTGTCCGTTGCTATGGTTATCGTGGAAAAACTTACAGGATGGATGAAGATATCCGCTTTACGCACCACACCGCCAACCACACGTTCCAGATAAGGGATTTCCTTGCCGGCACTGTCCGTTTTAATGAGTTTGATGTTATCGGCGCTGTTAAGGTTGCCGTATCTTTTGACAAAGGCATCATACAAGCGGTTCAGCGTTTCCCGTTCTTCCTTGTGTTCGGTCTGAAGCTCCGATTCTTTGGTGTAAAGCTGATGGTAAACATCACGCATCCCGATATACGCTTCGGCTCTCGTCCGCTGTGCGGCAGACAATTCAAGCGGATGAAAAATAGCTGTACCACCTGATATATCTACATCTTGTAAATGCCCAACCCAACCCTTATCGACCACCAGGCAATCGGTACGGTGGAACGATTGCAGTTTGCCACTATATGGAGCAGGTCCGGGAATGGTATCGGGAACAGCTGGCTGAGCAGCCTGGCCCTTGTCGTCCATATTTGAAAATAGGTCGCCTATGGCTTCCTGTTTTTGGCCGTTCGATGGAGTACTTCTATTAGCCTCCCCAGTGGTGGCAGACGGCGTATAGGGTTGCTGGACTGCACTGAACAGGTCGGTTTGGCGACCTATTGCACGGCTGCTTTTATTGGTACTTTGTCTTTTAGTTTGGGTTGCTGACGGCACAAGAACCGCTACAGGTTCATCTATATTTTCAAACAGGTCGAAGATGCTCAATTGCTTTTCCTGCGGGCTATCACTATTAATTATAGGAACGGATAAAGGCTGTATTTTCTGCCCAATATTTACAGATTCGATAACCGGAGGTATAAACTTTGGTTTGACCGGAATTTGTAATGCACGCTCATTGTTCCGTTCACCTCTGTACAGCCCCAAATTCAAGTGCTTTCCAAAATCATCCGAAAGCATTTGTTGGAGGTCTTTGGCTATTCCGCTGACGCCGTCTTTATGCATATAGATGAGCGCAGGTTGCCCGTATGGGTCGGTGTCTAATTTACTATCGGTATGCACAATCCTTGTGCTGTCCCGAAACAGCGCATTGCCGAGCGTATTGTACTTTGTTGGAACGCTTTGGCAAAACAGGTCTTCTCTTGCAGTCAGACCTTGTTTTGCCGTATTCCTTTGCAGGATAATCAGGTCGCTTCCGACTTCTGTACCTGCATACTCAGTAAACAGGTTATTGGGCAGGCGGATAGCCGCAACCAGATTATTATCCTGCATTAAAGCCCTGCGTATCGGTTCATTCTTCGGGCTGTTCAAAATGCCCTGTGAAGTGATATAGGCTAAAATGCCGCCCTCCCGAAGCATATCCGTACCTTTCAGAAAGAAGTAATTGTGAATGCTTCGGGCAGCCTGAACTTTTGCCAAATCTTTGCTGCGGGAATACGAAAGATCGAATACGGAAGTGTCGCCAAATGGGATGTTACTGGCGATTACATCATAGCTGCTCTGTTCTCTTTCCGGGATTTCTTCAAAACCGCTTACACGGATATTGCTTTCGGGATAAAGCTGTTTTAAAATTTTACCTGTGAGTAGATCCTTTTCATGAGCGGTAACGCTTGCCGCCTGATTTTCTGAAAAAGACTGTATAAATGAGCCAATACCTGCTGAGGGTTCAAGGAACTTCTGAATGTTAACCCCGCTTTCACGCAGGGTTGCGGAAATCGCATTGATGACCTGCGGTGGGGTATAAAAAGCCGTCAGTACGGAGCTTTTCATACTGTCCACGTACCTGCGGTATTGTTTATCTTCCCCAGAATTTTCTTTGAGTAGCTGGTGGAGTTCCTGCGTAAGCGGGAACAGGTCGTGTTCCGTCTTTCTCCAATTATTGATGTCTACGGCGTACTCAACGGGGTTGAGGACGAATTTAAGACCGCCAAATCCGCTGTATTGCATCATTAGCAGTCTTTCGCCCACGGTGGCTTGTCGTTTCTCCTTTTCCAGTATAAAAGCAATTCGTAGGGCATCAATGTTCTGTTGGAGATGTTGACGCTTACTGAAGCCCATTTTCCTCGATCCATATTGCGATGGTTCCGGTCAGTTCGGTATAGAGCAGGTTGAACTCTGGGGCATAAGCGAAATCATCGGTTAGCTCATAGTTGGAGAAAACAGGCTCACAGACAGGGAGCATTTTAAGGGCGAACGGCCTGAGTTCCTCGTCAGCCATTAGGGTGTCAAACTCATTGCATACGACCCCAAAAACCGTATCGAATTTGGAGAAGTATAAGCCCTCAAACAAAATGTGATCGGCTATTTCATTGCACTGCTCAATGCCGTTTCCAGATCGGAAAGCACCCTCATAGGCATTGGCCGCCCACGAAGAACGCTCATCAATAAATTTTTGATCGTTCGTTTTTTCGGGAAAGCTGTTATTTAATAACTCCTGGAGTCGTAATCTGAAATATGAAAGGTCTTTTTGCTGGGTATTCATACCGTAATTTTTGTTTTAAATTATACTCGAGACTTAAAATTATAGCAGTAAGTAAGTTTCATGAATGAGGTGGCAGGGTTTGTCTTTGGGAGGCGGGATTTGGCGCAATGGCAATAAAAAAAACCTCTGAAGGTTCAGAGGTTCGTTCTATAGTATATTGAGCAGTTGTAGCATCCTGCCGACTTCAATATCCATTCGTGAAAAAGCAAACCATTTTTTGCCCAGGTCTTTAAGTGAAGCCCCGATATGGTAAAGCTCCGTACCGTCAATAATTAAAAAGCGGTCGTGGGCATCCGCAAAAATTTCAACTTCAATGCGGGGATATTGTATGTTATAGCGTTGTACATCCAGTCGTAGCTGATTGCTGATGCTTTTGGTATAGATAGTTGCGGTTACAGCCGTACTGCGTTTTCCCAATAAGGTCAGTACGGTATCATCCACATAATTATCCAGCAAAATGATGGAGCCTTTGGCGCTTCTTACAATATCCGATACAAAGGCGTAGGCATCAAAAACCTGCCCGTTGTAAAAGATTCCTTTTTCGCTGTGAAGCTTATCGCTTTCCAATGCCTTAAATAACTCTTCAAATTTTTGGTCGGTTTCCAGTTGCTTCAGCTCGATACTATCCAAACGATGAAACAACGAAGCATTGCTGATGAGCATTCGCCGCATTTCTACAAAAGCTTCCATAATTTCTACGCTGACTTTAACCGCTATATCCGAACGGAGTATTGCGGATGCCATTGCAACCCCTTGTTCGGTAAAAACATAAGGCAAATAACGTCTGCCGCCGTAATTTAAACTTGAGGTTCCAAATTGGAACCTCAAGTTATGGGCTTCCTTTTCAGTCAGTTGAAAACAGAAAGAAACCGGGAACCTTTCGATATTTCTTTTTACGGCTTTGTTAAGGTTCTTTGTTTCCACCCCGTACAGGAAAGCGAGATCACTATCCAGCATCACTTGTTTGCCACGTATGGGATAAATCAGGCTCTTGATTTCCATGGCACTAACGGCAGGTTTATTTTCCATTACGCTTGTTGCTTTTGTTTTTTTCAAACTCAAAAGAGGTCTTGCAGTCATTATCTAATACGATATACGCATCGAATTTCTTACCCGCTTTGCTTTTCATTCCTTTGATGAGCGAGGTTTTTCTTTTATTGATAAGGCTTTCAATATCAGCGATTGCGATTTGCACGCCACATACATTGCGAAACTGTACCCAATTGCAAGCCTCATCAGGGCATTTTACAATTTTGTCCCGGATAATCAGCTGATGGCTTTTGCATCTGGGGCACGTGAGCTTAGGGAGGTTTTCTTTGGCAATAGTGGTTTGCAGCAATTCATTGGTAATGGAGGAAGCATAGGCTTCCATTTCGGTTTGAAATTCATCTGCATCCGCCTCGTTGTTTTCGATTTTCTGTAAAGCTAATTCCCATTCGGCGGTCATTGCCACGTCCGCAATTTTCCGGTCTTTAACCAATTCATACACTTGCAATCCCTTGTCGGTAGGAACTAAGGATTTCTTTTCCCTCTGTATGTAACTGCGGGTAAACAGAGTTTCGATAATGGCGGCCCTTGTGGCGGGAGTGCCGATACCGATATTTTGCAGGGCTTTCCGTTCTTCTTCATTCTCAATTTCCTTTCCGGCAGTTTCCATTGCCGACAGAAGGCCTGCTTCAGTATACAACACAGGCGGTTTGGTTTTCTTTTCCAAAACAGCTGCTTCCTTTATTTTCAGTTCGTCACCCTTTTTCAGGTCGGGAAGATCCTGCACGGGTTCGGTATCATCATCCGAGAAACTGCCTTTAATGCCACGCCAACCGGCTTCTATAATCTTAGAGCCTTTTGCAGCAAAATCGTAATGCAATACCTGCAAGTTAACATCGGTTATTTCTTTGATACAGGCTGGTGAAATCGCTTCGAGAAGTCTCAGGGCAATCATATCATACACTGAATTTTCCTTAGCACTGAGGGCCGACGGGATTTTATCGGTAACCAGTAGCCCATGATGGTCTGTAACACGCAGGTCGTTTACAATACGCTTATTGAACCGTCCCCATTTCATTTTGCTTATAGCCTCTTTGCAGATATCACGATCCTGCAACGCCCGTACAAGGGGGGCAATTTCTGGCCATAGATCTTCAGCAATGTATTTGCTCCCGGTACGCGGGTAGGTAATAAATTTCTTTTCGTACAGGCTTTGGGCAACATTCAGCGTTTCCTCAGCGGATAGGTTTAGCTTTTTATTGGCTTCCTTCTGTAATCCTGTCAGATCAAACAGCAACGGCGGTTGCTCGGTAACGTTTTTTGTTTCCACCGATGTCACGGCTGCCGTACCGCTTCGCTGAAGGGCTTTCAAGGTCTCATTGGCAACCGCCGGTTCTTCCCATTTTGTTTTAGAAATACTTTTGAAGTCTATGCCCTCTTTGTGGTGGGATAACTGAATCTGCCAGTAGCGTTGCACAGCAAAATTTTTATTCTCGAGATAGCGCCTGCAAATCAGGGCGAGCGTAGGAGTCTGCACTCTGCCTAGCGAATACACGCCGTTGCCTGCAGCAATAGAAAGCGCTTGTGTACCATTAATACCCACCAGCCAATCGGCACGGCTCCTGCCTTGTGCCGCCTTGTACAATCCGTCAAATGCGGCTCCGTCTTTGAGATTGTCAAAGCCCTGTTTTATGGCTTTTTCTGTCAGCGAGCTGATCCAAAGCCGTTCAAACGGCTTGCTGCAATTCAGATACTCATAAATATACCGGAAGATGAGTTCACCCTCACGTCCGGCATCCGTTGCCACAATAATGCTATCGCTTTTATTGAACAGTTCTTTGATTATTTTCAGTTGCTTCGTTGCACCTGGATCGGCACTATAGCCCTTGTCTTTTTTAAGCTTCCGTACGGTCAGTAAAAATGGATTGGGCAATATGGGCAAAGCGGTTCTGTCAAATCCCGTAATCCCGTAATCTTCGGGCATTCCCAATCCTATCAGATGACCGAATGCCCAGGTAACAAAATAGCCGTTACCGGTCAGGTAGCCGTCCCTTTTATCGGATGCCCCCAACAAGCCGGCTATTTCTCTTGCTACGCTTGGTTTTTCTGCAATGATCGTTTTCATCATTTACTGCATTTTTCTGCCTTTGGCAGGGACTTGTGGCTTCTCCTGAACATCTTGCCGCTGTTTGTTTTTCGGTGTTTGCTGTCCCGATTTCAAAGGCTCGTTGATTTTTTTGGTCGCCTCATTGGTTTTACCTTCCGAATTGACGGCAGTTTGCGTTTTATGAGCTTCTACAGGTTTTGCCTGCGCCTTCACCTGGCTTGGAAACTGAAAGTTGGTTTTTCCGGTTTCGGCATTGAAAGTGATGTAGCCCTGATAAGGCTGTCCTTTCTTATCTTTCAATCCGTCAACGTAAACGGTTTGCCCGGCTTTGAAATTCTTATACTGCTCGTCCGTAAGTTCTTTTCCCCGGAATGTCTTTGGTGCTTCCTGTGGCTGGCTTTGCTGATTGCTCTGCCCGTTGCTTTGGGTTTGACGGTTCGTATTGCTGCGGTCAAAAAGAAATTCTACGTAACGTTTATCTGCATTGAACTGCAACGTTGCCGAAAACTCTGTGCCCTTATTGGAAATCATACCGTCTAACTGTAAGGGCTTACCCTCCATTAAAATCTGTTTCTGATGGTCATCCAGCTTCACACCCTTTATTTCATCAGGGATTTTGATGAAATCAGTTTTAAGGGCAACGAGTTCATTTGTCAGTCTATCCACGCTGATAATAGATGGCATCATCTCCCCGGTCTTAGCATTTTTCAAGTCAACGATGCGACCCATATTGCCAGTTTCGAGCAGGTTTTTTTTATCCTCAGCGGTAAACTGGTGTCCAAAAAATTCAAAGTTGAGGTTCGGCTCTTTACGGATACCATGTATGGCTGCCACAATTTTACCATTTTCTGTAGCTTGTAAAGATAGCCGGGCATCTGTACGGACTATGGCCCCACCAAGATTTACGCTTATAGGTACAAGTTCGTTGGTCTTGTAGCCTTTTAATAAAGGATCTAACAAATTCATTTTTTCTAGGCGTTCCTTTCCTAAACCTAGATTGTTCATGGTATCCCAATCAATCTGTTCCGGCTTGTAGCGGTATTCGCTCGCCTCCGCCGTTGTCTGTGTTGTTTCCATATTTTTTTGATTTTCTTCTTTTTTATCAATTTGAGGTTCTGGTTTCATCTCATGTTCTTTAAGCAGTTTTTCACCTTCAGGAGTAGGCTTATCTACCTGCTTCTGAAATTCCTTTGCTTTTTCGACGGCCAGTTGGGCAGCAACTTTAAAAAACGAGAAGTTGGTAGGATTTTTTAACTGGCTGAAAAAATTGGAAAAAAAGTTGGAAAAGAAATCCCCGCTTTTGTCCACCCGCATAAACTGGCTCTGGTTTTTCCTCGTTGGGTCCACCGTTTCCATTTTCCCGTTTTGGTCAAGGCTCTTTACTGCCTGGATCTTCATTTTTTCTTTATCAAGCACAAGCAGTATGTCGGATAGCTGTTCGGGCATCTCCGGTCTAGTTGTTGTTTCTTCGCTCATATTCTGGAAAATTTTAAAAGTTCTCTTCCGAATGTAAGGGAAGTGTTCACGGTTTTGCATCAAGTGGCATCCAAAGGCAGGCTTTGTCGCTCAATGGCATTATTTCCTAAGCGGGGGGTTAAAGCTGTCCCTTATAAACTGATGGACATCAGATAGCTTGTAATATAGCTTGCCGCTTATGGTGTAATAAGGCAGCTTCCCATTGGAGCGGTAACGTTGCAGGGACCGGTTGCTGATCTTAAGCATCTGAAGCAGATCCTGATTGTCGAGGAGCTCTTCGCCGTCAATACTGTTCCTTTTGTTTTTCAGCGTATCGATATTGTCACCCAGAAGGTCAATTCGCTCCAGAATCCTTTGCATCCAGGCTACAAATTCTAGTTTGTCGATATTCATAGGAAATATATTATTAATGTTATCAGCCATTAGCGTGGGGCTCAAAGAATAACTACCGCATTCTTAATAAGATATCAATCATTTTCACGGTATTATATTTAATGAAAGATCTTTGCTGAACCCTACCGTCACAAAGTTGCACCATCCCATATTATTTATTTGCCAAGCTCTGCCAATGGGTTGAGTGGTTTTTTTACTGCCTTATTCTTTGCAAAAAAGGATATGATGATGAACGAATATATTCTGCTATAGTATTAGCCAATGGCCACACATGGGGTATCTTCTGAACACCAGTGAAGAGTATTAGTGAGGAGTATTAATGAGGAGTATATAATTATTTGTACGGTAAGAATATTATAAATGGATGTCAATAGAGTTTATAGTAACATGCTTCTATATACAAAAAATAAATATGTCTCAATTTTGCGATATAAAATTTATCTTGCAGGTGTAGTAGATTCAAAAAGAAGTTAATGACAAGAAAAATTTAAAAAATAGATCGTGTGTTAAAGTTTACTGCTACTATATGCGCAAGTACTTAATCCTAAGAAATTATATGAAAGAGGAACAATTAGAATCATTGACAGACAAAGAGCTGCTGGCCGAAGAAAAAGCGTTAAAATCATTTTCCATTCTTAATGCTTTTCTTATCGGCTTTCTTGTTGGAATTATAATAGTGAGCATTTATTTTGAAGCATATACCTTGGGGCTTCTCATTCCGCTTTTTCTTATCTACAAGTTTACTAACGATCCAAAAAACAAGAGACGTAAAGCAGTCGATGACTTATTAAAAAAGCGTCAGCTGAAAAATAATTGAGGTTTTCTTAATTGCAAGAAAGATTATTCATTAACAGAATGACTCTACGATTCAATTAAAGGATCGGAAAACGCAACGTTTATTTAGTCAATACTGTTAAACATTCTGATGAAATCAAAGATGAAACCACTACGTATGTTATCGATCATTTTATTTGCAACTCAATCGTTGCTAACCTCCTGTGGTCAGAACAGCAACAGATCACCTGGTGAATACAAAGGTAAATCGCCGGATAAACCGATAGCGAGTGTTATAGAAGACACCGCAGTCACATCAGAAACCGAGATGCAAAAGCCAACTGCCGATACCTCTATCGAAATTATGAATGAAAAGGACATTCTTTTCAACGGTAAATTAAAACGCTACTTCTCCCTCAGCAAATTTCATTCAATGCTGGGCAAGCCTGACAGCGTAAAACTTTTGAGCGATGAAGAACCCTGTACAAACATCTTCCAGGAACCGGACGGTACTATTGATCCTCAAACTAAATACTTATTTAAAAACGGGACGCGGTTTGAGAATTTTCGGGATAAAGTAGCGATCGATGAAGTAAGGTTTAACCATGGGGATTTCATTGTTTTTCATCATAGGAGACTCGACAACCATAGTACGTTAGATGATCTGAAAGACCTTTTCCCGAATGCAGTTAAAAAAATAAGAGCTATCGAAGTACCTGGTGTTGGCAAACTGCAAGTAATACAATTACGTGAGGATAGGAATAATGCGTCTGACGGGCACATCAATATGATGATCAGAAAAGGAAAACTTTATTCATTGAAATGGTGGTTTCCTTGCTAGTGTGCAACGTGAACGAATATACGCTCTAACGGTGATCTCCTGTGTAAACTATCTTACTTGTTAGATAGGTGTAATTTTTATTGCAAGCGATATACTAATTTTATGCTAAAAACCGCGCACTACTTTATCTTCTTTTTCTTGCTCACCATCAGTGCTGGTAAAGCTCTAGGGCAGAACGATTTTACACAAGCTATTTTTCATGTGAAAGGCGATCTGAATAAAGACGGAAGGAACGATCTGGTCATAGTTAAAGCGGATACTGTAGATAAGCATCATCAATACCTTCTTGAAATTTTCTTTGCCAATTATGATGGCAAATATACCTGCGTATTCCGTTCCCAAAACGCGATCATGCCCAGGTTCCCAAAAGGGGATCAGCAGAGTGAATTACTACTGGAACAACTTAAAATTACAAATGGTATTTTAATATTTACCAACCAGCGGATACGAGGAAACATGACACACAAATTCAGGTACCAAAATGGAAATTTTGAACTGATTGGATACACCGAGCGTAATGCAGGTACCGCCCGTACTGATTGCAAGGATATCAACCTCTCAACGGGTCGCAAGGTTGTTTGGCAGGAGCCTTATGATAGGGATGGAAAAACATCTCAAATGATCAGTTTTAAAAAGTATAAGGTCTTACCCAAACTACAGGATTTTGATCCATTAACATCATCGTACTTAACGATCCATGGCACTAGGGTTGAATTATAAGTAAAATTATAGCTATCTAATTTCTCAGGCATTGGTGTGCAGCCTTGTATTACAGCACCCAGGCAGAAGATGTATCGCAGATTATACCAAACAAAGAGAATTCCGTTAAATCTCACACTTGTGACTTATTGGTCATTTTTATAAATTTGATAGATAAGATGAAGACAATGAAGATGTTTTTTTTAGTATGCAGCGTAGTAATCATCAGTTTAAGCATTGTTCTTGCTTTGAATTACTTCAAAAATAAATCGGTGTCTGAAGAATTGCCGAACGAATTTGAGCGATACCAATCAATCGACAGTTCTAAAGCCATTATATCCGGAAACGCTACTATGTCTCTTTTACTGGAGAGTACGGAAGAGATCCAGTCTTTTTTGACTCCTGATCAACAGGTAATAATTTATACCATTCCGAAAAAAAACACACACTCATTCTTTAAAGTTAGCCGTAGCGGTAGTATTATTGATTCATTGACAATCAACGGTCGCCAGGCAGAGATCGTTTTTATCAAAGGCTTTATCCTTGATAAAAAAAATCTTCAATACTATTCGTGGAGTTTTAGCGGTAATAAACGACCTATAAACATCATCACTCAGAACGGGGATTTTGCATGGAATAAGGAACAACAACAAAAACAACTTGCTGAAATTATTAGAGATTCAGAATTCGTTTATGTGGACTACCAGTCAGGTGATAGCCCGGCGCCACAAAAGGAAAGCGGCGAAGCGATGCAAACTACTCAGGCCATGATGACCTATGCAATCCTGACGTACTTCATAAATGGCAATTGCACTCAATTGTACACGACCATCGATATCAGCGAAAAATTTCCCTGGTCCTATACTGAAAATCTTTTGTTTAATAACCTCTTTAAATACATTGATACATCATCAAGAAGAACCAAAGCGTATATAAAAGCGAAGGAAATCCAATATCGCTATTTTCAAAAGCTTACTTATGAAAAAGTGCATTTTTCCGGTAGTGGAGGCTACAACCCAGGTTTTGATGAAATGCTGTACTCTGGGAACTTATTCACAGACATAAGCTATAAGAATGATACGCTGAGACTGAAAGAATTTATGTACCTGAATGACAAGTGGCATCAGTCCGCTATTGAAATAAACGGTAAAAATATAGGTACGCTGACCAAAAACAAGGTACAACCGCCTGAGAATATAGACGCTTATGGATATTACAGCCACCCTAAACTTGAGTATGCCCTGTTTACTACGAGTGATAAGAAGATCTTTATTATTAAATAGCCACTCGTCTAAAATTAGTTTATATAAGTTACGAAATCTAATTATTTGACAACCAATAATCCACGCTCATTAGCTGCAATTTTTCATAAATCCTTCTATAAAAACGTTGCACAGGTCCTACAGAATCTCTATATTTGCATCAGCAATTGCAGTAAGGAAGTTTACCAAAAGCTAAGGAGTAATTCGATGAGTTACAAATATTCAAGGCTGTTAAGTAACTAATTATAAGATATTTGCGTAGGTGGGTTATATTACCCTATGGACTACAAAAAGCGTTACAATCGAATGATGCAATTCTAATGAGTAATTCGATGAGCAAAAGTGAAAATTTTTCGCAACGCATTGTAAGACTGACGGTTAGCGATTAAGTTCGATTCCCCTACGGGCTACAAAATTTAATTACTATTCTAACCTGGTAATTAATAAGAGTTGATACTTATAAAAACAAAAAAAACTAACATACTAGCAATAGTAGAAGATAGCTGGCCCGTTCGTCTATCGGTTAGGACCTCAGATTTTCATTCTGGTAAGAGGGGTTCGATTCCCCTACGGGCTACTTAAAAGAGATTCAATTTTTTGAATCTCTTTTTCTTTTATACGACAAATCTATTTTAATTAAAATGGCAGCGTAAAAAAAATAACCTCCACCATTAAAGTAAAGGTTATATAGATATTACATTCAAATCCCAACATTCAGGAAGATACTGAACCTCGATTTTGCTTCAATGTCGCCTCCAGCGAGATTGGTGTAGGCAGGAAGCATCACTTCACTGCCCAAACTAAATTTTTTATACGAAGCTTCAAAACCGAGCTTTCCGTACAAAGCACTTCCCGCGGTTTTGGGCATTATTTCTCCAAATTGCCTATTCCAGTCGTAAACTTCGCCCTGCATTCCGAATTTTCCGGAAAGAATGCCGCTTTCGTTTTTCCAGAGCTTGTAAAATCCTGCCGCCGCATAATTCCATTGGTTTCCGAAACGGTAATGTTTATTATTTTCAGTTTTCAAAGTATAATCTGTGTTCAGCAGCACCGCCAGTTTATCTTTCTGAAATTTATAATTCAGAACCATTTGATAATCCCAGCTTCCCGTTCCCAGTTGAAAACTCGGATTTACGCCTGTAATTCCTTTTTCATCAAATCTTCCAATTGGAATTTTCACACCCAAACCTCCGTTTAGCTGGTGGGAAGAATCTTTGGAATTGAGTAGCTGATAAATTCCCATCACATTTGCATCTCCTATTCCATCAATTCTGATATCTCCCTGTAACGTTTTTTTGTTATGAAACTGAAAAGGAATACTTGCATACACACTTATATTTTTAGCAACCGGAATTTTCCCCCAAAGCTGAAGCGTATTGAAATACTGATCCTGCGTAAGATTATTGACAAATAAATTTTCTTTCGCTCTGTAATGCTGTGCAAAATATTTAACCCCGATGAACTGAGGATTCAGTAAAGATTCAAAGCCGGAAGATCCATTTCCTGCGGCACAGCCACAAGCATCGCAATCATCAAAAACTATCGGAATAAATTCTTTTGGAATCAATACACTATCATGGATTTCTTTTGCCTGGCTAAAAAAGCATCCGGCTAAACCCAATGTTAAAAATATCTCCTTCATGATTTTATTATTCTGCAAATTTGGGGTTGGTTATAAAATTTTTATCACTTAAAGTTTTTAGAAAAGTAATAATGTTCTGTTTGTCCAAAGACGTCATTGGAATTCCGATGTGCCCGTTTTGTTTCAGCAACGGATCCAGGTTGGGTTGATTTTCTACGTTTTCAGAATAGAAATTCATCACTGCGTCTAAGCTGTAAAATCTTCCGTCATGCATATACGGCGCGGTGTATTCTACATTTCTTAAGCTCGGAACACGAAATTTCATATTGTCATTCCAATCCAGGGTTACACGATATCTTCCTCTGTCATTAAATTGCGAATTGTAATACATCCCCGTATTCCGATAGCTTTCATCGGTAAACAGATCTCCTGAATGACAAGCCGCACATTTATTCTGAAACAAAGCCATCCCCTGATTTTCATCAGCAGTGAAAACGGCGTTTCCTTTTTTCATCCGGTCGTACTTTGAATCGGCAGAAATCATGGTTGCCATAAATTGGGAAATGGCTTTGAGAATTTTTTCACCGGTAATATTTTCATCCCCGAATGCTGCCTTAAACTTTTTTTTGTAATTCGCATCAGCATTTAGCTTTGCTACTGCTTCAGGAAGAGAACTGTCCATCTCAAAATCAGTGGTAATCGGAACCAAAGATCTTTCATCAAGATTATGGCTCACTCCGTCCCATGTATAATTTTTCAAAAAAGCCATATTTTGGATTGGCGGGGCATTACGCATTCCCAACCGGTCATCAATTCCGTGGCTTATATTGTGGCCGTGATGGGTAAAAGCATTTTCCTGAATATGACAAAAACCGCATGAAATGGTATTGTTTCTGGATAATTTTCCTTCATAAAAAAGCTTTTTTCCTAATGCAACTCCATTTACTGTGATTGGGTTTCCTGTGCTATCGAAAGTCATTTCAGGAAAACCGGATGGTTTGTCAAGACGATAAGCTTCATCTTTAGGTAAAGGCTCAATAACCTCATTGCCCGTGCATGATATCAACATAAAAGCTGTAAAAAACAGTAAAATCAGAAGAGAGCCGGAACGCCCTCTTTTGGATGATCTTAAAAAACTAATCATTGTGAACGTGATCTACTTTAAACATTTTTGAAATATTGTTCGTCACATTCACCAGATACTGGTTCGATCCCATTGCCATATTGTTGGAACTATCCAATGTTAAAGTGGTTTGCCCACTCAGATATTGATTAAGATCCGCCAGAATATGAACGGAAGGAGTAATTTCTTCAGACACTCTTGCTGTTGTAGGAAAATCAAGGATAATTTCACGGTAAAGATCTGGCGTATTGTTGGCAGAAGTATCCCCCATATTTCCGCAATGGTTCATAAATTCTGTTGTTGCCGAAGATGTTCCGTATCTGCCTTCCAGTTTTGTGAAAATGTATCCTGCAGCCCAAGACCAAGCCATTCCCGCAGTTTTCGCTTTCTGCCAGAAAATCCCTTGTCCGCTTTGTCCCAAAAGATAAGCTGACTGACTGATGCCTAAACCGATTCTTACTTTTTTGTAATTATTTTTAGGAATTTCTTTCAGGTTGATGTAATTGATTCCGGCAACGGCTTCTGCCTGATCTACGATAAATGCTCCGTTGTCGGGATCGTTGTAATGATATTTGAACTCACCTCCCTTTTCATCAATTAAAGTAATGTTGCTGATTATATATTTCAGGGTTGAAAACTGATGCTTTTGTCCGTTAACGGAAGTTTGGGTGGTTTGGTTCAAAACTACATCTCCAAGATTATTGAATCCGTTTTCGAATTTTAGCTGAAGATTTCCCGGAGTGGAATCCATTACCTCATCATCGTCATTGCTGCTACATGATGATAGGGTAAACAAACTGAAGGTAATAAAGAATAATGATAAAAATTTATAGATTTTCATTGTTGATTTTTTAGTGATAAATAGGTTGATATGCCCCATCGCGATAGGGCTGGAAGCGGTTATCCTTTTTTTGGATTCTGACGAAAGGCAGAATCTAAAAAAAGATAGTAGCGGACAGCCCGACCCGTGCAGCCGGAAAAGCCAGGGAAAGGGGATCGCCCAAAAAGATAAAATGATACACTAAAAAACCGGTGGCCGGAAAATAGGCTTTAAGAACAGAAAAGAGTACGCCGTCTCATAGAGAAAACTGGAATTTGAAAAGAATGCGTCTTTTGATGTCTTAATTTCCGTAATATCAGGAAGGACGTAGATGTCCAACAATTTCTGTCCTGAATTTTTTGTTTTGTTTAAAGGAGAAGAATCGGTATCATGGGTTTTTGCAATTTGTTTGCTTACGTAACATTTTCCGTTACAGTGAAGCTCAGGATTACTTTTGTTGACACATAAAACTTCGGAAATATAATTATAATTTACAGCATATTCCACCAATGGCACCAGAGGTCTGAATACCACAAATAGTGTGAGAAATATGCTGCAAATTAAGTTCACTGAATTATTTTTTGCTGATCGCTTCTTCGTATCTTCTGCTGATTTCTTTCCAGTTCGTTACGTTCCAGATCGCAGTCAAATAATCTGCTCTTTTGTTCTGATATTTTAAATAATATGCATGTTCCCATACATCAATTCCGAAAATAGGTATTCCTTTTTCTTCTACCACATCCATTAAAGGGTTATCCTGATTAGGGGTAGATGAAACGAACAGTTTTCCGTTTTTGTCCACAGAAAGCCATGCCCATCCCGATCCGAAACGGTCTGCCCCCGCTTTTGCCATTTTTGCTTTAAAGGCATCCATACTTCCAAAGGCATCATTGATTGCTTTTGCCAGTTTAGCTGAAGGTTGCGTATTTTTTTCAGGGGTTAAAACGGTCCAGAACAGCTCGTGGTTATAGTGTCCGCCGGCATTATTTCTTACGGCAGCCGGTAATTTTGAAGCATTGGACATGATCTCGAATAAGGTTTGTTTTTCCTGAGGCGTTCCTGCAATTGCCTTATTCAAATTTGCTACATACGCTGCAGCATGTTTGGAATAATGGATCTCCATGGTCTGCGCATCGATGTTTCCTTCCAACGCATTGTAGGCGTACGGAAGTGGAGTCTGTTTAAACTGAGCCATCGCAAACTGCGCCGCAAATACTGCACTTAAAGCAGCAATTTTCATAATTTTCATACTTTTTATTTTAGGTGGTTTATCATTTGGCGGAAAGACGGGTGATGGAAGCTCGAAGTCTTTACATACTAAATAAAACTTCCAGCCTCTAACTTCCATCTTCCAAACCTCTATTTCAACAATTTTTTAATATCTTCCATTAAAATTTCGCGGTCAGGATGGTATTTCCCATTCAGCTTTGGCACTTTTCCTTCCGGATCTTGATAATTCAACCCTGAATAATAGAGGATCGGCATATTTTCTTTATTGTACCGGCACCGGACATTTCCTTCTTTATCGACCAGGGCAATCATTCCGCTGTGGTTCAGGCTTTCGCTTTCATCTTCTTTATCTCCCACATAAATATTGAACTGATCAGCAAGCTTACCTATATAATCCCTGTTTCCTGTAAGAAAATGCCAGTTTGGAGATTTTACTCCGATTCTTTCGGCATGTTCTTTCAGAGCTTGCGGTGTGTCGTTTTCAGGATCAATGCTTATGGAAATGATTCCGAAATTAGGATCATTGATTTCATCTTCAATGGCTCTCATGTTGGTATTCATTACCGGACAAATCGTGGGACATTTGCTGAAGAAAAATTCAACCAGATATACTTTTCCAAGCATATCTTTATTGGTGATTTTTTTATTGTTCTGATCGGTGAGTTCAAAGTCGGGAACCTTCATTACCGTATACAGATTTTTTTTGAAATAGCCCATTCCGATACCGATCGCGAGGAAAAGTAAAGCAATAACCGCAATCGGAACAATTACTTTGCTTTTGGAGTTATTGGTCTTTTTATTTTTGGACATATTTCTCAGGATTCTTTTTGAATTCGTCTTTGCAATAAGCACTGCAAAAACCGTACGTTTTATTTTTATAAACAGCGGTGTCTTTCATGTCGGCATCAGTCGGCATATTACAGATCGGGTCTACTGCATTGGCAAATTTCACCGGTTTTGCATCGGATTTTACTGCTGTTTTTGCCTTTTTATGTTTTACTTTAGGCGTTTCCTGGGCACATGCCATTAATGAAACAGACAATAATGCTGTTAAAATAACTTTTGATTTCATTTTTATTTAAATTGAAAGTAATAATGATTTGAATGGATCGATTTTTAAACTAGACTTACTAATGAATTCCTTGCTTATCCTTAATTAATCATAATGTCTTCTAACGCAAAGATCACAAAGATTTTTTTATAAACTTACTGTTTTTAAGTTCGCAAGTTTTTCTAAACTTAATGTTTACGGGTTCGCAAGGGTACTTCGACAGGCTCAGCATAAACTAAGCACTCAGCAAGTGATAGCTATACTTTATTTTTAGTATCAATTCAACTAAAGATTAGCTGAAAATAATTTTAAGCTAATGGTGGATGGAATATTCTGGAAAAATATTCTGAAGTACGGAAATTGAAGTAATCCGATTCTGATTTTTTGTTTAAAACATCAAACTGACTGTTATCCGAAAAAGAAAGAATTTCATGGGATATAAAAACATCAATTCCTGAAATTTTTACCGTCTGATTGGTATTTGACTGTTTTTCTGTTTTTGCGAGTTCTTTGGCAACATAACATTTCCCTTTACAGGTAGATTGAGGAATGCTTCTGTTTTCGCAGAGATTCTTTACGATATATTCATAGTTAACCGCATAATTGATCAATGGCAGAACCGGACGTAATGCAATAGTACATATGATAAATATGGAAATAAAAAACCTCAACTTTCTTTTTATTACCACAAATATACTACTGAAAGTTTTCTTATAGGGCAATTATGATGAAAATCATTGATATTTCCGGACAACCCGCTGCACCTTGCGGAAAACTTTCCGGAATTACCAGAAAACTTTTTGCACCCATGCTTTAACTTTTCGGGTTATTAAAAAAGGCTCTATAATAGTTTTACCTATTCAAATATATTTTAATCTAAAAGATCATTCGCTGTATTCTCACGGCATTCAGAATAGCCAGTAACGCAACGCCTACATCTGCAAAAACCGCTTCCCACATCGTTGCCAGACCTCCCGCACCCAGAATAAGGACAGCTGCTTTAATAGTAAAAGCCAACGTAATATTCTGCCAGACAATTTTTCTGGTCTGTTTCCCGATGTTGATCGCCATTGGTATTTTACCCGGCATATCATCCTGGATAACAACATCGGCTGTTTCGATTGTAGCATCACTTCCCAGTCCGCCCATAGCGATCCCAACATCACTGAGTGCCACAACAGGCGCATCATTCACCCCATCACCAACAAAGGCAACGGATTCCTTTCCTGCTTTTATCTCTTTTACTTTATTAACCTTATCTTCCGGAAGAAGATCGCCATAAGCGTTCGGAATTCCCAATTGGGCGGCAACATGTTTTACAACAGAAACTTTATCTCCGCTGAGCATCGTTATTTTTACGTTTAATGCCTTTAACCGGTTGATAGCCGATTGTGCATCTTGTTTAACGGTATCGGCAATGGTGAGATAACCCACAAATTTTTTATCGTAAGCAACCGCTATCAGTGTATACACTATATTTTCAGAATCGATATTGTATTTAATATTGAACTGATCCATCAGTTTGAGGTTTCCAACCAACAGTTCTTTATCATTAATGTTGGCTTTCAGGCCGCGCCCTGCAATTTCCTCAATATTTTCCAGCGGAATGGAATGGTCTATTTCTCCCACATATTCATGAATAGCAGTTGCCACAGGATGTGAACTTTTGCTTTCCAACGCATTAATGAGCTTTAAAATTTCATCTTTATTAAAATCATTATTAAATTGAATTTCCTGAACTTTAAAAACACCTTCTGTTAACGTTCCGGTTTTATCCATTACCACATGCTGAATATTAGCCAAAACATCTAAAAAATTACTTCCTTTGAATAAAATTCCGTTTCTGCTTCCGGCACCAATTCCTCCGAAATAGCCCAAAGGAATAGAAATCACCAGGGCACACGGACAGGAAATTACCAGAAAGACCAATGCCCGATAAAGCCAGTCCCTGAATTGATAACCTTCAACAAAAAAGTAGGGAAGAAAAGTAATTCCTATAGCAAGAAAGACCACAATCGGGGTATAAATTTTAGCAAATTTCCTGATGAATAATTCTGTCGGAGCTTTTTGAGCTGTTGCATTTTGCACCAGTTCAAGTATTTTACTCAGCTTGCTGTCTTGATAAGCGGCGGTTACCTTTATCTGGCTTACGGTGTTCAAATTAATCATTCCTGCCCATACAGAATCCCCTTTCATTTTTGTATCGGGTTTGCTTTCTCCCGTTAAAGCAGCCGTATTGAATGAAGCCGTTTCAGAGAGCAGTTCGCCATCTAATCCTAATTTTTCTCCTGATTTTAACTGAATGATTTCTCCTATATTGACTTTCTCTGCTTTTACGGTCTCCGGCTTTCCATCTTTTAAAATCGTTACTTCATCAGGTCTTTGATCAAGCAGCAGTTTAATATTTGTCCGGGCTCTTGTTACCGCCATCCCCTGAAAGACTTCACCAACCGAATAGAAAAGCATTACCGCTACTCCTTCCGGATATTCTCCTATCGAGAAGGCTCCTACCGTTGCAATTCCCATCAGGAAAAATTCTGAAAAGACATCCCCGTTTTTAATACTTTCAAAAGCCTCTTTTAAAACAGGAAGTCCTACCGGTATATAGGCCGCCAAATACCATATAAGACGAATGATCCCTGTAAACCATTGTGGCTTGATAATATGATCTAAAGCAATTCCTATCAATAATAATGTAAAAGAAACAATTGCCGGAAGAAACATCTGAAATACAGTCCTATTTCCTGTATCATGAGAATGTTCGTGATTGTGATCATGCCCTTCGTGATCATGTGTATGTTTCGGTTTTGGTTTTGTACTGCAGCATTCTTCCATAATTCTTTAATTTTATTCAAATGTACAGACAAAATGCGTGCAACACTATTGCAAACTTTCCATACAGCTCTCGCAGATTCCTTTGGCAAACAGCCTTATTTCATCGATCCTGAAATTGGTTTGAAGATTTTCCGGAAAAGAAATATCTTCTTTGCAGGTGGTCTGTTTACAGATTTTACAGTAGAAGTGAAGATGCCAGTCTTTGTGTGTATTTTCGTTACATCCGTCGTGACAGAGTTTATATTTGGTTGTTGTGTTTTCCTGAATGCCGTGAACAATTCCCTTTTCTTCAAATGTTTTTAACGTTCTGTAAATAGTGGTCCGGTCTGCAGTTTCAAAATGATTTTCGATTTCAGATAATGATAAAGCAGCTTCCTGAGAACTCAGAAAGTCATACACCAATATTCTCATGCTGGTGGGCTTTGTGTTTTTGTCTATTAATTTGTTTTCGATATCTTTTTTCATATGCTGTATCATTTGTCATTATAGCCTGTAACAGATTGGCATTTTACAGAATTGATTTTCAAAGTTAATCGTTTTAAAATAGATAACCCGATTGTTTTGCAGGACTTTCCCCGGAAATTGTGCTAGATATTTCGTTAAAAAATTATGCAGGCTACTACATCATACAGTAAAAACCATTAAATTTATCGTATGAAAGTTTTAATTGTCAATGGTCCTAATCTCAATTTATTAGGCACAAGAGAACCTGAAATTTACGGGAATATATCTATGGAAGATTATCTGGGTAATCTAAGATCTGAATTTCCATCTTGTGAGATCCAATATTATCAATCAAATATTGAAGGAGAAATTATCAACAGGCTTCAGGAAGATGATTTTGACGCATTGGTGATTAATCCCGGAGCTTTTACCCACTATTCTTATGCGATTGCGGATTGTTTAAAAAATATTCAGAAGCCTAAAGTGGAGGTCCACATCAGTAATATTTATAAAAGGGAAGAATTCCGGCAAAAATCTGTAACGGCGGCAAATACCGATGCGGTGCTGTCAGGATTCGGGATGAAAGGATATAGACTGGCAATTTTAAGTTTAAAATGATTTAAAAAAATAAAGATGCTTCTACAGGCTCAGCATGACAGACCCTAATACTAAATGTTCTATTTAATAGAAGTTTTAACGCCGAAGCATTTACAATAAAAAATCCTCATCGTTTGATGAGGATTTCACATTTATTTAATTGTCTGTGTCTGCAGTTGAGGTCCTGAAGCGACTAATTTCTTAGCTTCTTCAGAATTGCAGTACTGTTCAAAGTTTTTGATGTATTTTGCAGCAAGATCTTTTGCTTTTTCTTCCCACTCTTCAGCATTGCTGTAAGTGTCTCTCGGATCAAGGATTCCTTCAGAAACATTTGGCAATGATGTAGGTACTTCCAGGTTCATAATCGGAATTCTTGTCTTTGGAGCATCTTCAATAGAACTGTCAATAATAGCATCAATAATTGCTCTTGTATCTTTTAAGGAGATTCTTTTTCCGGTTCCGTTCCATCCTGTATTTACCAGATAGGCTTTCGCGCCGTGCTCTTTCATTTTACCAATCAGTGTTTTGGAATACATGGTAGGGTGCAATGTTAAGAATGCTTCTCCGAATGCCGGTGAGAAAGATGGTTCCGGTTCTGTAATCCCCCTTTCCGTTCCTGCTAATTTTGAAGTATATCCGCAAAGGAAATGGTATTGCGCCTGATCTTCATCCAATACTGAAACCGGAGGCAATACTCCGAAAGCATCAGCAGAAAGGTAAACAATCTTCTTGGCATGTCCTGCCTTTGAAGGTAAAACAATCTTATTGATATGGTAAATAGGATATGATACTCTTGTATTTTCCGTAATAGAATTATCCGTATAATCTGAAACACCGTTGTTTACAACTACATTTTCAAGAAGTGCATCTCTTTTGATAGCCGCAAAAATATCCGGTTCTTTTTCTTCAGAAAGATCAATCACTTTTGCATAACATCCGCCTTCATAGTTGAAAACGCCATTGTTGTCCCAGCCGTGTTCATCATCTCCGATAAGATATCTTTTCGGGTCTGCAGATAAGGTTGTTTTCCCTGTTCCGGAAAGTCCGAAGAAAAGAGCAACATCTCCTTCTTCGCCTACATTTGCCGAACAGTGCATAGAAGCCATACCTTTTAACGGAAGGTAATAATTCATCATGGCAAACATTCCTTTTTTCATTTCACCGCCGTACCATGTTCCTCCGATGATCTGAAGTTTTTCGGTAAGGTTAAACATGATAAAGTTTTCAGAATGTAATCCCTGCTCTTCCCAGTTCGGGTTTGTTGTTTTCGATCCGTTGATTACCGTGAAATCCGGTTCTCCGAAATTTTGCAGTTCATAATGAGAAGGACGGATAAACATATTCGTAACGAAATGTGCCTGCCACGCCACTTCCATAATGAATCTCACTTTTAACCTAGTATCTGCATTGGTTCCGCAAAAAGCATCCACCACATAGATTTTTTTGGAGGTTGAAAGCTGATCGAGCACTAATTCTTTACAAGACTGAAAAATTCCCGGTGTTGTTGGCAGGTTTACTTTACCGTCCCAGAAAATTGTATCTCTCGTAACATCATCCTGAACAATGTATCTGTCTTTAGGTGAACGACCTGTGAAAATTCCTGTTTTTACTGATACTGCACCAGATTCCGTAAGCTCAGCTTTCTCAAAGCCCTGATTTTCAGGAGAAACTTCCGCCTGATACAATTCTTCGTAAGAAGGATTGTAAACGACTTCATAGTTTCCTTTAATCCCTAATTTTTCTAAATCCTGGATGATTTTAGCGTTTTTCATTTTACTTATATTTTCTATTTCTTTTTTGGGTTTAACAAAATTAATATTAATTAATTGTTAAAAGTGGTTTAAATATAATGATATAAGTCAGAATGGCAAATAAAAAAACAACTTTATAATCCATTGATTACAAGCTTATTATATCCGACCATTCAAAAATAGTGTTAAAATCTTTTCCCCAAAAATAGTCCTTAAAGCCGTCAAATTTTGAGCTCATTACAAAATCTCCGCCCCATGCGCCCAAACTTTTAACAAAAACAGGACAATCTGCGAAAAAACGGCCTTTAACTGCAGGAATTTCAAGAAAATCCGATATTTTTTGCTCATGAATCAACATTAGTTCAGAAAAATTTTCCAATTCTTTGCATAACAAAATTTTTCTTGTGAGATCCGAAAATTCATCAACGAGTTTTTGTGACTTATTTTTTGACTTGTATAAATCGATTCCTTCCCGGCTGTCCTGCTTCTGATTCAGATGAATAAAAATAAGCTCATTTTTAAATGAAGGATTGAAATTTACCTTTTCATATTTTATCTCCGGTTTATTCTGATAAAGCACCGCAGATCTCTCTTTTGCCACGGCAATATCATAACCGCTTCCGCCAAGACTTATCGTATTTAAGGTAAAAGGATTTATACCCGCCCATTCGGCAAGGTTGTTCATTAAAGTAGAACTGCTTCCCAGTCCGTAGTTTGCCGGAAACTGAAGATTCGTTGTAAGGTAATAGGTAAAATTACTTTTAAATTTAGTTTGAGAAAGTAACTGAACATTTTTTAATGTTTTTAAAATGAATTCAGCACTTGCGGGAATATTGGTTTCCACGATCTGCCAGTTTTTATAATCGATGACCGCTTTTAACCAAGGTTTGTTCTGATGGTAAGCTTCCCAGAAAACAAGGCATTTCCCATCTTTTTCTTCTTTAAAAGAAAACTCTTGTCCCAGCCTGGTAGGTACCGCTAAGACAAGAGCTCCGTCCATTGCGAAATATTCTGAAGTAAGCATCAGCTTTCCCGGTGAAAATATCTCGCCCATGATTGTATTTTTTAGACTGCAGACGCAACATCAACAGTGCTGTCTATTTTTTTGATCAGTCCCTGCAACGTTTTTCCCGGGCCTACTTCTACAAAGTTAGTGGCACCATCTTTAATCATATGCTGTACCGACTGTGTCCATTTTACGGGACCTGTAAGCTGCGCAATCAGGTTTTTCTTAATTTCATCCGGATCAGAAACTGCTGTTGTAGTAATATTCTGATACACAGGAATGGTGGCTTTTCTGAATTTTGTCTGCTCAATCGCAGCGGCAAGCCTTTCTTGTGCAGGCTGCATCAAAGGAGAGTGGAAAGCTCCGTTTACAGGCAATAATAATGCTCTTTTTGCTCCTGCTTCTTTTAATTTTGCACATGCTTCTTCAACGGATGCTGTTTCACCTGAGATCACCAATTGTCCGGGACAATTGTAATTGGCAGGCACAACGATCCCGTTGATCTGGGAACATATTTCTTCTACTTTGGCATCTTCAAGACCAAGGATTGCAGCCATAGAACTCGGATTGGCATCACAAGCTGCCTGCATGGCTTTTGCTCTTTCAGAAACCAGTTTCAAACCGTCGTCAAAAGATAAAACACCATTGGCAACCAATGCGGAAAACTCTCCTAAGGAGTGCCCTGCAACCATTTCTGCTCCAAGACCGTTCACTGCTTTTAATGCAGCTACGGAATGTATAAAAATTGAGGGTTGGGTAACTTCGGTTTTCTTAAGATCATCATCCGTTCCGCTGAACATGATAGAAAGGATATCGAATCCTAAAATTTCGTTGGCAGATTCCATCAGATCTTTGATGTCTTTTCTAGAATCATACAATTCTTTTCCCATTCCTACGAACTGAGAACCCTGCCCGGGAAACACAAGTGCTTTCATCTATTAATTTAAATATTTTTGCAAATATAAATATAATGTTAATAATATTCTCCAGAAGTAATCAGATGATTTACGGAACCAGTCTGATGACACGATATCCCGTATTCACATAAGCTCCGTTTGCTTTTGATTTCACAAACTCAAACTTGGTCGCCAGCTGTGTCTGAACTTTATTTATTTGTTTAAAAATCTCACCTTTTTTGTTTTCACGGGTCAGCATATCGTTAACGACATCAAAACCGATGATGGCATATTTTGGAGGCGTTTTGCAATATTTGCTTTTATAGGCTGCCAGAATTTCCTTTTCAAAATTTCCTTCCGTATTGATTTTTCTGTCCATGAGATAAACCAGGTTTGCCAGAGCGAGATCATCTACTTTTTTCTCAAATGCAGGAACAGAATGCATACTGAACGCTTTTACGCCCTGAACTTCTTTAGACAATGCAATAACCCTGTTGGCAAAAGCTTCACCGGTTGCATCGTTTTCACTTGCAAGAATAGCAATTACGGGAGCCGACTGTCCGGTCATCATATTCTGGTCAAGCTGAATATCCGAAGCGGAAGTTACAATAGTAACGTTAGGGTTCTTCAACATTTTCTCAAGGCCTGCTTTTATGTAGTTGGCATTTTCCTTTTTAGAATCAGCAAGGACATATATTTTCTGATCAGAATAAGCGGCTTTAACCTCTTCTACAATTTTATCAGCATAGGTCTGATCGTTTGTCTCAATGATAATAAGATTGCTGTAATTGTATAATTCCGGAGAATTGGCAAAAGGCGCTACAATCGGAATTTTTTGATTTTTTGTAAAGTCAAGGACATCTACCACATTCGACTTAAAGAATGGGCCGATAATAAGATCGGTATTATCCGGATTTATCTGTGTCAATGAATTCCTGAAAGATGCTTCATTTCCGGAATCTACGATTTTCACATCCAATTTTTGCCCGTTTCCGGCATTTCTTTCAATGGCAAGTTTTGCTCCGGTAAGGAAGTCAAGAGCCATTGTTCTGTATTGGGTTTCTCCGGTACTGTATCCGAAAGGTAACATTACGACAACGCTTAATGCATCTCCGTTTTTCTTCACATACGCAGGATCAAGCTTTTTAATTTTTAAAACCATTCCTGCTTTTAATCCACGGGATAATTCAGGATTTAATGCAATTAATTCATCAATAGAGATTCCGAATTTATTGACAATAGAAAATACCGTATCTCCCTGTTGGACAGTGTAGGTCACATAATCATCAGCGGCAGTAGTGCTGTTTTTTGAGGAGATTTCGTTTCCGGAATCCATTTTTGCTTTTGAATTTTTTGTTTCTTCAAAAACATCTGCACCGGATGCATTTCCGTTTCCTGATTTTTTAACTAAAATTTTCTCGCCAGGTTTCAGACCTTTCTCTTCAAGTCCCGGATTTAAGGCGAAAAGCTCTTCTCTGGTAAGATTGAACTGCTTAGCAATTTTATAATAATTATCTTTCTGCTGAACAGTATATTCCCCTTCTGAAACTGTAACAGCAGGTTTTTCCACTGTCTTTTCATCAGATTTCGCTATTGAAGCAGAAGCTGTGGTCTGCTGGCCGGTTCCGTATTTTTTTATACTTTCAAGAGGCAGGGTAATTTCATCACCGATCTTCATATGAGATTCAAGATCGGGATTCAGTTTTCTGAGATCGGTTTCTGAAATCCTGTATTGTTTTGTAATTCCGTAAATGGTCTGTTTCGGCTGTAGAACAATTTTCCCCAGCTGTCCGCCAGCGGCAGGTTTTGTAGGAACATTCATTTTTGATGAAGATCCCGTTTTATCGTTTTTAACCGTTAAAACTTCTCCGATTGCGATCTTACCATCCTTTACAGAAGGATTAAGCTTCAGCAATTCATCAACAGTAAGTCCGTATTTTTTAGCAATATTATAAGGAGTATCGCCTTTTACAACGGTGTGCGATTTCTGAGCAGACACCCCCAAAACCATGCATAAACTGGACAGAATAAAAAACCTCTTTATCATATTGGATCATTATATTTACAAAAATACTTCTTTAAAATTAAATGGCAAGAATTATTAATTTAGACTCGTCAATTTGCATTTCTTCTAAACAAGTCTCAAGCCATGCATTGCCGTGATCTGCAAAAAAGACACTGAAATTATATACTCTTTCCTGCCAGTTTTTGGAAGGATGTACATCCAGAAACAGATTTTCGAGTCTTTCAAGCATTTCTCTCTGCTTAATTTTTTCAGCATGAAGGAGTCTTTTTTTCATTCTTTTAAAAGATTTCATCTGGCGCACTTCTTCTGCTTTTACCATATTTCCAAAAGACTTTTCGGTGGTTTCCGCAACTGCTTTCAAGTCTGAAAACTGAAGCATTAGCTGGCTTTCTTTTTCTTCCAGAAATCTTAAGATCTTATTATCATCTAAGATTTTATTGTTGGTAATTGCCGTAAAATTCTGAAAAAAATCTTCTGTTTTTAATGCAAGCTTTTCAATTTTCCCTAATGTCTTTTGGTTTAGAAATAACATTGAATTCCTTGGAATCAGGATTGGAAACGGCAGATTAATTTTTTTGAAATAATCCTTCAGTTCCAGCCAGTACATGATTTCAGCATTACCTCCGATGTAAGCAAGATTGGGCAAAATCGTTTCCTGATAAACGGGACGCATTACCGCATTTGGGCTGAATTTCTCCGGGTTATTTTCAAGTTCTTCGAGAATTTCTTCTTTTGTAAACGTTCTATTTTTATCAACAATGATATATTGATTCCCGTCAAAATCAATCCTATCTCTGGTATCTGTAAGATAGAAAAGATTAATTTCCCGGGGATTGACCTGAACTTTACCGTATTTTTCAGTTAAGAAATCTATTTTTTCCTTTGATTCTTTATACAAACTGAAATTCAAAAGCTCATCTTTAAATGTTTCTTTCATTTGTGTCTTCAGCTCCTTCGAATCTCCGTCAAGGATCAGCAGGCCAAATTCTGAAAACAGGCGATTGACCAATATCTGAATAGCCTGTGTTAAAGTATTGCCTGCTTTATAGGCTTCTTTCAGCATTAAAATCAATTCGGTTCCAAAAACAAAGTCTTTGAATTCTTTCTCAAATTCTGAAATGAAAAACGTATCACTTAAAGGAATTCTTCCTACCGCTCCACCGGATTTTTCATTAATTTCATAATAGTTGTTCTCCGTTTTAAAATGATTGATTTCTGCAAAATCGTGATCTTCTGAAGCCATCCAATATACAGGAACGAAATTGAATTCCGGAAAACTGTCTTTTAAAAAAGAGCAAGTTTTAATAGTCTGCAAAATTTTATACACAAAAAAAACAGGTCCTGAAAAGAGATTCAGCTGATGTCCTGTGGTAATTGTAAATGTTTTTGTATGCCTTAGACTCTCTATATTTTGTTTTTGCTTCGGTGAAAGAGTAAGATCTGAAAGCTGTTTTTCCAATGCTGCAACAAGAATTTCTCTTTGCCCTGAAGTAAAGGAGCTCTGTTTTTCATGGATCTTCTTTTCAAAGTGAGATAAAGAAAATGTATTCTCTTCAAAACCTTCAATATTGTGATTTAAAAAATCCTTTACCAATTTCGGGATACTGACGATATCCTGAAAAGATATTTTGTTAATTGTTTTCAACCTGACTGAATTTTAGTTGAACAAATACCATACTATCCCGATATTCAACCTGAAATCATAAGTTGGATAACTTGGGAATGCATATGCTTTATTATGTGAAATTACGGTTCCTATTTGCTGGCCTTCGATGAAAAAGAACATTTTTTTAACTTTCATATTAAAATAAAGGTCAGCAATTGGCTGTCCACCAATCGAAAAAGAGCCTGCTCCCGGCAGAATATATTCATTAAGAATCGGGAAATATTCTCTGGACGCAAATTTTGAGAAATAATAGACTTTTATACCGGTCTGTATTTCGGCTGCATTTTTAAATGCTTTCGCCTGATAAAAGAAATTGGCACGTCCGATAAATCCCGGCAACGGCAGAAGATCTTTGTTTGTGAGCACGTTCTGGAACTGCAATCTTGTATTTAAATGAAAATTTCGGTAGCTGAATGTTGCATCACCTCCGATCTGGGAAATATTCACGGAGCTTCCGCTTTGCTTAGGCATCGCTGCCATATCAAAATAAGTGTAGTTTTCAATTCTGAAATAATTGGCAAATAATTCGGTTTTGAACCATTTCAGATTGAGACTTCCGCCGGCTTCCATTACCGTCTGGTTTTTTGCATCCTGAAAATAGTAATTGAAATTATTATAAATTGAAGTATTCAGAAGATAATTAAACGAGGGGTATGCTGTTTGAAAATTAAGTTTTGCATTAACAAAATAATCTTTTACCGGCTCGAATTTCAGACTGTTTGCCGTTCTCAGATAACTTCCAAACTGGGTTCCGTTGGAAAATTCCAAAAATGAATTGAGCTGAAATTTATCAAACAACCTGATCTGCAAATTTCCTACAGCCCCAATCCTGTTTTCTTTGATTTCCGTAGGAATTTCGAGCAAAGGCAGAACGACCTGGCTTGAACCTAACTTCAGCATTTGATACCGGACTCCCGCATCAAGCTTAAATTTTTCATTATCCCAAACCAAGCTTACTGTATTGCTGAAATTATCTGAATATTTTTTTGAAGACAAAGGACCGTCTGCAACAAGCTGTTGTGGCGCCTCATACCAAAATGCTTCCGGCGTGTTCTGGGTATAGTAGTACTTATTTCCCTGATGAGAAATGGTATGTCTAATTTTAAAAGGAATTTTCTCAGAATTAAAAGGGGCAAACTGATGCGTCAGATAATATCTGCGGTGCGAAAACTGAGAACTGGAGGATGCCAGATTTACCTGCATATTCTGTCTGTTTCTGGAGTCACTGTTGCCATTCTGGAAAAGGCTGTCTACTGCAATCCCCCCATTTTCCTGGTTATTAACATTCTGATGGAGATAATGGGCAAACAATTCATAATTTCCGCTTTTGGAAACATAGTGGCCGGTAAACAGGGTATTGTTATTGGAAGCCAGGGAGTTCCTATATACTCCCTGAGATCTTAACCCACTATATTCCAAAGAAAAATTAAATCTTTTCCCGATATTCTGAGTATAGGTAGATTTTAGAGCCGCCCCGTTTTTCATGGCATTATGGTAAATGAATGTTGCTGTGGGGGTTTTTACATCGTAATAGTGAATATCATTAATGCCCAGTATACCATAAGACTTGTTGGTTGGTAAAAGTGCCAGGTTTTGTTCAGCATTTAGCTCATAAGAGAGTGGGTTGAATCCCGCTCCAATATTAGCAACCTGAACTCTTCCGAAGTTGTCCCTGTTGTTGTATTGCGAAAAGATATAGGTTTTGTCAAAAGTCATTACCGTATCAAATACTTTTTTTTCTGCAAATTGTGTCTGATATAAATAATCATTGATGGTAGGCTTAAATATTTTTAGGGAATCTTTTGTTCCTGAATCAATGACCAGGGTATCTTCTCCATTCTTAGAAAGCTGGTTTGCATCGGTCTTATTTTTGACCTGAGCGTTTATGGTAAGGCTGAAGAAGAGTATGATTGAAAGTATATACTTCATGTGTTGATTTTTATACAAAAATGCAAGTGCAGATTTGGTAAGGCAAAAATAAGAAATAATGGGGAATAAAAAACCCGCACTTAAAGTACGGGTCAAAAAAGAATAATCGTATTAAAATGATATTAATAGCCGGGGTTTTGTTGGATATTGCTATTTGCATTTAACTCACCTTGAGGGATTGGCAATGCCCATTTATTATTGCCTGCAAAAGGAAAGTTTGCTGGGTCTGCGCCCGGAACATTCCAATATTGCGAACCATAATCTAGAATACTTCTATCAAATTGTGACACACCAGCTAATGAATAAAGACGTTTCAAATCAATAAATCTATGCCCTTCAAAAGCTAAATCCTTTCTACGCTCATCTAAAATAGCTTTGAAGGCTTGCGTTTGTGAAGTCGGTATCGGAACAACAGGAGCGGTGGTAAATCTATTATTAACAACTGTTTGTAATGCATTTTTAACGCCTGTAAAATCATTTGCATTGGCTCTTGCTTCTGCCTTTATAAAATACATTTCAGACAACCTTATCTGTATAAAATCCGGATTAAATCCGCTTGTTGCTGTACTGGCAGAAGCTCCTCCTGCTTTAAACGGAACTAAAATATCTGTATTTCTAATATCCGCAGAAGCGGTAGGATTAGCATCTATCAAAGAACCTAGCGTTGAGGTATTGGGTCTTACAATTATACCTAATCTCGCATCATTTGGCGTCGCTATTAAAAACTGATATAAACTTCTACTGACTTCATAGAAAGGTGAACCATTCCTAGCATTAGCAACAGAAACCCAACCATTATGAAGATTTGTAGCTTGAGAATTCTGTTGAGCAGTTCTTCTTAATTTAAATATCACTTCTGTATTACCACTGGAAGTGTTTGTATGATAAACAGTAGTTAACTGAGCAGCTGTAGCTAAACTAATTCCGGATGAACTAATAACCTGATCTGCCCAGATTTCTGCATTTGTATAATCGCCTTTATAGGCATAAGCCCTAGCTTTTAAAGCTCTAGCTAAATTTGCAGATGGATACCACGAAGCATTAGAATATGCTGTAGCAGTATTTGTTGAATAAATTGAAAGTGCAGTATTTAAATCTGAGTGTATTAAAGAATAGAATTGAGCGTTAGTAGCCCTGTTTGGAGTTTCGGTGGTGGCAATCACTTTGTCCGCTAAAATACCAGCTAAAGCATTGTCATCTTTTAGATTAGGAGAAAAATATGCCATAATTTTAAGATGCGCCAATGCTCTTAATACATAAGCTTCAGCCTTGCTTCTATTTAAAACCTGTTGATCAGCCGCAGATAAAGCTACCACTTTATCCACATTTTCAATTACTCTATTAACTCTTGCCAGTGCAAAATAGTTTGCATCCCATATATTATCTGGTGCAGATGAAGATGGATTTAAAGCAAAAACAAAATATCCATCAGAACCAGTCCTTCCTTGCCCTCCATTATTGGAACCTAATGCAGCTTCATCCGTAAAAATTGAAACGAAAGAATATTCATCTCGATTCATCATCAAGTTCATGGAAGAATTAATTAACCTTTGCACATCCGTACTGCTCTGTATTGCTACATCTTCTGTAACAGCTCCTGGTGTAAATGGTTCAAGTTTATCATCAGTTGCACAAGAATTTAAACCAATGATGGTTATTGAAATATAAAAAAATATCTTTTTCATCTTATTTAATTAATATTATTAAAATTTAACATCAAATCCCAAAGTGAATAATCTTGCAGTAGGATATTGATAATAATCTGATAATCTAGAGCTTTCAGGATCATAGCCTTTCCATTTAGTGATATTAAATAGATTCTCTCCCTGTAACGTGATACTCATATCTTTTATAAAGGTTCCCGAAAGAAAAGATTTTGGTAATCTGTACCCTATTTGAGCATTTCTAAGTCGTATATAAGATGCATCTCTTAAAAATCTATCAGAATTAGCAGCAGCAGCATAGTTTGTTGCATTTAGTGAGGGTATATCTGTAATTTGCCCAGGTGTAGTCCATGCATTTTGTAAATCAGTACCTACAACATATTGCCCAATATTACCCACATCATATAGATTCTCTTCATCAACATCAAATCTCCAAACTTTAAATGCGTATGTAAATGTTGTGGATGCAAAAAAACCTTTATAACTTACGTCAAATCCGAAGCCACCAGTATAGCGAGGATATCTGTTTTTACCTTGTGCAGATCTGTCGGATGCTAATGGATTTTCTGTAACATTGCCATTAATATCTTTAAATAACAAATTTCCATTTGTTGAATTAACACCTACATAATTATATACAAATGGCTCGTATAAAGACCCCCCATTTTGAGTTACGTATGTATAACCTGCACCATCAGTAAAGAATAACTTACCATCATTTGCCACAATACCATCTACGACATTCTTATTATAAGCCCCATTTCCTCGTAATGTTAAAGTAAAATCATTATTCTTAATCAGATCATACGCTATGTTTATCTCATATCCTTTGTTAGTAATTGTAGCTTCCGAATTTCTTGTTAATACACTATTACCAGATGCAGAAGTAATAGGAGCATCAATAAAGAGCTTTTCAGTCTTTCTATTATAATATTCAAATGTCCCTCTCAATCTATTCTTCAACAATTCAAAATCTAATCCTATATTATACTGCTTTGTAGGTTCCCATTGCAAATCCGGATATCCTAAGTTCAAAGCATATCCTTGTCCCCCATTGTATGTATTATTTGTAATTGCATAGGTATCTAGATAAGCAGGAGGAATCAATCCTGCATAAATTGTTCCGTCTACAAGTCTCTCATTTCCAGTAACTCCATAAGAACCTCTTATTTTCAAAAGGTTTATCCAGTCAACCTCCTTCATAAAAGATTCCTCATTAATATTCCATCTTGCCCCAACAGACCAAAAAGTACCCCATTGTTTGCTATCACTAAATCTATTGGATCCATCTCTTCTAATAGTAGCCATCAAGCCATATTTGCCGGCAAAATCATAATCTGCAATTGCAAAGTATGAAATAAGTGTCCTTCTTAACCTTGTGGCTGTTGTTGTGGGACCATAAAAATCATTTGCAGTAACATCCGCAACATAGCCTGCTCCAGTATTTGGAATAAATGTTTTTGGATCTAATCCTCTTTGTCTTGTATTATTTGCTTCAACAGTAGAGTAGTTATATTCAAAATTACCACTAACACCAATCGTATGATCTCCTAATTTTTTGTTATAGTCTAACTGCCATAGATTATTATAAATGAATTCTCTTCTATTATTAATATCTTCAAATCCGTTAAAATTTCCCCCTTTAGTAGAAGATATACCTGGCGTAGAGGAAAATAACAATCCATTAAAAGAATCTGGGTATTCAGACTGATAGAATCTAGTACTTAAATATTGTCCATTTAATCTTGTTCTAAGTACTAAATCTTTCATTATATCATATGAAAACTCTGTTGCTACATCTACTCTTGTTTCATCAGTTAGGTTATCATAAGTATTTAATTTATCTATCAGCATAAAAGGTGTTGCTGATAATCCTGGCGAATTATTATAGAAATCATAGGTCCATTCAGAACCTGCATAATCATTTGGATTTAAATATGGAGCCCCTAGAAATGCACCCGTTACATAATTTCTGTTAATTGCTCCAGATCCTAAACTTGTTGCTTCGTTATTTTTAGAAAAACCAACTGAAGTATTAATCTGATATCTAAAACGATTATCTATTGATTTTCCATTGATATTATTTCTTACCGTAAACCTTTTAAGACCTGTCGTTCTCAAAATACCATCCTGTTCCAAATAACCTAATGAAGTGTATGAATTTATTTTTTCACCTGAGCTCTGAATAGCTAAATCATGTGATTGCATTATAGAAGGTCTGAAAAAGTATTTAACCCAATCCGTATCAATATTCCAAGAATTAATTTCCGCATCTGTTAAGCTTGCACCCAATCCTGCTCCAAATTGTTGCTCTATTTTAAGTAACTCTTTTGCATTCATGTAACTATATTTCGGCTGTTGCATAAATCCAACGCCAAATTGATTAGTATACCTAAAACTGGTTTTACCTTCTCCAAATCTTCCTTTTTTTGTTTTAATAACAATAACTCCGTTTGTACCCCTATTTCCATATTGAGAAATTGCAATAGCATCTTTCAAAACTTCTAAACTTTCAATATCATTAGAGTTAATTGATCTAAAATTATCACTGTTGGAAGGAAAACCATCTATTACATATAGTGGATCACTACTTCCATTATAAGTAGCAACCCCTCTTATTACAACTGCAGGCTTTGCACCGGGTTGACCAGAACTTGCCGTAATATTAACTCCTGCTAGTTGCCCTTGTACAACATTTAAAAGATTCGGATTGGGTCTTTTTTCAATAGTTTCGTTCGTAACAGCTGAAACAGCTGAAACAGCTTTCTTCTTTGTTGTTTGTTTGTAGCCCACAATCACAACCTCGTCAATTTGTTTTTCTTGGGGGATAGTATCCTTTTTAGTTTTTTGCGCCAAAAGCATCTGCCCTCCTATAAAGGACAAAACACCTGCACTTAATACACGTAATTTCACATTCATATTAACAAATTTTAATATTTAATGGGACAAATATGTTAATAAATATTAAAATCACCAAACCAAATAAAGTTACAACTAATTGAATTACAGTATTTTAAATTAACCTAAATACAATGTTTTAATTCAAAATATCAACCCATAATAATTTTTTAAGAAAAAAATTTTCATGAAAAAAAATTATGAGTGTACTAATTTTTAGGAAAAAAATTATTTAGAATAATTCTAAATTTAAAATAGCTATTAAAATCCATATAATATCTTCAATTGAAATCAGAGAAATTTATACGGATCTAAAAATAATCTCAGCCATATTAAAACTTTACTTCAATATTTTTCGTAAATGAAATTGTTATAATATGCTTGCCTATCTATATATGAGAAAATTATTTAGCATTAGATATCGCTTGCATTTTATAATAGAAGAATAATTATCAGTTTTCATTACAATAATATTTATTGCCATGTAAAATCGAAATCAATTAACAGATTGCTATCTATAAAATAATATATACGCATATTTTTAAAAAAACTGTAAAATATATTCATAATTTATTATATATTAGCTCATTTAATTTAATTTCATAATCTATGAAAAGTAGAAAACTATTATTTGCTTATGTATTTTCCTCAGCATCGTTCTTTTTAGTACATGCTCAAAGTACAGAAGATCGAGAAAAAATTGCAACTTATTCTAATAAAGAGGCTAATGCCCTATTAGAGAAAAAAATAAAAGATGAGAAAATTCAGCGTGATCTTAGACTGTCTCGGTATTTAAGTCAAAATCCCGGATTTTCAAAAAAAATCAGTCTGCCTAATGATGGAATCAAAGAACTGATTGATGTTTTACCAAATGGAGAATTGATTTACGCTCAAACAGATAATTCAGGCGCCGCCACTACAGCCAGAGCTACCAGGCTTTATAACGGAGGAAGCCTTGGAATTAACATTCAAGGACAGAATATGGTTGCAGGAGTTTGGGACGGAGGAAGCGCTCGCACTACCCATCAGGAGTTCGTGGTAGGTGGAAATTCAAAGCTTATTAATATGGATGGCGCTGCTATGGCAAATCATGCCACTCACGTTACCGGGACAATTTGCGCACAGGGTATCGTTGCTGATGTTCGCGGAATAGCATTCAATGCTTCAGTTCGTAATTATGACTGGGATAATGATTTTGCCGAAATCCTTTCCGAAGCTTCTGGTGGCCTGTTGGTTTCCAACCATTCGTATGGTACTGGTTCTTTGGGTAGTTTATGGTTCTTTGGTGCTTATGATTCCAGAGCTCGAACTTTTGATGAAATCTGTTTTAACAATCCTTATTATCTTCCGGTAGTTTCAGCAGGAAACAGCCGAAACGAAATTGATGCTCCGGCATCGACACAGCTTGGAATTAAAGGAGGATATGATATGATATTCGGACATGGAAATGCAAAAAATGTTATGACTGTTGCGGCAGTTGGGCAAGTATCAAATTATGTTAATGCAACCAGTGTTATCATGTCCACTTTTAGCAGCTATGGACCATCAGATGATGGAAGAATAAAGCCGGATATCTCCATGAAAGGAGTTAATGTGGCTTCTACTCTTTTTACATCAGATACAGCTCTAGGATACATGTCTGGAACGTCTATGGCATCTCCCGGAGTAACAGGCGTTGTATTATTATTACAACAATATTATAATCAACTGTATTCAAGCTATATGAAATCTGCTACCGTAAAAGGGCTGATCTTGCACACTGCAGACGAAGCAGGAGCATGGCAAGGGCCAGATTATGAGTATGGATGGGGCTTAATAAATGCAGAAAGAGCAGCAATTGCCATACGAGACAAAAACTCTACCACTTCTACAAAAAGTGTAATAGAAGAACTTTCTCTAAACAACGGGGCTACTTATACCAAAAGCATCACAGCAAGTGGCACAGGCCCATTAAAGGTTTCCATATCCTGGACAGATCCTCAATCAACGTTGATTAATACAAACACTGTGGATCCAACTACAAAATACCTGGTAAATGACTTGGATATAAAAATTACTAAAGACGGTGTTACCTATTATCCTTGGAAAATGCAGGGGATGTCTGCACCTTCGGACGTTGCGACCAACACCGGTACTAATAACGCCGATAATTTCGAGAGAATTGATATTAACAATCCATCAGGAACCTATACCATCACGGTTACCCACAAAGGTAGTCTGGTAAATGGAAGTCAGAATTTTTCTTTAATTGCAACGGCACCTACCCTTTCTACCTTAGGGACTGGTGAAGTTAAAGAAGGTGAAAAAGTGAACTTTTATCCAAATCCGGCCAAAGATTACATTTACATCAATGAAAAGGAAAACAACATAATGGTAACTATCCATGATATTTCCGGAAAAATTATATCAAGATCTGCTTTGGTAAACAATAAACTAAACATCAGCAGTTTAACAACCGGAAATTATATTGTTACGTATACTACTAAAAACGGAACAAAGAAAAGTTTCAAATTCATAAAAGAATAAAAAGAAATAATTTTCTTTTAAAAAGACTGTCTCTTTCGGACAGTCTTTTTTTTGTGACAAACATCATTGCACTATAGTTCTGTTTAATATGTTATACAGACCCAAATAATGGATCAGTATACTTATCTATGTCTTATCTATAGAGATCAGTTTAAGCAGTTAAAAAAGAGCCAAAAGTCATACAACTTATGATAAATACCTGGATCAATATTATTATAAGAATGTTTTATAGAAGCTCTAAATGCATTTAATATAGATTAAATTTAGGTATATGTGCTGGAAGGATTTTATACATATTCAGCTGATCAGAAGGAAGGATAATTCATTTTATAGAACCGTAATGTACTATAAAATATTTACACCTGTACAGAAAAATTACACATACACAAATTCAACAGATTACGAAGCTATTAAATCAGTCATCTACAGCATGGGACAAATGTTTGTAACGGGAGAATATGTAAATTAAAGGCTTTTAAACAAAAAAAAATCATTCCCGGACAAGCCGGGAATGATTTCTAAATTATATTATTTACCTAATTAATTAGGAACAAATTTTACAATCCTGAAAATTTCTCTGTTTGGTTACCATAAGATCCAACTCCTTGGATATAGTAATTAATATACAATGTCATCTGTCTTGTACAAGGATTGAATGTAGAAACCTGTGTAGCATCAGTAGATGGTTTTGCAAATATATATCCGTTATACTGTGGAACAAGATATCCTGTACTTTGATCCGGAACGGAAACAACATACGTAGTTGGATTATAGTTTAGTACTAAATCGATTCCGAAATCCCAGAAATCTTTAACCAAAAGCTGGTTAGCCACTGCCGGATTTTCTACAATCTCATATGCTCCACCAGGTCCTGCATTCCACCATGTTGCCGTATTTGAGAAATCTCCAACGAAATAAGAGATAGGACAAGTTAATGAAACATTTAATGTAAATTCATTATTAAATGCTGCAACTGGAAGAGATGAAGATTCTAGTCTGAAAACAGCTTTCTTACCACTCTGAGTTGCTCCTGTTTCTAAAAGTTTAACAACGAATTTACCCATTGTTTCACCGTTAGAAATCTCATCAGTTCCATTTACAATCTGGAAGTCTGTTCCTAATACTGCAGTTGATTTAGACTGATCAAATACCAGTTTTACCTGATGGCTTCCTTCAACACCTTTAAGAACCCCGTAGTTAATATCATAGTTTAATGAATTAGTCCCTGCTACTACGAAAGCACTTGAACTTGTTCCTTTATTAAACTGTACAAATGAATCTCCGTCATAGTACATCTCTTCTTCTTCTTTACAAGAAGCAAAAAGGACTGCTATAAAAAGAAATATTATTTTTGAAAGATTTTTCATAACATTATTATTTTAAAGATTAATACCCAGGGTTTTGCTGAATAGATGGATTACCTAAAATTTCAGCAGACGGGATAGGCAATGTAAATCTGTAGTCTGTGATATTTAAAGTAAGTGGAGTATTAGGATTGAAATCGTCATTAGCATTTCTATCAATACTTACACCTGCTTCACCTCCAAGTCTTTTTAAGTCAATATAACGGTGACCTTCAAAAGCAAGTTCTGCACGTCTTTCTGTTAAGATATCTCTAAGAGCATCTGTTTTTGTAGCATATACCGGAAGTGGTGCAGTAGTATTAAATCTTCTTGCATCTCTTACCGCTTTGATGTAATTAGCAGCTGCTACATAACCCGCAGGAGTCTGTGCTTCACATTCAGCAAGGATAAAATACATTTCTGATAATCTGAACACTTTAATATCGTTTCTCAAAGGAGCGTTCGTTTTACCAGGATATTTGTCAATAATATAAACTCCTTGCGCAGGTACTGATGTAGGATCAATAAACGCATATCTTCTGATATCAGCTGAAGTTCCGGCAATTGCAGGGTTTGGTACATTAAGTACATTGAATAAATTTAATCCTACAGTCCATAGTGGAGAACCTGATAAGTTCGTAGTATTGGTAGTATAAATACCAGCAATATTACCTCCAGTTCCGTTTACCGGTCTGCTTAACGTGAATAGATTTTCACCGTTATTAAGATCTGCCCACAATCTTCTGTATGGGTTGGTAGGAGCAGCTGCATAAAATGCAGTATTCCATGTTGCACTTCCCGGAGTTCCAGTTGGTACCGGCGTAGAAGTTGTTAATGACACCCCTGAAGTAGACAATACATTTTGAGCATATTGTTTAGCCAATGTATAGTTCTTTCTGTATAAATACATTCTTGCTCTGATCGCATTAACCAATGTTTTGCTTACAAAGAAAGGGAAATTGTGTGATGAAGGTGGTGCTAAATTAGCTTCAGCAAACTGTAAGTCACCTTCAACAAAAGACCAGATAGCACCATTATTGCTTCTTGGTAACTGCTCCTGAATTTGAGGAACTCTGTCGATTAAAATTACCCCTGTAGCATTATTATCAGCCATATTTGGAGAGAAATAAGTCTCAAGGTTCAAATAAGCAAGCGCTCTGATTGTTCTTGCTTCTGCAAGGATGTTATTATACTGAGCCGTTTCTGAAGCAGCAGGAGTAATCTTCTGAGCAGCTTCTATTAAACGGTTTACTCTGTTGATACTTGTATAATTTTGTTGCCAGATAGCTGTTGCATATCCATCTCCCGGAGTCAATACATATCTGTAAAGTCCCTGATCCTGCCCTGTATTACTAGGTCCTACTTTTAATTCGTCTGTGAAAACAGAAGAAAATTTAATCTGGTTTGTGATATCCACACTCGTATATACTGATCCCAGTAAATACTTCTCCAGATCTCCTGTAGTTTTAAAAACAGTCGCATCATTAAGCTCCCCTTCCTGTACAATGTCAATAGCATCTTTACATGATACTAAAACAGTGCAAGCGAAACATACTGTTAAAAATTTATAAAAAATATTTTTCATTTTAATTTTATTAATTACTGTTAATTAAAAGTCAATATTAGCTCCTAAAGAAACGGTTTTCATGTTAGGATAAACTGACGTTGAAGTTGCGAAAGTTGGTTCCGGATCAAATCCTTTCCATTTTGTAAGTGTTAACAAGTTTTCAGCCTGTAAGAATACTCTAACCCCTCTGATTCCGCTGTTAGTAAACATTTCACTAGGAACTTTGTAGCCTAACACAACATTTTTCAATCTAACAAATGAAGCATCCTTCAAGAATCTGTCTGAGTTTCCGTTATAAGCAAAGTTTGTTGCAAATAAAGAAGGTACATTTGTATTGGTGTTTGTAGCTGTCCAAGCATTCAATAGATCTCTGGATACGTTATATCCGTCAACAGTAGTTGCATCGTATACATAGTCTAACTGGTTGTCATACTTGTATGCTCCCTGCTGATAAGAGAAGTGTACGTCTAAAGTAAATCCTTTATAAGATGAATTTACACCGAAACCTCCGATCCATTTTGGTAAGTAGTTTTTACCGGTTGCTCTTGCATCTCTGTTGATATCAGGAGTTTCAGTAACGTTCCCGTTGATATCTAAGAACAATAAGTTACCATTACTTTGGTTTACCCCTACGTAAGGAACCATATACCACTCGCTAAGTTGTCCTCCTACTACGTTTCTTAGACTTCCTGTAGTGTCATCTTTTAACAAATCAGTAAATTTACTCTTGTTATATGCAGTGTTAGCATATACTGACAATTTGAAATCTGAGTTTCTTAATAAATGATATTTTACACTGAATTCAACCCCTTCGTTTTGAAGTTTACCGTTATTACCGTTGATAGAATATAAACTGGTAATGGCAGAAATATTAATTGGGTTGAAAAGCTTATCAGTCATTTTCTTATAGTAATCTACACTACCTTCCAATCTTCTGTTTAAGAACATGTAATCTAAACCAACGTTGAACTGGCTGATTTCTTCCCACTGGATATCAGGGTTTGCAATTGTTCCTGTGTAGTATACGGCATTAACGTTGTTATATCCTAAACCAATTGTATTTGTATCTCTAACAAGGTTAGTTCCAACAAGTAATGGGTTTGATCCATAAGTAGCAGCAACTACGTTAGCATTACCGTTGGTACCGTAAGAAGCTCTTAACTTCAACATATCGATATTAGAACCTTGCATGAAGTTTTCTTTATCAATATTCCAACGTCCTGCTACTGACCAGAAAGTTGCCCATTTGTTATCTCCTACGAAACGGTAGCTACCATCTCTTCTTACTGTTCCGGATACACCATACTTGCTTGCATAGTCATAATCAAAAGTACCAAAATACGCCAAGGCTCCGGCAGTGATTTTAGAAGCACTGTTAGAAGGATTGTAAATATTTGGTGTCGCAGGGTTAAATGCTACCCAACCTGTACCGGCTCCAAATGACCAGTTTAGTGGGTTTAATCCGTTCTGACGTAAAGAAGTTGCTTCATAGTGAACCTTCATGTAATCTAAATAAGCACCTACTTCAAACGTATGATCTCCGAATGCCTTTTTATAATTCAAATTGGTAATTGAACTGATCGTGAAGTCTGTTGATTTGATGTTATCTTCAACCCCACCGAATTCAGTACCGTTACTGTTTGCAACAACTAATGCCAGGTAAGACCAAGGAGCTCTTGCGAAAATTCTCTGGTTATACTTGTAATCAACCCCTGTTCTGTTACTAACTGTTAAATCATCAGTTAATTTATAAGATACTGAAGCGTTGGTTATAATGCTGGTTTCTGTAAGCTTATTTGGAAGCGTACCTTTCAAGATATCCTGTAAAACGTATACGTTGTTACCGTTGCTGAAGTCTGATCCAATGTTATTCAAAAGATCCTGACCATTAGCATAAAGACCCGGCGCCAACGTCGGCAATCCTACGATAGAACCTAATAACGGGTTCTGGATTACGTTAGAAGTAATATCTGTTCTTGTTTCTTCTTCCAACTGATGTCTTCTTGAATATCCTAAACCGATATTTACTGAGTAATTAAATCTGTTATCTTTTGATTTACCCATTAAGTTGTTTCTTAATGTAAATCTTTGGAAATCAGTTGTAGGTACAATACCATCCTGCTGCATGTATCCAACAGATGTATAGTTGCTCAGGTTTTGTCCTCCTGCAGAGATCTGAACGTCATGACTCTGAGTAATACCTGTTCTGAAGAACTGTTTTCTCCAGTTGGTGTTGATTCCGTAATTAGCAATCTCTTGAGGCGTCATACCGGCACCCATTCCGATTCCTGCACGATTCTGAATCGTTAGCAACTCCTGAGAGCTTGCCATATCGTATTTTGTCTGCGGCAGGAAGCTTGTTCCAATAGTTGTATTATATGAAATATCGAATCTGCTTCCGTATCTTCCTCTTTTAGTATTGATAATAACTACCCCATTCGCACCTCTGTTACCATAGATTGATGTTGCAGCAGCATCTTTAAGAACAGAAGAACTCTCAATATCATTAGGGTTTAAGTTACGGAATTGAGTTGCATTGGAAATCATACCATCAATAACATATAATGGATCAGATTGAGATGTAATAGAACTTACCCCTCTAATAATAAGGTCCATTTTTGCAGAACCCGGAGATCCTGAAGTAGAGCTTACACTAAGACCAGCAACCTCCCCCTGCATTGATTGTAGAAAAGAAACATTGGGTCTGTTTTCCAATCTTTCTCCAGAAATCGTTACCGTAGCGGTTGAGTTTAGTGGTTTAGTTTGTGTTTTACTATACCCTAATACTACTACTTCTTCAATATCCGAAGTCCTTGGAACAGTATCAGTTACCTTTTTGGTTGATTGTGCCATTGTTAGTTGCCCTCCTATGAAGAACAATACTCCTGCACTTAGCACTTTTAGTTTACCATTCATTATTAACAATATTTATATTATGGTTGCAAATATGTTAATAAATTTTAACAACTGCAATATTTTAATATTTAATATTTTTTTTAAATATCTTTACATATATCGCAAAGATAACAACTTATTAACACAAATGATAATAATACATAATTGATTACCGATTAAAAATAAATGAACATTATTATAATGGAATTTAACACATCCAGGATAAGAGAAATAAAATTATTTAGAACTATTCTAAATTTTATTTAACATAAAAAAAGCCCGCTCTTTTTCAAAAGCGGGCTTTTTATCTCTATTGGGTGATTTTTATTTTAGCTTCTTTTTAACAGCTACTTCTTCGTAAACCTCCAGAATATCACCGGTTTCTATGTCATTATATCCTTTAAGATTTAATCCACATTCGTATCCTTTTGTGACTTCTTTCACATCGTCCTTGAAACGTTTTAAACTTTCAAGCTCACCATCGAATTTCACAATACCATCTCTCAGTAAACGTACTTTGGACTGTCTCGTAACTTTTCCTGTAAGAACCATACATCCTGCAATAGTTCCCACTTTGGAAATTTTGAATACTTCACGTATTTCTACATTACCGATTACCTGCTCCTGAATTTCCGGAGAAAGCATTCCTTCCATTGCTTCTTTTACCTCATCGATAGCTTTATAGATTACAGAATAGGTTCTGATCTCGATTTCTTCTCTGTCTGCAAGATCTTTGGCATTAGCACCGGCTCTTACGTTGAATCCGATAATAATCGCATCAGATGCTGCCGCTAAGTTAATATCAGATTCTGTGATCTGACCAACCCCTGAGTGAAGAATTTTAACACTGATCTCTTCTGTAGATAATCTCTGTAACTGGTCAGAAAGTGCTTCTACCGAACCGTCCACATCACCTTTAAGGATAATATTCAATTCTTTGAATTCTCCTAGAGCAATACGTCTGCCTAATTCTTCAAGAGTCGTATGTTTTTTAGTTCTGATTGATAGTTCTCTCTGTAGTTGTTCTCTCTTGTTGGCAATTGCTTTACCCTCACTTTCATCAGCATAAACCCGGAATTTATCACCTGCTGTAGGTGCTCCATCCAGACCTAAAATAGTTGCCGGAATGGAAGGACCTGCTTCAGAAAGATTTTTACCCCTTTCATCAAGCAAAGCTTTTACTTTACCGTGATTTTTACCTGCAACTACATAATCTCCAACTCTTAAAGTTCCGGTTTGCACCAACATCGTTGCCACATAACCTCTACCCTTATCAAGAGAAGCTTCAATAACAACTCCGTTTGCAGAACGATCAGGATTTGCTTTTAATTCAAGTAATTCGGCCTGTAATAAAACTTTCTCAAGCAATACATCCACATTGTTACCAAATTTAGCTGAAATTTCCTGTGCCTGAACATTTCCCCCCCATTCTTCTACCAGGATATTCATCCCCGAAAGCTGCTGACGGATATTATCAGGATTTGCATTCGGCTTATCAACTTTGTTGATGGCAATAATCATTGGCACCCCTGCAGCCTGTGCATGGGAGATTGCTTCTTTTGTCTGAGGCATTACATCATCATCAGCAGCAATTACGATAATTGCAATATCAGTAACCTGTGCACCTCTCGCTCTCATCGCCGTAAACGCTTCGTGACCCGGTGTATCTAAGAATGTAATTCTTTGTCCGTTTTCCAGTTTCACATTATAAGCACCGATGTGCTGTGTAATTCCTCCGGATTCACCGGCAATTACGTTGGTTTTTCTGATATAGTCAAGTAAAGATGTTTTACCGTGGTCAACGTGACCCATTACGGTTACAATCGGAGCTCTTGGAAGAAGATCTTCTTCAGAGTCGATTTCCTCTTCTGCATCAGATTCTCCAAGATCAGCATCTGAGAATTCAATTTTATAACCGAATTCGTCTGCTACTAATAATAAGGTATCAGCTTCCAGTCTCTGGTTCATCGTAACCATAACTCCTAATGAGAAACATGCAGAGATTACTTCTGTAGGAGACACGTTCATTAAACTTGCCAATTCACCAACCGTGATGAATTCAGTTACCTTTAATGTTCTGTCTGCTGCATCAATTTCCTGCTGACGTTCGTCCTGCTCTCTACGGAAGTTCCTTTTATCTTTTCTGTGTTTTGCAGATTTGGATTTACCTCCTTTATTCGTAAGTTTTTCAAGGGTTTCCTTGATTTGGTTTTTTACTTGTTCGTCAGTTAATTCAACAGGCATCGTTCTTTGACCAGGTCTGTTTCCGCCTTGTCCGCCTCTGTTGAATCCACCTCTGTTTCCTCCTTGGCCGCCTTGTCCTTGAGGACGGTTTTGACCACCTTGATTATTGTTTCCAAAACGGTTTCCACCTTGGCCACCTTGTCCCTGAGGACGGTTTCCTTGTCCGCCACCCTGGTTATTGTTTCCAAAACGGTTACCGCCTTGTCCACCCTGACCCTGGTTACGGTTTCCACCTTGACCCTGGCCTTGTCCTTGCGGACGGTTTCCCTGACCCTGGTTATTACCTCCCTGTTGGTTATTGTTTCCACCTTGTGGGTTTTGTCCCGGCTTCTCAATTCTTTTTCTCTTCTTTTTAGCACCTGCGCCTTGTTTAGGAGCAAACTGCGTTAAGTCGATTTTTTCCCCAACGATTTTAGGTCCGTCAAGCTTTTGGTAAACGGTTTCAATTTTTTGAGGTTCCTGGGATTCCTCCTCTGCTTTTGCAGGTTCTGTAGGTTTTTCCTGAACTGGTTTTTCTACAGGCTTTTCAGCAACAGGTTGCGGAACTTCTTTTACAGGTTCTGCAGGTTTAGCTACAGGTTTTTCCTCTTCTTTTTTATCTTCTGTTTTCGGTTTGTCTTTTTTCACGGGTCTGTTTCGGGACTCGATCTGAGACAAATCTATTTTATCCAGAACTTTGAATTCCTGCTTTTCAGGTGTTGCTTTAACTTCAGGAGCAACTTCTTTTTTCTCTTCAGCCACAGGTTCCGGCTTTGGAGCAGGAGTTTCTTCCACTTCAGGTTTTTTAGCCTCTAAGTCTATTTTCCCTAAAATTTTAGTTTCCGGTTTATTAGCTTTAGCTCTTATTACTTCAGGGGTTTTCTTTTCTTCAATTTCCAGTTTTTCTTCCGGAACTTTTGTGATCACCACCTCATGGGAAGCCTTGCGCTGTTCGCCGTCCTTGGCAAACTCAGCCTCCAATGCAGAATATGCCGCTTCTTCTAATTGAGCGTTAGGATTGCTTTCAACCTCAATGCCTTTTGACTGTAAAAATTCTACTAATCTGGACATGGAAATGTTGAATTCCTTAACCGCTTTATTTAATCTAATTTTTGGCATCTATATTATTTACTGTTTTTTAATTCTTAAAATTAAAGTATTTCTTTTTTACTGTTTATTAAAATTTATTTACAAATCTTAATCTTCAAATTCTTCTCTCAGAATACGTTTCACTTCTTCAATGGTTTCCTCCTCAAGATCTACCATATTCAATAAACTTTCAGTTTCTTTATCCAAAACCGATTTTGCAGTGGTAAGACCCACTTTCTTGAATTCATCAATAATCCACTGATCAATATCGTCATTGAATTCTTTCAGTTCAACATCATCATCTTCACTGGCTTCTCTGTGTACATCGATCTCATAACCTGTCAGCCAAGAAGCAAGTCTGATATTCTGACCTTGTTTTCCGATTACTTTGGAAATCTCTTCAACCGGAGTGTATACTAACGCATACTGTTGTTCCTCGTTGATGTCAATTTTATTGATGGTAACATTTCCTAAAGCTCTCTTTACCAAAATTTCAGGGTTTTTAGACCACTGGATCACATCGATATTTTCATTTCTCAATTCTCTTACCACACCGTGAATTCTTGATCCCTTCACCCCTACACAAGCTCCTACCGGATCAATTCTGTCGTCGTAAGCATCTACTGCAATTTTTGCTTTCTCACCAGGAATTCTCACTACTTTTTTCAAAATAATCGTTCCGTCCTGGATTTCAGGAATTTCCAGTTCTAATAATTTCTCAAGAAATTTAGGTGCAGTTCTGGAAATAATAATCTGTGGTTTTGACCCTTTGAAATCTACTGTTTCTACAATAGCTCTGATATTTTCTCCTTTTTTAAAGAAATCGGAAGGAATCTGATTTTCTTTGGGAAGTATAAATTCATTTCCTTCATCATCAAGCAGAATTACGTGCTTGTGGCGAATATGGTGAATTTCTCCTACAACAATCTCTCCGATTCTGTCTTTGAACTGCTCATACAGCATAGCATTGTTGTGCTCCTGCAATTTCGTAGCCAAAATCTGCTTCAGGGTAAGAATATTTCTTCTTCCCAGCTGTGCAACAGGAATTTCCATGGTAAAATCTTCCCCTACTTCAAATGTTGGATCGATCTTTTTAGCTTCGGAAATTTCTATTTCAAGATCATCGTCTTCAGACATCTCGTCTTCTACAATGGTTTTATTTAAAAATATCTGAAAATCTCCTTTATCAGGATTCACAATCACATCAAAATGATCATCCGAATCGTATCTCTTTCTTAAAAGAGTTTTCAGTGAATCTTCAATAATTGCCATAAGATCAATCTTACTGATTCCCTTTTCGTCTTTAAAATCACCAAAGGATTCAATCAACGCTATATTGTCCATGTATTCTTTTTTCTTTTAAAATTTAATTGTTACTAATGCTTTTTTAATGTCTGAGTATGGAATTTCCTTTTCCTCCTCTACATCTACTTTACCTTTACCAATATCTTTTGGTTTGCGATACCGCAGGATAAGTGTAATCTTTTCTTCGTCTGCTTTTACCAGCTCCCCTTCAATTTTTGAAGAGTCATTCATTAAAACTTCAATCTCTCTTCCGATATTTTTGGCAAACTGCCTCTGAGTGGCAAGCGGCTCACTCAGACCGGCAGACATTACCTGAAGACTGAAATCATGTTCTTCACGGTCCATATTGAATTCTATTGCACGGCTTGCATCAAGGCAATCCTGCAGAGAGACTCCGTTGTCGCCATCCAAAATCACTGTAATATCATCTCCGGCAGAAATTTTCAGATCTATAAGAAATAAATCTTTTCTGGTTTCCAGAAAATCATTTAATAATTCTTCAATTCTTTTTCTAAACTCCATATGTTATTTAAAATGATGATTTACCCGTACGAAAAAAGGCTTTCTTCCGAAGGCCTTCCCATTTTTTTCCGTAAATCCAATGCAAATATACGAATATTTCTCAGAAATGCAAAATATCTTATTATCAATACAATAAGTTAATTATTATTTAAAACATTACCATGATGGTATTTTTATTACTTTTGTACTAATTTTAAAAATACATTTACTTTGAATATTACTATTGTAGGAACAGGTTATGTAGGATTAGTCACAGGAACGACTTTAGCAGAACTTGGAAATTCAGTATACTGTGTAGATATTGATGAAAAAAAAGTTGAGGGGATGAAAAACGGCATAGTTCCCATTTATGAGCCGAATCTTGAGGAGATGTTTTTAAGAAATATTCAGTCCGAAAGATTATTTTTCACAACCAATTTAAAAAAAGCGTTAGACAAAAGCGAAGTAATCTACCTTGCTTTACCAACCCCGCCGGGAGAAGACGGATCTGCAGACCTTTCTTACGTTCTGAAAGTTGCTTCCGATATCGGAGACATGATGACCGATTATAAAGTTATTGTAAATAAAAGTACCGTTCCTGTAGGTACTGCCGATAAAGTAAGGGAGGTTATTGAATCTAAAACCCAAATTCCTTTTGACGTGGTTTCCAATCCGGAGTTCCTGAGAGAAGGTTTTGCCGTTGAAGATTCTATGAATCCTTCAAGAGTGGTTGTAGGCTCCAGTTCGGAAAAAGCAAAGGATATTATGGCAAAAATCTATCAGCCATTTACCAACACCGGGATTCCTATTATATTTATGGATGAAAAATCATCCGAACTCACAAAATATGCAGCCAATTCATTTCTTGCCGTAAAAATTACCTTCATGAATGAAATTGCCAACTACTGTGAAAAGGTGGGAGCAGATGTAGATAAAGTTCGTCTGGGAATGGGAAGTGATGATAGAATAGGCCACAGATTCCTGTTTCCGGGGATCGGGTATGGTGGCAGCTGTTTTCCAAAAGATGTAAAGGCTCTGATAAAATCAGGAAAAAATGAAGAGTTTGACTTTCAGATTCTGGAGGCCACTGAAAAAGTGAATGCCGCACAAAAAGTAATCCTGGTTGGAGAAATTGAAAAATATTTCGGCGGAAGCATTGAAGGAAAAACAATTGCAATGTGGGGCTTGGCTTTTAAAGCAAATACCGACGACATCCGCGAGGCGTCTTCACTTGATAATATTTCCATTTTATTGCAAAAAGGCGCAAAAATTGTTGCGTATGATTCCGTTGCAGAAAATAATGTAAAAAAACTTCTTGGGAATAAAATTCATTTTGCCAAAACCATGTATGAAGCAGTGGAAAATGCAGATGCCTTATTCATCGCAACAGAATGGCCCGAATTCAAAAATCCTAATTTTGAACTCATGGCTAAAAAAATGAAAAACAAAGCTGTTTTTGACGGAAGAAATATGTATCCTTTGGAAATTCCCGAACAAAACGGATTCTATTATAAAAGCATTGGCCGCAAAACCATTATAAATTAAAAAAATGAAAAATATAATCATTACAGGCGGTGCCGGATTCATCGGTTCGCATGTGGTAAGAGAATTTGTAAAAAATAATCCTGAGGTTAACATTATCAATCTGGATGCGCTTACTTATGCAGGAAATCTTGAAAACTTAAAGGATATTGAAAATGAGCCTAATTATGTTTTCGAAAAAGCAGATATTACCAATCCTGAAGAATTAAGAACAGTTTTTGAAAAATATAATCCTGATGCGGTTGTACATCTGGCAGCAGAAAGCCATGTAGACAGAAGCATCACGGACCCGATGGCATTCATCAATACCAACGTAAACGGTACGGCGAATCTTTTAAATTTATGTAAAGAATTCTGGACACTTAATCCCGACCACACCCATGGAAGATTCCCGAATGAACAAAGAAAAAATCTTTTTTATCATATTTCTACCGACGAAGTGTATGGAAGTTTAGGTGAAACCGGATTCTTTTTAGAAACAACGCCGTACGATCCACAGTCTCCTTATTCAGCTTCAAAAGCAGCATCCGACCATCTGGTGAGAGCTTATGGAAACACCTACGGAATGCCTTTTATCGTATCAAACTGTTCAAACAATTATGGTCCCAACCATTTTCCTGAAAAGCTTATTCCACTTTGTATCTCAAATATTATCAATGAAAAACCTTTGCCAATTTACGGTGACGGTAAATATACCAGAGACTGGCTTTTTGTAATTGATCACGCAAAAGCAATCCACCAGATTTTCAATGAAGCCAAAACGGGAGAAACCTACAATATCGGAGGATTCAACGAATGGCAGAATATTGATCTGGTAAAAGAACTTATCCGACAAATGGATGCAAAACTGAACAGACCGGAAGGTTATTCTGAAAAGCTGATCACGTTTGTAAAAGACAGGCCGGGCCACGATAAACGCTATGCTATCGATGCTACGAAACTGAATAAAGATCTGGGGTGGAAACCGTCGGTAACTTTTGAAGAAGGATTGGCCAAAACCATCGACTGGTATCTGGAAAATAAAGAGTGGCTGGAAAATGTAACAAGCGGAGACTATCAGAAATACTACGAAAAACAATATCACTAAACACAATACAATGAAAGGTATTATTTTAGCAGGAGGTTCAGGAACCAGACTTTATCCTCTTACCATTGCAGTCAGTAAACAACTGATGCCTATTTATGACAAGCCGATGATTTATTACCCGCTGTCTACTTTATTATTAGCTGGGATAAAGGATATCCTGATTATTACAACACCCCATGATCAGGAAGGTTTTATCAAGCTTTTGGGTGACGGTTCACAAATAGGATGTAACATCCAATATGTAGTGCAGCCAAGCCCGGACGGACTGGCACAGGCATTTATTCTGGGAGATAAGTTCATCGGAAATGATTCAGCAGCATTGGTTTTGGGTGATAATATTTTCTATGGCTCCGAGATGGGAACTTTGCTTAAAAATAAAACCAACCCGGAAGGCGGGGTTGTTTTCGCATACCACGTTTCAGATCCTGAACGGTATGGAGTGGTAGAATTTGATGATGATTTTAAAGCGGTTTCCATCGAAGAAAAACCGCTGAAACCAAAATCCAATTATGCTGTTCCTGGATTATATTTTTATGACAATGAGGTTGTTGAAATTGCAAAAAACATACAGCCTTCCACTAGAGGTGAACTTGAAATCACCGATGTAAATAACGTTTATCTTAATAAAGGAAAGCTTGAAGTAGGCGTTTTAGACAGAGGCACTGCATGGCTTGATACCGGAACTTTTGAGTCTCTGAATGATGCTTCGGAATTTGTTCGGGTAATTGAAAAAAGGCAGGGATTTAAAATCGGGTGCATTGAAGAAATTGCCTTCAGAAACAAATTCATCAATGAAGAAAAGCTGTTGGAAACAGCGGTAAAATATGGAAAAAGCGGCTACGGCGAGTATTTAAAACAGCTGGTAAATAAATAAACGGAATAAGCCACACCAAAAACAGCATTTTAAATTGGTTTTCACAATATATGTTCCCATATTGGAGATAACCTTTAATTTTTTTAACCTAATAATAAATTTTTAAGAATAAATATACTACATATAAGAAAATAATATAAATTTGCAATAAACATAACACAAATGAATGAACCACAAAAAAAGTGGACCGAAATAATTGAAGCCCGGCATTCTCTGCTCGATTTAAAATTAAAAGAGGTATGGAATTACAAAGATCTCGTTTACATGTTTGTAAAAAGAGATTTCATATCTGGTTTTAAACAGACAATTTTAGGTCCCATCTGGTTTTTTATAAACCCTATCTTTACGACAATTACTTTTCTCATTGTTTTTGGCAAAATAGCACGGCTGCCTACAGATGGCGCACCACCTTTGTTATTTTATCTTTCGGGGGTCACCCTCTGGAATTATTTTTCTTCGTGTCTTCTGGGTACATCTTCCACTTTCGTAGGAAACGCAGGCATTTTCGGAAAAGTATATTTCCCAAGACTTGTAACGCCTGTATCTATTGTTATTTCAAATCTTATGCGTTTCGGGGTACAGTTTCTGTTATTCCTTATGGTCTGGATATATTATTTATTTAAGGGAGCAATTCATCCCAATATATGGATGCTGGCAACACCATTCCTTATTATTCTTATGGCGTTTTTTGCATTAGGCACAGGAATGATATTCTCTTCCCTGACCACAAAATACAAAGACCTCAGCATGCTTTTGGTATTTGGAGTGAGCCTGTACATGTATGCAACTCCTGTAATCTATCCTACGTCATCCTTACCCGGATTTTTTAAAAAGCTGGCTTTTTACAATCCATTAACAGGAATTTTTGAGTGTTTTAAACATGCATGGCTGGGAACAGGAGACTTTTCTCCTCTAATGCTTGCAGTAAGCACATGTATTATTCTTTTACTTTTGATGGCGGGAACCCTTATATTCAATAAGGTGGAGAAAACTTTTATGGACACCGTTTAAAAAAATTTATTAACATTCCCAATACTATTATTATGCTGGCTTTAAAAGCAGAAAATATATCGAAACAATACAGATTAGGACAGGTAGGCACCGGGACTCTATCTCATGACCTCAACCGTATGTGGTATAAAATCAGAGGAAAGGAAGATCCTTATCTAAAGATCGGCGAGGCAAATGACAGAACTGTACAAGGTGAATCTGACTATGTATGGTCTCTGCAGGACATCAATTTTGAAATTGAGCAGGGCGACGCTGTAGGGATTATCGGAAGAAACGGTGCCGGTAAATCTACTCTTTTGAAATTATTAAGCAAAGTCACCAAACCTACAACAGGAAAAATATATACCTGTGGTCGAATTGCATCGCTGTTAGAAGTAGGAACAGGTTTCCATCCTGAAATGACAGGCAGAGAGAATGTATTTCTGAACGGCGCCATCCTCGGAATGACCCGAAAAGAGATTAGTAGAAAATTTGATGAAATAGTGGATTTCTCCGGAGTGGAAAGATATATTGATACTCCCGTAAAAAGATATTCGTCCGGGATGTATGTACGCCTTGCTTTCGCAGTTGCTGCACATCTGGAATCTGAAATTCTAATTGTAGATGAAGTTCTGGCAGTAGGAGATGCAGAGTTTCAAAAAAAATGCCTGGGGAAAATGGGAAATGTAACGAAAGGAGAAGGAAGAACCGTACTTTTTGTAAGCCATAACATGACGGCCGTGAAGCAGCTTTGCACATCCGGAATATTGATGAAAAACGGCAAGATAGCTCATCGGGGAGACATCAACAGTGTATTAGAAAATTATATTATCAATGAACTGTCCCCTAATATTGAATTTAGATACATAGAAGACCTTAGCAAAAAAGCCCAGATTAAAAGAGTTAGGATATATAATAATAAATCTGTAGAGACAACGGAGTTTGGCCATAATGAAGATATTAATCTTGATATAAGCTTCATTAACAGGGATGTAAATAAAGGCATTAGAGTAAATATTGCCATTTTAGATAAATTTGAAAATGTAATATTCATTACAAGAAAGGTTTTCGAAGAAAAAAATGAAAACAATTTTACTGTAAAAATAGAAGGCGGCAAATTAATCCCAAATACTTATCTGCTTTCCTTGGCAATAGATACCCCTTCAGTAGAACTTTACGATGTTTTAGAGGGAGGTATCCAGCTTAATATCATCGAAACAGGACATGAAAATTTTCTTGCCGGAGACACAGACAATGGCATTATAACTCCCCCTGTAATATGGATGTAATAGCAATGGATAAAAAAAATATATTAATACTTTCAACAGGTGATGTAAATGGCGCATATGAAGCCGCTTATAAAGTTGCCCATATTATCAAAAATATGGGACATGATGTCGTCATGTGTGTAAAGCATAAAACAAAGAATGAAAATTTCATAAAGCAATACAGGCATTTATCTCTTTCATCAGCGAAGGCCAATCTTGTTATGAGAATTGTGAATAAAATCAAAAATAAGATCAGTCCTGTAGAGCCATCAAAAGTCATCAGTACAGATATGAAATACTCCTTTTTGAGCAAAAATGAAGCATCAGAAAATATACATATTGAAAGTATGCTGAAAATTGTAGGTTTTACACCTGATTTTGTCTTTACAGGAATGACAATTGATTTTCTCAACAGTACAGATATGCTTAATATATATAATGCGACCAAAGCGAAAATATACAATATTACGGTAGATATGAATCATTTTACAGGAGGATGCCACTATTCCTGGGGATGTGAAGGCTACATCAAAGGATGTGATAAGTATTGCCCTGCAATTACAAAAGAACATGAAAAAATAACAGCCAAAAATAATTTTGAAAGAAAATATGAAAATGCTCAAAAAGCCAATTTTCAAATTATCGCTGGTTCAGGGCTAACCTTACTCCAAGCCCAAAATTCAAAAATATATAAAAGCCAGAAAAAAATTCATAACATTAATAGCCTGATTGATACAAAACTACTTAACAGTAAAAATAAATCCATTGCCAAAAAAGTATTTTCTCTATCCAATGATTGCTTTTATATTTTAACAGGAGCTCAAAATATGGAAGATCCAAGAAAAGGATTTTCTTATCTTCTTCAGGCGCTTGAAATGCTAGACATAGAACTGCCAATGCAAAAGAAAGAAAAAATAGTGCTTTTGGTGGTTTCCAATAGTGTAAATGAAGAATTTGGCAGAGTTACCTTTAAAAAACAGAAAATAGATTATATAAAAGATTACAGACTATTATCCTTATTATATCAGGCTGCTGACCTTTTTATTAACACATCTATTGAAGATTCAGGCCCTATGATGGTATCTGAAGCTCTCGCCTGTGGAACACCTGTAGTAGGCTTTGATACAGGAATTCTTACCAACATGGTGATAGATGATTATAACGGGTATAAAGCTCCTGTAATGGACAGCAGAAAATTAGCAGAAGGAATAAGAAAAGTCTTTGAACTCAATAAAGATGATTATGAAAATTTTTCTAAAAATGCTGTAAGGCAGGTTGAAGAATTCTCTTCTTACGAATATGCCGAAGAAATTTTCAAGCAAATTCTTGAACAATAAAAGATGAAAAAGGTATTAATTTTCGGAGCTAACAGTTTGCTTACAGCCCATCTTCTAAAACAACATTCGGAAGATCATGTTTCTATTGTTTATCATAGTCAGCCATCTCGATTGACAGATAAAAACCATCCACTTTCTGATTTTAAAAAAATTGATCAGAATCAAGATGTTGTATACATTTTAAGCGCGTTGATATCCAATGATCCTGAACAGCTGGATAACATATTAAATATTAACATTCTTCTCATTAAAAACATTACAGAACATTTTGCGAATTCTAAAATAGTGTATTTTTCGAGCGTTGCTATATATGATGGAATACATAGTGGCACCATAAATAACGGTACTACTCCATCACCGTCATCATTATATGGCTTAAGTAAGCTTTTTGCCGAAAAAATAGTTGAAAAATGTTCAAAATATGCTATTCTCAGAATTTCATCGATATATGGCTTATCCATGAAAGAAAATACTTTTTTACCAAAAATTGTTATTTCCGCAATAGAAAACAATAAAATTGAACTTTTAGGTAAAGGCGACAGAAAGCAAAACTATATTCACGCAGAGGATGTTGCTCGTTTGGCAAAAAAACTATCGCTTGAAAATAAAAATAAAATCATATTGGCAATATCACCCGATAATTATACGAATCTTGAAATTGCTGACTTTATCAAGGAATTAACAGGATGTGAAATTACCTTTCATGGTAAAGACTTTTCAAGATCTATAGAATATTTTGAAAATGACCTCAGTGTCAGCAGTCATGCATTTATACCAATAAAACAAGGATTAAAGGAATTAATTGAATGGAAAAGAAAATAGTTTTAGTTACAGGGATCGGAGGAAATGTTGGCCAGGGAATTTTGAGAAACATTAAAAAAACTCAATTTCCCATAAAGATTATTGGCTGTAACGTCACTGATTTTTCTGCCGGCAATTATCTTTGTGATACCTTCTATAAAGTACCTTATGCAATGGATGAGGATTATATATCCGTCATTAACGCCATTGTAGAAAATGAAAAAATTGACCTGATCATTCCTTCCACGGATTATGAGGTTTATTATCTTTCTTTATACCAAAATAAGCTAAAGACTAATGTGGTTGTAAGCGGCCTAGAAACTTCAAAAAATTATTTAGATAAGTATTTAACATTTCTGCATCATAAAAAAAACAATCTCCCTTTTGCGCAGTCATATCTGCCTGGTGATTATGAAAAAGGAAAATTTGAAAATTATATTGTAAAGCCCCGAGAAGGCAGAGGTTCAAGAGGAATCCACATCAATCCTTCTGATATCAAATCTTTTGATGACAGTTACGTTGTGCAAGAATTAATAACAGGGAGAGAGATTACCACCGCTTTTTATGTTTCAAAAGAAAAAACTTTACATGGATTTATTACTCTTGAAAGAAAATTGGAAAACGGTGCTACAAATGAATGCTTTGTAAACCGGATGTATGATAAGCAACTTCAGGATATTTTAGAAAAAATGATTTCCTGCAATAACTTTATAGGGAGCGCAAATCTTCAGTCTATGGTAAGGGAAAACGGAGAAATTGTTCCTTTTGAGATTAATTGCAGAATATCCGGAACCAATTCTATCCGTTCTAATTTTGGCTTCGAAGACGTGAAATATACTTTAGAAGAGCATTTGTATCAGATTCCCCCTTCTGAACCAAATATTACCGATGGTAGTGCCATAAGAATCATGTTGGATATCATTTATCCTCACAACAGTAATATTAGCGAATTAAAAGACAATTCATCACAACATTATATTTTTTAAATGAACAAAATAACCCGAATAATTCTTTTTGATGCAGCCAATACGCTAATTTACAAACCTACCCTGTATTATAAAATACAAAGCGTTCTGGCAAAGTATTCATATGAAATTGAAGAAGCAAAACTTCAGTATCATCATAAGCTTTTATCGGAAATTATAAACTTTCCCGACAGAACGTCAAAAGAATTTTATAAAGACTTCAACACAGAACTTTTGTTATCGTTAGGTATTATTCCTTCAGAAGAAATATTAAATGAGATTTTTACTGCGTGTTCATATTTAGAATGGAAAGCTTTTGATGATTTATCCATATTGAATGAGCTTCCGATAGAAAAAGCCGTTTTATCCAATTTCAACAGTAATTTAGGCAGTATACTTGATCAGTTGATAGGCCGGAACATCTTTTCTGAAATAATAATTTCTGAGAATGAAAATTATAGAAAGCCTTCTTTAGAGTTTTACGAATTAGCTCTAAAAAAGTTAAATGTGAATCCAGAAGAAGTTCTTTATATCGGAGACTCTTTAAAATTGGATATTATTCCTCCCAAAAAACTGGGTTTCAAAACCTTATTAATTGACAGACAACATATATTTTCCAACTTTACGGATAGAATAAGCAATATGAAAGATATTATTAATTATTTATGAAACAGATCGCAATCATAGGTTCAGGGCATTTAGGCCAGCAGATTCTGTATCACATACATTCTGATACAGACCATAAAGTTGTTGGCTTTTTTGATGATTTTCAGGAAAAAGGAAACACCATAAAGAATATCCAAATATTAGGAAATACCAATGATGTTGAAGAGCTTTTTAAACAGAATATTTTTGATGAGCTGATTATTGCCATTGGTTATAAACATTTAGAATTTAAGAAACAACTTTTTGAAAATTTTAAAAATAAAATCCCTTTCCACACTTTTATCCACTCAACAAGTATCGTTGACCCGACAGCCAAAATAGGTCAGGGAACTGTTATATATCCTAATTGCATGATTGATCAGGATGTTGAAATAGGTGACAATGTCATGATCAACATTTCATGCTCTGTTGCCCATGATTCGGTGATAAACAAACATTGCTTCTTATCTCCGTCAGTAAGCATCGCCGGTTTTGTAAATATCTCAGAACTTTGCATTCTTGGGATCAACAGCACCATTATCGACAATATAAACATCTCAGAAAAAACCCAACTGGGAGGAGGCACCGTAGTAATAAAAAATTTAGATACACCAGGATTGTATGTTGGTAATCCTGCAAGATTTATAAGATAGATATGATCCCATTCAATAAGCCATTTATTATAGGCAAGGAGCTTTCGTATATAGAAGAAGCGGTAAAAAGCGGTAAAATATCCGGTGACGGAATATTTACAAAAAAATGCCAAAATTTTTTTGAACAGAAATATGGCTTCCCGAAAGTGCTGATGACGACATCCTGTACAGATGCACTGGAAATGGCCGCTATTTTATGTGATATAAAGCCGGGTGACGAGGTAATTGTGCCCAGCTATACATTCGTCTCTTCAGCCAATGCTTTTGCCCTTCGTGGAGCCAAAATCGTTTTTGTAGACTCTTACCCAAACAATCCTAATATAGATCCTACAGAAATAGAAAAGCATATCACCGAAAAAACCAAAGTGATAGTGCCCGTACATTATGCAGGGATAGCCTGTAATATGGAAAAAATTATGACTCTTGCGCATAAATATAATTTATTTGTAGTGGAAGATGCAGCACAGGCAATTGATAGCTACTATACATTTTCGGATGGAACCAGAAAAGCTTTAGGCTCTATAGGTCATTTTGCCGCTTTTTCTTTTCATGAGACCAAAAACATCATTGCGGGCGAAGGAGGAATGCTCGTCATTAATGATTCCCAATATTTTAACCGTGCTGAGATCATTCGGGAAAAAGGCACCAACAGAAGTGCATTCTTTCGGGGAGAAGTTAATAAATATGGCTGGGTAGATCTTGGTTCATCATTTTTACCATCCGAAATTATTTCTGCTTTTTTATATGCTCAGCTTGAAAATCTGGAGATTATCCAGAAAAAAAGATTAGAGATATGGAATAGATACAAATCCGGGCTCATTTCTTTACAGCAAAAAGGATTTATTTCATTACCTGACTTGCCTTCTTATGCAACAAATAATGCTCATATGTTCTATATTGTTTTTAACAATTACGAAGAGAGAACCCGTGTGATTCAGTATTTAAAAGAAAAAGATATTCATCCCGTATTCCATTATTTAAGTTTAAATAAAAGCGACTTTTTCCTAGCCGATAACCCTGAAATGGACATTCCTCATTCGGATCATTTTACAGATTGTCTTCTGAGGCTTCCCTTTTATTATGAATTATCGGAAACTGAGCAGGATAGAATTATAGAACTGATAAACAGCTATTTTATAAGATAATCGAAAAAAGCATCATTACAATATCATAAATATGAATTTATTAAAAAAACATATTATCAATTTTTTATTTGATGTACTGAATTCTGGTGCATATAAAAGGCATGCACAAAACAAAATAAATGAGTGGGCAAAGAAAAGCTTTAAAAGTTTCGGAGCAAATTCCATATTACCGGAAGAGCATTGGATAAAAAACCCAAAATACATTTCAATAGGTAAAAATTTCAGTTCATTATATCATCTGAGGCTTGAAGCCTGGGATCGATTTATGGGAGAAACTTTTACTCCAGAAATAACCATTGGTGATGATGTAATTTTCAATTCTGATGTTCATATTGGAGCTATAAATAAGATTGTTATCGGAAATAATGTTCTTATGGCAAGCAGAATATATATCTCCGATCATTCCCACGGAGATATAACCGTAAATGACCTTGAAAACTTCCCGGCACAAAGACCTTTATATTCTAAAGGTCCTGTCGTTATCGAAGACAATGTATGGATAGGTGAAGGCGTATGTATTCTTCCAGGCATTACCATTGGCGAAAACAGCATTATCGGGGCCAACTCGGTCGTCAATAAAAGTTTTCCGAAAAATTCAGTCATCGCAGGGATTCCTGCAAGACTTATTAAAACACTTTAAAAAACAATGATGAAAAAAATAAAACCCCTTGCTTTTTACCTCCCTCAATACCATCCTGTTCCCGAAAATGACGAATGGTGGTGTAAAGGTTTTACAGAATGGACCAATGTCACAAAAGCGAAACCTCTTTTTAACGGCCACGAACAACCCATATATCCGGCAGATCTGGGATATTATGACCTGCGTGTTCCGGAAGTAAGAGAACATCAGGCGCAGATTGCAAAAGAACATGGAGTTTATGGGTTTATCTACTATCATTACTGGTTTGGCAACGGAAAACAATTACTGGAACGTATTGCTAATGACGTCCTTACATCCAAAAAACCAGATTTTCCTTTCTGTTTCTGCTGGGCAAACGAAACCTGGTCCGGTATATGGCATGGTCTTGCAGAGAAGATTCTGGTAGAGCAAGTCTATCCGGATGAACAGGATTTAATAGATCATTTCAACTACCTTCTTCCATTCTTTAAAGACGAAAGATATATCAAGGTAGACAATAAGCCTCTTTTTATAATTTACCATCCGAACCATTTAAATGAAGGAGATCCTCACTACATTTCAAAATTTAGGGAGTTAGCAAAAAAGAACGGATTTGATGACTTATATATCATGGCATCCAATAAACTCCGTGATGATACTGATTTAAAATCAATGGGGTATGACGGCAAAATATCCAATGCATTTCAGAAAGCATGGATCCCATATATTAAGAAAGGAGAATATATTTCCCATTACCAATATTATAAAAACAGAATAACAGAGCTACTCGGATTTAAGAAAAAAATTAAACCGAAAGTCCTGACTCAGGATGCCAAAGCTATTGTTAATGATCTACAGTTTGTAGAAAGTAATGTTGCTACTTACCCATGTATTCTACCTAATTGGGACAACACTCCCAGAAGTGGCTATAGAGGAGTTGTACTTACTGATACATCACCGGAATTATTTGAAAAGCAGATTGAAAAAGCGATTGATTATCTTGAGGATAAAAATGATTATCCCGAACAGTTATTAATTATCAAATCATGGAATGAATGGGCAGAAGGTAATATTCTGGAGCCAGACAGAAAGTATGGCTTCGGATACTTGAATACATTAAAAAGTATATTGGATAAATATAATAAATAAGAACATATTTTAGGTCTTACTAATTATGTATAAAATAAAAACCCTGAGGAATGATAAGTAAAATTTCAATTATAGTTCCCTGCTTTAACCATGCTCTGTATTTAGAAGAATGCATCGCCTCTATTATGGCTCAATCCTATACAAATTGGGAATGTATTATTATAGATGATGGCTCTACAGATAATTCATCAGAGGTCGTTCAAAGACTCATTAATCATAAAATACGATATATATACCAGAAGAACAAAGGAGTATCCTGTGCCAGAAACAATGGAATAAAGCACGCAACAGGAGACTATATTTTGCCTCTTGATGCAGATGATACGCTAAACCCTTTGGCACTAGAGAAAATGTTAGAAGTGTTTACTAAAAATAAGGAAACAATGATTGTTTTTTCAGATACGATAATGTTTGGTCATATCAATAATAAATCAAAAGTAGAGGAAAGATTCAGTATCAAAGAATTATTACTGCAAAACAAATTATTTTGTACTTCCATGTTTCCAAAAAAATATTTCGATCAGGGTATAATGTATGACGAAAAACTTAAACATGGTCTTGAAGACTGGGAGTTTTGGATACAGCTTATTTCTTCTCATCGCAATCTTCCTGTTATTAAAATAGAATACCCGGTTTTCAATTATAGATCTCATCCCGGTAGTTCAAGAAACAATGATGTTTTTAGGGATGATCATAAAAAAGAAATTATCTATCAAATGATTTACGAAAAGCACAAAGCTCTTTTTCATGAATTTTACCCAAGCTACATCTCACTTTTAAAAAGAAAAACCTTTTATGAAAAAAAACTAGAGAATATATACAACAGTAAACTATACAGGATATATGACTTTTTAATCAATTTATTTAGATAAATCTGTTTATACAGGCAAAGTGGCCCTGTCTAATGAATTTTGTGAAGGATATTGAAAAATTAAAAAAAACAAAGACTCAAATTAAAGGTTGAAAAATGGTTAAAATAATTATTGTAAATTATAATTCCACCAAATGGATTGATGGCTGTTTATCATCCATTGATCAGGCAGGATTAATTGAGCACACTATTATCGTTGATAATGCTTCTACCGATGATAGTATTCTTATCATTGAGCAAAAATTCCCACAGGTAGAGCTTATTAAGCTTCCTGCCAATTCAGGTTTCGGACAGGCAAATAATATCGGAATTAAAAAAGCGTACGAACAGGGTTTTGATTATATATTTTTAATGAATCAGGATGTTTATATAACAGCCGGTACTATTAACTATTTGGTTAAAATCGCAAAAAAAAATCCTGATTTCGGCATTCTGAGCCCGATGCACCTTAATGGAAATGGCTCCGAGCTGGACTTTAGTTTTTCAAATTACATCATTCCTTTAAAATGTGAAAAATTATATTCGGATATATTTTTACAAAATTTAGCGCCACTGTATGAATTACCTTTTGTAAATGCCGCTGCCTGGTTGTTGACAAGACGTTGTATTGAAAAGGTTGGCGGTTTCAGTCCTTCATTTTACCATTATGCAGAAGATGATAATTACTGTCAGAGGGTATTATTTCATAATCTGAAAATAGGCGTTGTACCGGAAGCAGTTATCTTCCATGACAGAGAAAAAAGAACTGAAAATAAATATTTTGATAATACCGCTCTGCTTTATGAAAGAAAATTAATTATGATGCTTTCAGATCCTTTTAATAATAAACAGTCGATAAGGGAAATATATATTAATTCTTGTAAAATGATGATAAAATCTCTATTAACATTCAGGCTGAAATCCCTTAAAGAGCATTACATCAAAATTAAGATCTGTCATTCATTGAACTGGAAAATGATTCTTCATAACAAAAAACAATCTCTTAAAGAAGGAAAAAGTTTTTTATAAACAATCGGGTTATCCAGAAGCTGATCTGGTGTAATCAGATTATAGGTGTGATAATCTTAGGGGGTTAAAAGAACTGGAAAAAACAGAACTGGATTATTTAAATTTAAAAGTATCCTGCCTTTTTTAAGTCTTAAATAACAAATGATGAAAAAAAATTATGATTATAGGTAATGGAATTATGGCAAATGCCTTACAATTTTATGATAAAGAAGATGTTGTTTTCTTTGCGTCAGGAGTTTCCAATTCTCTTGAGAAGAAACTGTCTGAATTTGAGAGAGAAACTTCACTTCTGAAATCTGTTATCAGCCAGAATACTGACAAAAAACTTGTCTATTTTTCTACCTGCAGTATTTATGATCCTACGAAAACTGAAAGCTATTACGTAATTCATAAATTAAATATTGAAAAACTGATTGCAGAACTCTGCAGCAACTTTATCATCTTCAGAGTAGGAAATGCAGTAGGACATGGCGGCAATCCTAATACATTAATCAATTTTCTGAAAAAATCAATCCTTTCAGAAAATAAGCTTATGCTGCACAACAATGCAAGACGAATCCTGATCGGCACAGAGGATATTGCATCATTTATCAATCGGTATTTGAAAGATTTTAATAATGAGATTGTTAATCTGGCATATCCCTATCAATTTACATTGTATGAAATTTTATCACAACTGGAAAAGTATCTGGGCAAAAAGGCATGTTATGAAATAATAGAAGAAGGTTCTTTTTATAGAATAGAATTCAACAGGTATACTGAAGATTTTTTCTCAGAAATACCGCCGGGAGAATATCTAAAAAAACTGTGTTCATCTTATCTATAAATGAATTGCCAATACCTCTTTTTATTAATTAAAACACATATCAAATGAAAATATCAGTCATTATTCCCGTATATAACGCAGAGAAATATGTTTCCCAGGCTGTAGAGTCTGCACTTCAGTTCGAAGAAGTATTTGAAGTCATATTGGTAGAAGACAAATCTCCCGACAATGCACTGCAGGTATGCCGGGAACTTACTAAAAAATACAGCCGGGTAAAGCTTTATCAGCATCTTGACAAAGGAAATCATGGAGCAGGAGCCACCAGAAACGTAGGAATAACTATGGCAGAAGGTGATTTCATTGCTTTTCTCGACGCGGATGATTATTATCTCCCGAATCGTTTTGAAGCAGAAAAGAAGCTATTGGTGAACGAAGACGTAGAGGGAGTTTATGGAGCAATAGGTGTTCATTATTATTCAGAAAAAGCAAAAAAACAATACTATAAAATATTCGGTGACCGACTGACTACCGTTTACCAAAAACATCCGCCGGAAGATGTTTTTCCCGGGCTGCTGAACATGAAAGGAACATTCGGATTGTTCAGCATTGATGCACTTACCATACGGAGGAGCGCGCTAAAGAAGGTAGATTGCTTTTTTAAAACTCATTTAAAACTTCATCAGGACACCGAATTTTTATTCCGTATTTCCTATTATCTTAATCTCTATCCCGGAATACTCGACAAGGCAGTTGCCGTACGTGGCGTTCATGAGAACAACAGGATCACCAAAATAGATGCAAGAGAAATCAGGCCCTCCTCAACAAGGGTTATTTTATGGGAGGAAGTTAACAATTGGGCAAAGACCGAAAGCAGCATTCCCGATGATGTCAAACTGCATATTACAAGAGTATACCGAAGCTTCCGTATTGCAAATTCGCATTTTCTGAAAAAATGGGGAATGATCGTAAGGTATCTCTTTACCGACTACCAAAGCATCCGATCCGGATTGTACAATATAAATTTCCGGAAGGATCTTTTTTGATATTCCGGTTTAATTGAATTTATTTTTAAACTAAATTTATCGGTAAGCTGATTTATCGCTTTAAAAAACTTGCTTTCCTCAGATAATCACGCATTGGCTTTTCAATAAACTGATAAAAGCCAGCCGAAACGATCATTAAAACCGGCATGTAGATCCAAAACAATGTATTGCTTTTAGATATTTGGAAATAATCCCATAAAACCGATCTTATAATATACAAAACAGGGATATGGATAATATAAATGGCATAACTAATTTCTCCAAGAAATTCCAGTGGCTTAAGGGCAAAAAATTTAGTTATAAGACCGTTATTACAGGAAATTAGGTAAATTACAGGAACAAAGAAAACAGCCATTAGCCCATTATGAAAATTCAACGGAATGAAAATTAAAGACAGGATAATTGCAGTAAAAAATACAACAATTGCCAGATCATAATTCTTTTCTTTACGGTTTTTCACAAAGAGTAAACCTGCTATATTTCCTATTAAGAACTCGTTGATATGCCAAAGCGGGAAATAATGACTGAATTCATGACTCTCAGTATGCGGACCTTTATACGCAGGAGAATTAATATACAAATTGGAGAATACCTGAGTCCCGATCCAGATCAAAACGGCAATAATCCAAATGCTTTTATTTCCTTTAGAATATAAATAATTATACAGCCAGGGAAAAATCAGATAAAACAAAAACTCTACAGAAATAGACCAGCCCGGAAAATTCAGAATTAGGGCTTTTCCGGGAATCCAGCTCTGAATGCCGAAAAGATATAAAAAAGTTTTATAAAAACTGACGTCAGAATATCTGGTAAAAAAATAAAGCAGCAGGCCGACAATATATAAGGGATAAATCCTGGCTACCCTGTTCCGGTAAAAATCCAGATACCCTATTTTTTCCTTTCTGTGATAGGCGACAATCATTATAAAACCGGAAAGAATAAAAAAATAACTCACCCCCACGTTGGCGCGGAGAAAAATATCCGAAATAAACCTGATCTTATATAGAAACAAATCTTTATTAAAATGAGAAATAACAATCGCCATTGCAGCGATAAAACGGGTAAATGTAATCTGACTAATCTTCACAGAATCGCAACATGCTTTACTTTACTCAAAAGCGCTTCCATATTCGAAAACTTGATATAAAGTGTTAATTTTAAGGCACAAAAATAAGATTTATTCTTATAATTATGTAAAACAAATTATATTTGTATGATACAAATGAGAAAAAATTATTATGCTTAATGAAATTTTAGCAAAAATCCAGAGAAGGAATCAGATTTCTCTCCTCAAAAGACATCCTAATGTTTCTTTCAAAGAAATAAGGCTGGGAATCAATGACCATTTCATACTCCATGAAAATTTAAATAAAGTTACCATAGGAAGCGATGCAAACTTTAGAAATTATGTACATATCCTTGTAGAAAAGAATTCCACATTAGAAATCGGGGATCATTTTTTCATGAATAACTTCTGTTCCATCAATTGCCTGGAACATATTTCCATAGGCGATCATACGTTGTTCGGAGAGAATGTAAAGCTGTATGATCATAACCACCTTTATCAGGCTCAACCGGAATTTAAACTGTTTCATTCAGAGTTTACCAAAGCGCCGATCAGAATTGGCAGCAATTGCTGGCTCGGCAGTAATGTTACGGTATTGAAAGGAGTCACCATTGGTGATAACAGTATTATTGGAGCAGGATGTGTTATTTACAAGGATATTCCAGCCAATACAACTGTAGTCAATCATCAGGATTTAATGTTAAAAGAACAGTCATGAAGTTTTCCATTCTTATTGCACATTATAACAATTCCCATTTCTTCAGGGATTGTTACGAAAGTATAATTCAGCAGACATACACAGATTGGGAGGCGGTTATTCTGGATGATGCTTCTTCAGAAAACGAGAAAAATAAAATACGGGAAATCATTTCAGGAGATTCCAGATTTAAGTTTTTTGAAAATGATAAAAATTCCGGCGTAGGCGTCACTAAAAGTAAGCTTATTGATCTGGCTGAAGGAGAAATCTGCGGATTTGTAGATCCCGATGATGCCATTACCCCCACTGCTATCCAAAGATCGATAGAATTGTTTCAGAAACAAGATACCGTACTTACTTATTCTAGGTTTATGACCTGTGATCAACATCTTAACCCAATTGCACCCTTCAGATCTGCCATGCAGGTACCGAATGGCAACCCCTATTTTTTTAACTTTCCCATTCAGATTGCACATTTTGTAGCATTCAGGAAAACAATTTATAACAAAACGGAGAAAATGAATCCGGAATTAAAAATAGGTGAAGATCAGGATCTGTACCTGAAAATGTATGAAAAAGGAAAAGTACGGTTCATTGATGAAACCAATTATCTTTACAGAACCCATGAGGGAGGAATTTCACAAAATGAGAACAAAAAGAAATCTCACGAATATTTTGCAAGGGTCATTTTCAATACGATGAAAAGAAGAGGACTTACAACCATCAACGGAAAAAAAATCCCTGAATTTTACAACAGTGCCGACGAAATATTTGATCTGCTTCAATATCAGCATCAAATGCCTTTCAGAATCAGAAAAAAAATACAGCTTACCTTACAATCAATCTTCGGATAATGTCAGAAAAAAAAATTAAAATATTGTTCAGGCACCGTTCCATGGAAATGGGAGGGGTAGAAAAAGTATTGCTGAGCTTACTTAACAATCTTGATCCTGATAAATTTGAAATGACTGTATGTCTTACACTCAACCAGGGTAAACTGCGTGATGAAATTCCCGGGCACGTAAGAAAAATACATCTTACCCCGGGAAAAGAAGATTTCTCCCGCAATTCCCTGCTGAAAAAAATCCAGCTTGCAGGAAGAAGATTAAAACTGAAAAAGCTGAAAAACAATCCCGTCATTGCAGACAGAATTATCAATGATATTTTTGACGTGGAAATCGGCATGGATTATCGAGATTATGATGCAATACTTAATTCAACCAACAAAAATTCAAAGAAAATAGGATGGTTTCATTCCGAAATCAATGTTCCTAAATTTCAGCCTTTGGTACCGGAAATATTAAAAAGTTTCCCCAAGTTTGATCATATGGTCTATTGTTCTCATAAAATTAAGGATATGATGCATCATTACTATCCCAATCTCAAGTATCCGGCCGAAAGTGTAATTATCAATCCTATCCCTGTTGAGGAAATTAAACATAAGGCAAAAGAAGAACCTGATGTATTTCCGGAAGGCCTCGTTTTTGTTTCGATCGGCAGGCTGCATTCAAGAAAAGGATACCATAAACTTATTGAAGCCCATAAAAAACTTATTGATGAAGGATTTCAACACAGTATCATTATCATAGGTGATGGCGATGAAATGAAGAACCTGACTTCACAGGCAGCAAAATACAATGTTGAAAAAACCTTTATTTTAAAAGGAAATCAGATGAATCCTTATCCTTACATCAGGAAATCAGATTACTTTATTCTTCCCTCAGAATCTGAAGCCTGGCCTCTTGTAATCGCGGAAGCATTAATCCTCAGGAAACCTATTATTGCTACCAATGTTGGCGATGTGGGACTCATGATCAAAGACCGGAAAACAGGATACCTCATCAGTTATGAAACGGATGAAATGTATTCTGCAATAAAAACGTTCCTTACTGATCCTAAAATTGTTGCTGAGATCAGAGCAAATCTTACAGATATTGAAAGCCAGTTTGATAATCAAAGAATATTTAACATGATTGAAGAAATGATCACTACAGTCTGTAAAAGCTGATTACTGAACAGAATAACCTCCGTCAACCACCATATTTGTTCCGGTGACCCACTTTGAAGCATCAGAAAGCAGGAAAATACAGGCGTTTGCCACGTCTTCAGGATTCCCTATTCCCAAAGGATGTTTCCTGATAATTTCCGACGAGGCTTCTTCGCCGATCTCTTGAAACATCTTTTCCAAAATCGGGGTATTTACCATCGCAGGGCTTATACTGTTGACACGTATATTGCTTCTGCAAAGCTCCATCGCCAAAGAGCGTACACCTGAAATTACCGCTCCTTTACTTGCCGAATAGGCTGCTTTTCCCGGCTCTCCCACTATTCCGGCAACCGAAGAAATAAATACAAAGCTGGAAATTTCATCTTTATACTTTTTTAGGGATAAAATTTTAGCAATTTCAAAGCCGGCTATAACATTGATCTCAAATATATCGCGATATAGTGTCGCACTGTGCTTTTTTAGCGGCAATGTCTTTTCAATCCCCGCGCAATGTATAAATCCTGATATTTTGCCTAAGTCTGCAACCTTATCTGCTATCATCGCTTCCAGATTTCCAGTTTGTGTAATATCTGCAGTAATAATCTCGGCTTTAGTTTCGGGAGCAAGCAGGGATACCGTTATCATCAGTTCGTTATGGTTTCTTCCCACAAGAATAAGATCCGCTCCTCTTTTGCTGCATTCCACAGAGCAGCTTCTTCCAATGCCGGAAGAAGCTCCTGTAATAAGAATTACTTTGTTTTTTAATGAAAAAGGATCCATTAATCTTCAAAATTTTCTTTCCCGATAACATTCATAAGATCCGAAACCGTTTCTATATCTTTAAAATGTTTGGTATCAATTTTCTTATTGAAATTTTCATCCACAAAAGCAATAATGGAAAGCAGGCTTATTGAATCGTAGCTTTCTAAAGATTTAAGGTTGGTCTCTGTAGTTAAGGTTTCATCTTCTTCGAGTTCCTCCTGTAGTTTTTCTAAAAAAACAGATGTTTTCATTGGGTATAATTTAAAATTTGTTTTACATTTCCATGACGGTGGCTCCCCAGGAATATCCTACACCAAAACCAGCCATAAGGATTTTATCTCCTTCTTTTAAGATTCCTTTATCCATCATATTTTTCAGGGCAATCGGAATAGTAGCAGATACGGTGTTTCCTGTTTTTTCCATATCAATGTAGAATTTATCCGCCGGAATTTTCGTTTTTTTCCGTAAATAATTCAGCATAAAAGAATTCGCCTGATGAAAAACAAAATGGTCAATATCATCCATGTCCATTCCGTTTACCATCAAGGTCTCTTTTACCAGCCCCGGAATATTTTCAATCGTAAAATTAAAAATTTCAGGACCATTCATGTATATATTTTCAGGATTAAATTCATGTTCGGGGTTGAGTTCAAAATCTTTTTTAAACGCTCCTTTTTTTACAATAAGATTTTCAGCACCGCTTCCGTCCGTGCCCAGGCAAAACTGGTAATCACGGGAATTTTCTGCCTTTTCTACAATAACCGATGCGGAGGCGTCCCCGAATATGCTCCGATTTCCCTTATCTTCCGGATGAATATGTTTACTGTAGGTTTCTGAGGTTACCAGGAGAATACTTTTGGCAATTCCTGCTGAGATCAGGCCTTTGGCAAAAGCCAGTCCGTAAACAAAACCTGAGCAGCCGAGATTAAAATCAATAGCGCCAATATTTTTTCTCAGTTTCAGGCGGTCCTGAAGAAGGCACGCGGTTGTTGGAAGAAAATAATCAGGGCTTTGGGTACAGAATAAAATAAAATCTACCTTGCTGCGGTCGTAATTCTCAAAAATTTTTTCAGAAGACTTTACGGCCATATCCAAAACCGTTTCATTATCAGAAGAGATGTGGCGTTGCGAAATTCCTACTTTTTCGTGGATTCTTTCCGAACTCCATTCCGGAAACAGTTTTTCAAGATCATCATTAGTCAACACAGACTGAGGAAGATAATATTCTATTTTAGAAATTTTTATCATGTTAATAAATTTTCTTTCTTTGCAAAAGTAACAAAACAAATGTACACTTGTGATGATTTTTTTATTTAGAGTTTTAATAAAAACGCATGCACTCTGCCATTCCCTCCTCAATAGAGCCAGTCTTGCGGTTGCCAGATATAAAGGGATGAAGGTGGGCCGGAATTTCAATATGCCCGATAAAGTTTTTTTCGGAACCGAACCCTACCTTATTGAAATTGGAGACCATGTAAATATTGCTGCCGGCGTCAGGTTTGTGAATCATGGCGGAACCACTACCTTACTGAGAAAACTTCCCGGCTATGAAGACGCCAGAATCCTGGGAAGGATAAAAATAGGAAACAACTGCACCATCGGCCTGAACTGTGTGATTATGCAGGATGTGCAAATTGGAAACAACTGTATTCTGGGAGCCAATTCCGTCTTGTCGCAATCGATGCCTGATAACACGGTATTTATCGGAAATCCTGCACAGTTTCTCTGCACAATAGAAGATTACGGAGACATCGTTTTAAAAAACAATCCGGAATATCCCAGGGAACTGGAAAAGGACAGAAAAAAACTTGATGCTTACATCAAAGAAAATCTTCCTCATAAGTACAAGAAAGCGAGAAAAATTAAATAACTTAGTTCTTGTAAACACAAAAGAAAAAAAACAAATTGAAAAAGAAAAAAATCCTCATTCGAATAGGCTCGCTGCGTCATGGCGGCGCAGAAAAAGTATTGGTTAATTTCCTGAAAAACCTTCCCCCGGATAAATACGAAATTGATCTTCTCCTGAATCTATACTCGGGACTGTACATACAGGAAATTCCTTCATGGATAACGCTGCACTACCTCATAAAAGGAGAGATGATTACTACCAACAGACCGAAAGATATTCCCGTAAAAGTATTCAGGGTACTTTATGAGAAAATGTTTCTTTGGTTTCCTGTTCTGCTCTACCGGTTTATTTTGAAAAATAAAAAATATGATGTAGAAATTGCAGCCATCCATGCGATGTACAGGGAAATACTTTCAAGTCCGCAGAAAAATTCAAAGAAAATTATCTGGGTACAGAATGATATTTTCAACGTAAAAGGCTACACATCAAAGGTAATCCGTGAATTTTTCAGGTTTGACAAAATCCTCGTAATTTCCAATAAACTCCGTGACGGAATGTGCGACCTGGCAGAAAATGAAACAGAAAAAGCTTCTGTTATCAAAATATTCAATCCGATCGACAGAAATGATACGCTGAAAAAAGCAGACGCTGAAATCAATGATTACCCTTTTACTGAAAATCTTCCAACATTTGTCACCGTAGGTACGGTATATCCGCAGAAAGGCTATGACCGGCTGCTGAATGTTCATAAAAAACTTATTGATGAAGGATTGAAACACCAGCTGCTAATCATTGGTGACGGTTATGATTTTAATAATATTAAGGATCAGCTAAACGAGCTTGGCCTTCAGGAAACGGCAAAAATGTATGGTTTCAGCAGTAACCCTTATCCTTATCTGAAAAAAGCAGATTTTTATATTATGTCATCGAGGCATGAAGGGTTCCCTACCATTATTGCAGAAGCGCTTATCCTCAACAAACCTGTTTCAGCAACCGATATTTCAGGGATACGGGATCTTCTTCAGGACGGCAGGCTGGGAACCATCACTCCAAACTCCGAAGAAGGAATTTATGAGGGAATGAAAAAATTTCTTACCGATACAAACATTGCTGAAGAATATAAAAACAGAATTGCAAAGACTGAGCTTCCGTTTGTTTTGGAAAAATCGGTGGAACATCTTCAAAAAATTATTGACGAAGTCTAAAAAGCACATATCATGGCAGATCACTCCATCATTCAGAAAGATTTTTACCGGGAAAGCGGAAAGTGGCTCTCCAGAATTGAAATATGGAAAAAATGCATCAATCCCAATCTTCACTTTATTTATATTTTGAGGATGGCTCAGAAATATCAGAAAATAAGATTTTTAAATATATTTTGGAGAATGGTTTTACGGCATTACCAGATTAAGTATGGTTTTCAGATTTATCCTGAAACACAAATTGGGGAAGGTTTCTATCTTTGCCATTGGGGAAGCCTGGTCATCAATCCGGATACGATTATCGGAAAAAACTGCAATATTGCCCAAGGTGTTACCATCGGGCAGCAGAACCGCGGTAAGAATGAAGGCTCTCCCGTTATCGGCAATGAAGTGTGGATCGGTACTAATGCGGTTATTGTAGGAGCAGTGACGATTGGAAATAATGTATTGATTGTTCCCAATTCTTATGTCAATTTTGATGTTCCTTCCAACTCCGTTGTTCTTGGAAACCCCGCTAAAATCATTCCGGCAGAAAATGCTACAGAAGAGTATATCAACCGGAAAGTATAGTATTTGAAAACTTACCAAACAAAAGAAAACACAATATCATGCTAAAAAAAATAATTCCCGCACTTATCATTTTACTTTACCTTACAGGTCTTTTACTTTCTTTTCAGTTTATTTTTCAAAAACTTTTCGATAAGGAAAGGTTTGAAAGCATCCGGAATATTCTGGAATATGGAATCATGTTCTTATCTTTTCTTATCTTTAACGCTCTTTTATTCAAAAATAAATATAGTGCTGTATTATCAGTCATATTATGCTTATTGCTAAGTGTTAACTTTCTTATTTCCGTATCCTGTTTTTTTGTTTATCATTCAGGCTTCAATGTGGGAATGGCCATAAGTATCCTGGAAACGAATATGCACGAGGCTTTCAGTATGTCTTACATGTTTATTCTTCCAGGTATCCTTTTTATCATTTTTTTCGGATTGTTATTGTATTCTGTTATTTATCTTAAAAACAATACCGTCAGATTCAACGGTAAATTTATTTTTATTGCTTCGTTATGGATCATAATGCCATTTGCTTTTTATCTTAAACACCGATATATAAGCAATAAGGGAGGCGGAAAAATGATTAAGAACGTGTATTATCATCTATCTGATTTTAATGTGGCAATGAAATTACAGCAGGATATTGATGCCATTAAAAAAAATACTCCTGTATTTAACAGCAAGAAAATACAGCAGGGAGTAAAAAATGTAATTCTCATCATAGGAGAATCCGAAAGAAAACAGAATATGTCTTTATATGGATACGGAAAAAAAACGACTCCAAATGCAGAACGGCAGGCCAAAGATATGATGATTTTTGACCATGCCGTTTCCCCCGCGGGAATAACCAACCTTAGTGTTCCGCTGATGCTCTCCAGTATTCATCCGGATGAATTTAAACAACGCTATGACAAGCTTTCATATAATGTTATTAATCTTGCCAATCAAAGCGGATACAATTCTTTCTGGCTTAGTACACAGGCCAGCTCCAGAGGAATAACGGCAATTGCTTCACTCTCTAAAAATAAAAAATGGATCAACGGATATGATGAGGTTATTATTCCGGAACTTAAGAAAGTTATTCACGGTTCAGAAGATAAATTTGTGGTTCTGCATATCATGGGAAGCCACCCTAATCCGTGCAACAGATTACCTTCAACTTGGAATTCCGAAGGATTGAACTGCTATGACAGCTCTGTAAAATATACGGATTACGTTCTCGGAAGTATTTTCAACATGCTAAAAAATACAAATTCAGTTGTCATTTATGTTGCCGATCATGGGCTGAAAGTACAGGGCAATAAGCTGTTGCACATAGACTCTAAAGAATCTACCCAGGTTCCTTTTTTTATCTGGTTCGGTGATAAAGTACCTTCGGTTTACAAAATTACAGGCCGGGAAGCTTTGCAGACGCAAACCACCTATATTTATCCGTTAATTATGAAATATATGGGATTGGAAGCACCTTCCACTTATAAAAACCAAGAAAATAAATATTTAAATCTGGAAATGGAAAGCATCAATTACAGTAAACTTCCGGAGTAACAAAAATTAATTTATGATTGAATTTTTTAAAATGATTTAAGCTTAAACATTTTTCAACTTTAGTACTAATTTTCTGATTTTTACTTTGTAATTTTATTTAATCTAAATTATTTGTATGAATCGTGGTAATGTCACATGATTTTAAGCATATTTTAATATTAAACTTTGTTAAAAATCGTTGATTTTTCACTAAAAATTCTATTTTTGTAGCATTATTGATTTAGTCTATTGATTTTAAAAATAATTTACACGAAATAAATAATTATACCAATAAAATTATGTCACAATCGTACGAAGTTATTTTTGAAAACAACAAAAAATGGGTAGCGTCTAAACTGTCAGACAATCCGGAATTCTTTCATGATCTTGCAAAGACCCAGAATCCAGATTATCTGTACATAGGATGTTCAGACAGCAGGGCAACCGCTGAAGAGCTGATGGGAGCTAAACCCGGCGAAGTTTTTGTCCACAGAAATATTGCCAATATTGTTAATACGTTGGATATGAGTTCAACAGCTGTTATTCAATACGCTGTAGAACATCTGAAAGTAAAACACATTATTGTCTGCGGCCATTATAACTGCGGTGGAGTAAAAGCAGCCATGACACCTGAAGATCTCGGATTACTGAATCCATGGCTCAGAAATATCCGTGATGTTTACAGACTTCATCAAAGCGAGCTGGACTCTATTGAAGATGAGAGCCGACGTTATGACAGGCTGGTTGAACTGAATGTTCAGGAGCAGTGCATCAACGTTATCAAAATGGCCTGTGTACAGGAAAGATACATTCTTGAGGAGTATCCTGTTGTCCACGGCTGGGTGTTTGACCTTAGGACAGGTAAGATTATTGATCTGGAAATTGATTTTGAGAAAATCCTCAAAGACATCCAGAAAATTTACAACCTTACGAGTTCCGACTGGGTTATGAGCAGAAAAACCAAATAGTTTTTCTTAAAAAAAATGTGAAATGAAACTTTGGAGTATTATTACATTACTGTTTTTTCTGAACTTCACGGCTTTACCGGGTATAGCTTCGGTATTGGGCTGGGATCTCACGAGAACCAATGTTGTAATTAATGAAGAAGAACCACATTCTCATCCTTCATCTTTTATTGTTTACGAAAAGACCCTTCCCAAAACTCTGGATGTATTTGATTATCTGAAGTTTTTCGAGCCTTCTCTGGAAGAAAAATCTTTTGTACCGGTAGATGATTCCTTTCATCTGTCGCCTTTATTATCTATATTTTCTCCGCCTCCGGAAGCTTAATTTTAGTCAGTCTTTTTTATCACTATTCATATCATTTGATATTGAACAGGATGTACTATTTATAAAATTAAATTTCCAATTTTTTGTAATTGATTATTAAAGAATAATAATCAGTTCTATTCACAGCAGTTTATCATGAAAAAAACATCATTAATAGGAGGAATAAAGGAGAATTTCCCTTCAGGACTCGTAGTATTTTTAGTAGCGCTTCCCCTTTGTTTAGGGATTGCTCTTGCTTCAGGAGCACCCCCTTTATCCGGAGTCATTGCGGGTATCGTGGGAGGCCTGGTTATAGGATCAATCAGTAATTCCAATATTTCTGTATCGGGTCCGGCAGCCGGATTAACAGCCATTGTACTTACCGCGATCACAGACCTTGGTGCATTTAATATTTTTCTTTGTGCCGGAATCATTGCCGGAATTATTCAATTAGTTTTAGGATTTATACGAGCAGGAAGTATTTCAAATTATTTCCCCAATAACGTTATTGAAGGAATGCTTGCAGCCATCGGGATCATTATTATTTTAAAGCAGATCCCGCATGCTTTAGGATTTGATAAAGATTACGAAGGTCATCAGTCGATTTTTGATAACGGACTGAACTTCGGATATTTTTCAGAGTTATTCGGAGCCATTCATCCGGGAGCCATTATTGTAACGCTTGTTTCTATATCTATATTAATCACCTGGGATAAAGTTCATTTTTTAAAAAGAATAAAAATGCTACCTGGAGCGCTTGTAGCAGTAGTTGCAGGTATAGTCCTGAATGAAATTTTTAAAATGACAGGCAGCTCACTGGCAATACAAACCCAGCATCTGGTGTCTCTTCCGGTACCACAGTCGCTGGATGATTTTAAAAACCTTATTACCACTCCTGATTTCAATGGCTTTATGAATCCGAAAGTCTGGATTGCCGGAGCAACAATTGCTATCGTAGCTTCTATCGAAACGCTGCTTTGTATTGAAGCTTCCGACAGACTGGATGTACAGCGAAGAATTACAGATACCAATCTGGAATTAAAGGCCCAGGGAATAGGAAATCTGGTAAGTTCATTTATCGGCGGACTTCCAATGACCTCGGTAGTAGTCCGAAGCTCTGCGAATGCCAATGCAGGAGCAACTTCGAAAATGTCAACCATTATCCACGGGATCCTACTGTTAATTTGTGTTTTATCAATTCCTGTTATTTTAAATCTTATTCCTTTATCAACATTGGCAGCGGTATTGATTATGGTTGGATACAAGCTTGCTAAACCGGCCACTTTCAAACATTTCTGGCAATTGGGAAAATTCCAGTTTATTCCTTTCGTAGCAACTGTAATTGCCGTTGTGGCAACGGATTTGCTGAAAGGAGTAGGAATAGGTCTTGCGATCTCCGTTTTCTATATTCTGCAGGGAAATATGAAACGAGCTTATTACCTGAGCAGAGAGAAGCTTGATGATGCAGATGAAATAACGATTAAACTTGCCGAGGAAGTTTCATTTTTGAATAAAGCAGCCATTAAAAAAACATTGAAAAATATAAAGCCGAATTCTACCGTTACCATTGATGCAAGAGGAACCTCTTATATTGCCACCGATGTTTTGGAGATGATTCAGGATTTTGCTAATATCAGAGCCAAAGAAGAAGACATTAATGTAGAACTTTTAGGATTCAAAACTTCATACAGAGACTATGAAAGAGACGAAAATTCTCATATTGTAGTCACTCATAAAAGAGCTATGTAAGCTCAATTTAATAATTTTTTTAACTTTAAAATATAAACAGATTATATGAAAGCACACACTCACGAAACTCAGTCTACCATCACCCCTGAAAAAGCATTAGAGTTTTTAAAGGAAGGAAACCAGAGATTTGTAAATAACCTTAAAGCCAACAGAGACCTTCTGGAACAGGTAAATGCTACCCGTGAAGGACAGTGGCCATTTGCCGTAGTGTTAAGCTGCATAGACAGCCGTACTTCCGCCGAACTTATTTTTGATCAGGGTCTTGGGGATATTTTCAGCATCAGAATTGCCGGAAATTTTGTAAATCAGGATATTCTGGGTTCTATGGAGTTCGGATGTAACGTAGCGGGTTCCAAACTGGTGGTTGTATTGGGACACACCAAATGCGGAGCATTGAAAGGCGGACTTGATGCAGCACAAATTGAAGGTCTTGGAATGGATAACCTAAACCATCTTATCAATCACTTCGACCCGATCATTAAACAGGTAATAGAAGACGGCGAAGAGCGTTCTTCAAAAAACAGCGATCTTTTAGAAAGATTAAATCATCAGAACGTAAAAAGCGCTATTGAAGATATCCGCAAACAGAGTTCAACACTCAGAAAACTTGAGGAAGAAGGCAAGATTAAAATTGTAGGCGCTAATTATGATGTGGAAACCGGAGCCGTAAGCTGGTTGTAAGCATCTCTATCTTTCAGTCGCTTGGCGGAAAGACAATCAATCAATATGTTATAGTTAGATAGATCGGAAATTAAATTTTAAAAGTACATCAGAAGGCCATCAAATTCGATGGCCTTTTTATTGTGGATTACCAGAAGTAAATATCTTTAATAATAAAACATACATAGATCAGTCAGATTACTCCGGAAATTCTTACTTTTGAACAGTAAAATCCTGAAATCAATCATGCCTGCATCAATAAAACTGCTTCTTTGTGTATTTCTCTGCCTCCTTAATGGTTTCATTAAATCTCAGGAAACGTCCGGGAAAAAGGCGGTAGCGGATACGCTGTCTTATGTTAAAAAATTTGAAATCAATAAAGAAAAATACATCGGGAAACCTTTTTCTCTCCTGCTAAAGGATATGACTCAGATGCAGCCTAAAAAAAATAAATCCGAGTTTAGAGAAGGCACAACGAACCCTCTCCCGAGCACTTCTTTCTCATTTTCTGATAAAGATATCAATTCTGTAAACAATGTTACAATGACCATCAAATGGAAGGCTGATGACAGAGCAACAACTCCGTTGGAATTTTTTGAGCAGGAACACAATTACCGGTTTACGCCCAATGAAAAGAATTTTCTTGAGAAAAAAATTGTGATGGACATTACGGTATATAAGCGTTAATTGTTTAAAAATCCTGCTGTATATATCATTTCCCGTTGAAAGCAGACATGGTGTTATTGATTCCGGCAAATACAAATGACAAACTTGCTTTGGAGAACTTTTCAATTCTTTCCGGAAGTGTTGCGTTTTCTTCTTCAGTCCAGGTTCCAAGGACATAATCTACCTGCCGACCTTCGGAAAAGTCTGCCGAAATCCCAAAACGAAGCCTTGCGTAATTTTGTGTCTGAAGAACTTCATTGATATTTTTAAGTCCGTTATGCCCTGCATCAGATCCTTTTCCTTTCATTCTTAATGTTCCGAAAGGAAGTGCAAGATCATCCGTTACGATCAATATATTTTCCAAAGGAATATTTTCTTTTTGCATCCAGTATTTTACAGCATTTCCCGAAAGGTTCATATACGTATCCGGTTTTAAAACCAATACTCTTCTCCCTTTGTACTTCCCGTCTGCCATCCATCCGAAGTTGGTGCTGTTAAAAGGAGCTTCCAATGTTTCAGCAATTTTATCCGCCACTTTAAAACCTATATTGTGGCGAGTATTTTCGTACTCTGAGCCTTTATTTCCGAGGCCTACAATCAAATATTTCATTGAGAAATTTTTTGCAAAATTAAGGTATTAAAAACAAAAAACTCAATCTGTAATAGATTGAGTTTAGTAATATTTAAAGATTATTTTTATAGCGGTTTGTAAATGTAGTTTACACCGTATCCTTTTCTCATATACGTTTGGGCGTCATAATTGTAATCTGTAGATACAACTACTGGTACCGGTACCGGCTGCATCAGATCAGAAACGGATTTTCTTTTAGGACTGTTTGGAGACAGAATCCAGCTTTCCATGTCATTTTGCTCAGTAGATAACAATCTGGAAATTTTATAAGCCAGTGGCAATAGCGTAAAGGGATTGATCTGGGCATCATAATTGGAGTACTCATAGCCATATTTTGTGTTTACTGCACCGAATACACCTCCTGCGATAGGTCCGTAACCTCTTATTACTTTTGTTACATTATCCCCCGAATATTCATAGGTTGTTTCTGAAAAATTGCTGTACGCAAAAGGAACACCTATTGTTTCGTTTCCGGTCTGCATAACAATCTTGGCAAGTTTTGATGTTGTAGAATTGTATGTAAGATTATAAAGTGTTTTTGATTTTCTAAGAATAGTCCAAGGTCCAGGAGTTGTTGATGGCGGAACCGGGGCTGTTCTGTTGTATACGGAACGTGTTTCGGAAATAATTTCTAATCTTCCCGTATTGCCATAAGTGAACTGTTGTTCGTATGAAGTACTGTCTGCATCAGGTGTACCGTTATTATCAGCATCCAGAAAACCTTTGAAGGTTACCCTGCTTATCTTATCCCCACTATACTGTACATCTGTTACTGAAGCCTTTCTTGTATCCACTCTGGACACCTGGAGGCCGTTATAATGATAGGTTGCCAGTGTATCAGCATCAGTGATTTCTCTGTAAAGTGCACGTGCACCGATAAGTCCGGTATTATTGTTAATATCCAGCAACGGATTTCCGTCTTCATCCGATAAATCTTTACAAGAATGAACTGCAGAAATACCTACTAAAAGCAAAACAAAATAAAAAAGTCTTTTCATTCCAAGGTGGGATTATTTATTTTTCCACAAATATAGTTTTTTTTTGAATAAAAATCATGTTTTTATTCCTTTTCAAACAAAACTAATAAAGATAAAATGTAGTTATAAAGGCTTATATACATATTTAACAATCTGTCCGGGATCTGAAACCGGATAATTTTGAGCATCATACAGATAAGATTTCGGCACGCTGGTCTGCGGCGCACCCGAGCTTATTAAAGTGTTCTTTCCCGTATTATTAGATGACAATGCATTAAAATTAATTGGGAATAAAGTACCCGTAACTATAAAATATTCTTTCGGTAGAGTGGTATAAGGATTTATTTTGTTATCATAATTATCATATGCATATGACATGGTAGTTGAGGTTGAAGGATCCGGATTTCCACCATTCATGAGCATGGTTGTATAATCAAGCTTTGCCACGTTACCTGCAGCGAAGGTAAACTTATTTTCCACGTAATGGGTATAAGTAGCACTGCCTCCCATTTTTTTCTTCTCTACAATTCTGTATAACTGTCCGTTTGCATCATAATACACGGTGAAATCACTGTGGTTTGCGGAAGAAACTAACGTTTGGTCCATTGTTATTTCAGACAATTTCCCTCCGGTGTATGAGAGCGTATAGAGATGATTAATAACATGAGGATTTACATTATCCAGATATTTGATTTTTGAAATCTTGTCGCCGGAATAAGTAACCGTAGCGGTAATGGTATTGTTGCTCCCCGCATCTCTGATCAGCGCCTGAGAAAGAACTCCTGCATTCGTAATATACTCTTCCTGGTCAATATTTCCGTTTGTGATTTTACTCAAAATCCTTGGCCCTGTAATGGTTGTTCCGCCCGAATTACTATTATTTTGGTTAGGAGGATCTTCTGTAGTGTTATCACAGGAAACAGAAAAACTTAATGCCAAAAGAGCAAGAGATGAAATGAAGTATTTCTTTATCATACGTTATTAATTTTTAAGCTCTCAAATATAATTGAATTTCTTTGATCGGAAAACTAAATTTCGAGATAAATATTAAAGCAAAAATCTAAAAAAACTGTTTTTTTTTAGATTTAATTACATTTCATACCATCTAATAAGGCTGCAATACTGAAGTTGTAAAGACAGATTGTGCCATTGCAGCATTAAGAAAAGAAGTATTAACAGGAAAACCTATTCCCAACGTTCCTGAATTTATATTCCTTTTAGTACACGCTACTTTTACAGAATAATTGTTTTTAGGAACAATATCAGTAAGTGTTGCATTCAGGTTGAAAATTTTGTAAGTCCCATCCGTACCCAGTACGACATCTGTTCTTACAGCCTTTAGTTTATCATCCAGAAAAACACCACATGCAAATCCTGATGAAGAATTGCCATTTCCTGTTTTTTGTGCAGTTGTCTGAAATGAAAATACGACTTTGTTAGTAGGTTTACTGATTGAAAAAGTATCCTGCGTTCCGGATAGTACGGTCCAGGTATTATCAATTACAGAGTCTTCCGTATATGGAGTGGTAGCGCCGTTGGATCCGTTAAACGTTGCCCCAGACTGATCTATTAAAGTATTGATGAAGAAAATAGACATGCTGCCTTGTCCGTCAGCAATTTTTATATTTTTCCAGTCGTTTACAGTAAGATCGGAACTATTATGAAAAATCATCCCCGCTGTGCCTGCGTTTCCCTTTACAGTATTTGTTCCTCCTGTTCTCAGCTCATTTCGTATGTTAAGATCTCCGTTAATATCCAAGGTACCCACCGGAGTAGCCGTATTTATACCCACCTGGGCATATGAGCCAACCGAAGATAGTGAAATTATGATGATAAATATTTTCTTCATGATTTAGTTTGTTACTGGGTTAAATACTTCAGGAACTTCATAAGCATCCACTTTAAGGGATGACTGGGCAATAAAGCTGTCAATATTGGAAGCTACATTAATTCCTATACCAAGTGTTGCTGTAGAATTATATGATTTTAATCTAGCACAGGCTACGCTTACCGTATGATTACCTTTTGAAAGATTTTCTGCGATACCTATCTGATTGTGAGTGATAAATGTATTGGTCCCGGAGCTTGCCTTAATATTTCTTTGTCTTAAATTGACCAGTTTATCATCAACAAAAATTCCGCATGCATAATCTATGGAGATATCCGGATTGCCATTGGAAGGGAAATCTGCCTGCACCACAGTTTCAAACTGAAAATACATCTTACTTGTAGCACTATATAAAGTAAACGGCTGAAATAATGATGAAATTTTTCTAAACAAGTTTAATGTACTGATGTTTACATTTTTTACAAAGGTAGTCGATATTGTTGCAGCATTGGAAGATTCTTCCGAAGAGGTGAATTTTAAGCCTGTCCTGTCTGAAAATGAGCTGCTGAAAATGAGATAAAACTTATTCTGTTCATAGTCAGGAATACGTAAAGTTTTCCAGATGGGAGGATACCCTTCACCCTGAGAAACAAGTACCTGATCATTGATCCCGGTAGTGATCTGGTTATTGGTGGTATTCAATACAGATAATTTTCCTCTTAGATTCACATCTCCGTTTACATGAAGAACAGATTTGGGAGATCTGGTATTGATCCCCACCTGAGCACAAAGATAAATTTGGGTTACTGATAACAAGATTATTAATAGTTTTTTCATAATTATATTTAGTAAGTTACAAATTCAATGATATCTAATTTAAATACAGATTCTAAAGTAAATGCATTGGAAATTGTATTGCTATTAGAAATATTCCTACCTATTGTGAATTCAGTAGTCAGGCTAGAAGAATCTATCTTACGACAGGCTATTTCTATTTTCTGATTACCTGCAGGAATATTCTGTTCCGTGTAATTAAGTGTGAAAATATAATCCTGAAGCCCTTGCTTGGTGCTATTATTATTGGAAGAAATTTTATCGGGTCTTACTGCTACAAGCTTTCCGTTTCTGAAAACAGCACATGTAAAAGTAATATTTTGCGAAGTTGTTGCAGCCGGCGCTTTCATTTCAACGCCTGTCTGAAATTGGTAATTCAGCTTATTTTTACTGTTTTTAATGACAAAGTTGTTTTCCAGACCTGTAATTTTTACCCATTTTCCTTTAGTAATATCTGTAATATCATCTCCTATATTGCTTTGATATATTCCATCAGCAGCAACATTGGCAGAAAGACTTGTTATACCAACCTGATCTGTAGACAAATATGAATTAATTAACTTATACTGCCCTTCTTCCACAAAAGACACATTCAAAGACTTCCAGACTGGAGGCAGACCCTCGCCCTGAGAAACCAAAACCTGGCCATTAAGCCCGGCGCTACCCACTTGACTGGCAGTGCCTCCAACTCTGAGTTCTTTCCTTAAGGAAGCTGTTCCATTAACATCCAGCAAAGCATTTGGATTTTGTGTTTTTATTCCAACCTGTGCGTTTAGCGTCACATAAAAAAACAACCCGGCTATACATTTGTGTTTATTTTTTTTCATGGATACAAATATAAAAAAAATTCACACCGAGTTGATATACTTTAAAAAAAATAAAAAAACAAACTGTCTAAATATGATATTAAAGAATTAACCGGTCTTAAGCATTGATTTTAAAAGAGAATTTACCTCATCAACATTCCTTACTTTATCCTTCCGCATCATCAGCTGGTTGCCTTCTTTACCGGTTTTTTCTTTAAGCTGTGCTTCTGCCGGGTTTTGGGTAAGATAACTGATGATATGTCTGAATTTGTCTGTCTGATAAAATTTATCCTGTGGGTTACCCGGGAAATACCCCAGAAATACGCCATTCTTCATAACAATTTTCTCAAATCCGATTTCCGATGCCAGCCATTTTAAACTGACACTTTTAAGCAAATTCTTTGCTTCCTCGGGCAGATTTCCAAAACGGTCTTTCAATTCAGATTCAAATTTCTCGAGGTTTTTTTCGTTATCAATATCAGCAAGCTTCTGGTAGAGTAATAATCTTTCTTCCGTATTGGAGATATACGAATCCGGCAGCATCAGCTCAAGATCCGTATCAATATTAATATCTTTTGTTGTTTTAAAGAGCTTATTTCTTTCCTCCTCATTTTCAAATAAATTTTCAAATTCCTGGTCATCTTTCAGCTCCTCCAGTGCTTCCTGCATTAATTTCTGATAGGTCTCAAATCCCATTTCATTAATAAATCCACTTTGTTCAGCTCCCAATAGATCTCCTGCACCACGGATTTCAAGATCTTTCATAGCAATCTGGAAACCACTTCCCAAATCAGAAAACTGTTCGATGGCCTCCAGCCTTTTCCTGGCATCAGAGGTCATCATATCATAAGGCGGTGTAATGAGATAACAGAATGCTTTTCTGTTGCTTCGTCCTACCCTCCCTCTCATCTGATGCAAATCTGCCATTCCGAAACGTTGTGCATCATTAATGAAAATAGTATTGGCATTAGGAACATCCACTCCACTTTCAACAATCGTCGTAGAAACCAGCACATCATATTTTCCTTCCATAAAATCAAGGACATTTTTCTCCAGCTGCTTCCCTTCCATCTGCCCATGTCCCGTAATAACCTTTGCATCCGGTACCAGACGCTGTATTAATCCCGCAATTTCTTTCAGGTTTTCAACTCTGTTGTTGATAAAATATACCTGGCCGTCACGCTGGAGCTCATAGGAAACAGCATCCCGGATTATTTCTTCATTAAAGCCTACCAATTGTGTTTCCACAGGTTGTCTGTTCGGCGGTGGAGTCTTGATTACCGAAAGGTCTCTTGCAGCCATTAATGAGAACTGTAATGTTCTCGGAATAGGTGTAGCCGTAAGCGTGAGCGTATCAACATTGCTTTTAAGCGTTTTTAATTTATCCTTTACGGAAACTCCGAATTTATGTTCTTCATCGATAATCAGCAATCCCAGATCTTTAAACTTCACGGAACTGCCCGCCAGCTGATGCGTTCCGATAACAATATCAACCTTACCGTTTTTAAGTGCTTCCAGAGTTTCAGATTTTTGCTTGGCCGTTCTGAAACGGTTGATATATGATACATTTACCGGAAAATCTTTAAGTCTTTCTTTAAAACTCCTGTAATGCTGAAAAGCCAGAATTGTGGTAGGAACCAATACGGCAACCTGCTTTCCATCTGTTGCCGCTTTAAATGCAGCCCTGATCGCTACCTCCGTTTTCCCGAAACCTACATCCCCGCAAACCAGCCTGTCCATTACCGTATCTGCCTCCATATCTTTTTTCACATCAATGGTTGCTTTCTCCTGATCCGGAGTATCTTCATAAATAAAGCTCGCTTCCAGCTCGTTCTGCAGATAAGAATCCGGAGTGTAGGCAAAACCTTTGGCTGTCTTTCTTTGAGCATAGAGTTTTATAAGATCAAAAGCAATTTGTTTTACTTTCGCTTTTGTTTTCTGTTTTAAAGATTTCCAGGTTGGTGATCCGAGCTTACTCAAAACCACTTCACGTCCTTCAGGACCATTGTATTTTGAAATTTTATGAAGTGAATGAATGCTTACATACAAGAGATCCCCGTTTTTATAGGTAAGTTTAAAACATTCCTGAATTTTACCGTCATTATTTACCTTTACCAACCCCATAAACTTTCCGATTCCGTGGTCGATATGGGCAATATAATCTCCTATTTTCAGAGACATTAAATCTTTTAAGGTAAGCTGTTCCGATTTTGCAAATGTATTTTTTGCCTTATAGCGCTGATATCGGTCGAAGATCTGATGATCTGTATATACAAGCAATTTATGGTTATGATCTACAAATCCTTCATGAAGTTCAGATTTAAAACTTTTAAAAGGAAGCTCATGCTCCAATTCTTCAAATATAGATTCAAGCCTTTCTTTCTGCTTTTCTCCCGTAAATGAAATCCAGGTATCAAAACCGTTACTCTGTTTTTCTTCAAGATCTTCTATCAGCAGTTCAAAATTTTTATGAAACGACGGCTGTGGAATCTGATCTATTTTGATCTCCTCCAGATCAATAAGACCTTCAATAGAAACGCTTCCGAAATCTACCGTGGTAAATTTTTTGTAATCGAATAAAAATTCCTGATCGGAGATAAAAAGTTCCTGAGGCGCTCTGTGGGCAATATCCTTACTTAAAGTATCATATTTTTCCAGCGCTTTCTCATAGAACGTTTTAAGCTTCTGCATTCCGATAATCCCGTTTTTGGAAACCACCATACTTTCCTTTGGCAAAAGCTGAAGAAGAGAAACCCGGCTTCCGGTTACCGTAAAATTCATATTGGAAACCAACTGGAAATCCTCAACCTTATCTACAGAAAGCTGTGTTTCGATATCGAACGTTTTGATGCCTTCAATTTCATTCCCGAAAAAAGTAATACGGTAAGGCTTTTCATTGGAGAAAGAGAAAACATCTACAATCCCTCCTCTTACAGAAAACTCTCCCGGTTCAGAAACAAAATCGGTCTGTTGGAAATTATAGTGGTTCAGGAGTTCATCCACAAAATCAAAATCAAGCTGATCGCCCACTTTTATATGATGGGAAATGGCTTTAAAATCCTCCTTTTTAAGCACCTTTTCCGAAAGCGCGCCAGCGTAGGCCACAATTACTTTCGGAGATTTCCCCGATGTTATTTTATTAATAGCTTCTGTTCTTAAAACAAGATTTGCATTTTGGGTTTTCTCCACCTGATAAGGCTCAAGATGGGTTGCTGGAAAATACAGCACTTTATCTTTTCCCAGAAGGTCTTCCATCTCCGTATTGACATACAGTGCATCTTCTTTATCATCAACGATATAAAGAACAGTCTTTTTACGGGTGAGAAAAAGTTCGGCCACAACTATAGAAACGGCTGATCCTGCACTGCCTTTTACGGATATATGTTGATGGTTTTCCAGGTGAATGAAAATTTCTTTCCCAAATTCCTTCTGAAGGAGATCCGGAAGGAATTTTTCATTAATGGTTTTTAATTGCATAAAAAATAGTATAAACGACAAAAGCGATTTCGGGAGTTTTCCGAAACCGTTTGATCTTTACAAAGATACAACTTAATTTCCATTCCAGAATCACGCCAATTCTTCGTAAACAGAGTGTTTAAAGATAGAAATCTTAATTTTTATTAAAATCTTAAACAAAAAAGTTAAAATAAGTAATCATTTTTCTAAATGGCACATTGTTTGGAAATTCAAGACTACCAAAATTAAAGAATATTATTATGAAAAAAACAATCAGAATTTTAGGAATGTTCGTGCTATTATTTTTTGTAGTCACGACAATTACATCATGCAGCGACGACGACGATCCTGCCAACAATGATTTTTTTGCAGGAACTTACAGAGGTAGCGTAGGCTATACAGATGGAGACAACAACATCAGCTCGAATGACGGGAGTGTATTCGTAACAAAAATTGCAAGCGGAACCAAATACAACTTCGCTTTCTCAAACGGAATTCCTGATCTTAACGGAGTAGAATTTAACCAACAGGGCGATAATACTCTGGTAATGGTAGGATCTACAGCGACATCTTACATCAGAATTGATAATAATGAACTAAAAATATTATATTTAAAGGACGGAAAATCGTGGACGGCTAACTGTACCCGATAACCAACTTTTCATACATTATGTAAGGACCTGCTTTTCTTTATTAAAGGAAAGCAGGTTTTGTATTCTAAAAGACTTCTCTGAAAGGATGTTTAATGTTTTTTTAAGCTGTGATAAACTTTAGTTAAGGTTCTGAAATTGAGTTTTTTCAGTAAAAATTTTATATACCTTTGATTCAAGAAACAAGAAAAAAAAGTTCTTATGAAAAAATTCTTATCCGCAATGTCAATCGCACTTGGACTTGGCCTTGCAACCGCTCAGCAAACTGCTCCGGCAACTGCCGCCAATCATCACCAGCCAGCAAAAACAGCACAGGCTTCAAAGCCGGCCAAATCTGCAGCAACGGCTACACCAGCCAAAGCTGAAGCAGCTCCGGCAGCTGCGAAAATGAAAAAGGACGGAACACCGGACAAACGTTATAAGGAAAACAAAAAAATGAAAAAAGACGGTACCCCGGATAAGAGGTACAAAGAAAACAAGTAATACTCAACAATAGTTGTTATTTTCATAATCAAATTTCGAGAACCGATGACCACTCATTCATCGGTTTTTTGTTGGATATTGCTCATAAAGTTTCAAAGATTCTTCAGTTATTTATAAATTTGAAGAATGATAAACTTTCTTAAGAAAAATATCGCATTGCTTTGGGCAAAAAAACATGTGCGCAAAGCTGAAGAATTTAAAAAAAATGCTGAACAAAACCAGGAGAAATTATTATTTTCCCTTGTGGATACTGCTAAAAAAACGCTTTTCGGAAGAGAACATGATTTTGAAAACATCAGATCCGTTAAAAATTTCCAGGATAAGGTGAAAATTTCGGATTACGAAGACCTAAAACCTTATATTGAAAGAGTAAAAAAAGGACAGGCAAACATCCTTTGGACTGATGTTCCGGAATATTTTGCAAAAACTTCAGGAACAACTTCAGGCTCAAAGTATATTCCTATTTCCAAGGAAGGAATGCCATTTCAGGTGAAAGCTGCCCAAAGCGCTCTTTTTCATTACATTGCTAAAAAAAACAATGCCGATTTTGTAAACGGCAAAATGATCTTTCTCCAGGGGAGTCCTGAACTTGAAGAAGTGTTCGGGATTAAAACCGGTCGTCTTTCAGGAATTGTAGCCCATCATATTCCCAAATACCTTCAAAAAAACAGGCTTCCGAGCTGGGAAACCAATATCATGGAAGACTGGGAGGCCAAGGTTGACAAAATTGTAGAAGAAACGGAGAAAGAAAATATGACTCTCATTTCCGGGATTCCGCCATGGCTGATTATGTATTTTGAAAAGTTAGTGGAAAGACATAGCAAAAAAATCAAACATATATTTCCAAATCTTCAACTGATTGTGACAGGAGGCGTAAATTATGAGCCTTATCGCGACAAAATGGAAGAACTTCTCGGAGGAAAGGTAGATATCGTACAGACATTTCCGGCATCTGAAGGTTTTTTTGCCTTTCAGGATGACCATACAAAAGAAGGACTGTTGCTTTTAACCAACCACGGAATATTCTACGAATTTGTTCCTTTGGAAGAATATGGCAAGCCTGATGCGAGAAGATTAACTTTAAAAGATATTGAGCTTAACAAAGACTATGCTTTGATTTTAACTACGAATTCAGGATTATGGGCGTATTCTATCGGCGATGTAGTGAGATTTACCGGTAAAAATCCACACCGGATACAGGTAAGCGGCAGGACGAAACATTTTACGTCTGCCTTTGGCGAACACGTTATTGCGTTTGAAGTAGAGGAAGCAATGAAAGCAGCCATAGAGAATTGCCCTGCACAGATTACCGAATTCCATCTTGCCCCGCAGGTGAATCCTGAACATGGCCTTCCCTATCATGAATGGTTTATTGAATTTGAAAAACAACCTGAAAATCTTGAGCTGTTCCGGGATGAACTGGACAATCAGCTTAGAAAACGCAATACTTATTATGATGATCTTATTTCAGGAAATATTCTTCAGAAACTTTATATTACGGTTTTAAAGAAAAACGCTTTTCAGGAATATGCAAAATCACAGGGAAAACTGGGCGGACAAAACAAAATCCCCCGACTTGCCAATGACAGAAAAATTGCAGATTTATTGAAAATATATAAACTTTAAGCACATTTTTTCAATTCCGGAAACATATATTCGAAAAAAATTATAAATTTGGAAAACTAAAAAATAATAATGAAAGCATCTGTACTTTTAAAATCATCTTTATTAACGTCGTTATTTGTAATTTCATCTTGTGCAACCACAAAATATAGTATGGATACTGCTAAAAATGATTATTCCAATCTGGAGGCAGGAAGAACGTATACTGTAATGATGAGAGACGGTTCAGAAAATCAAAAAATATTATTCCGTAATGTAGATGGAGATAATATCATTGGGACTGCCGGCAAAAAAGACAGTACAGTTGTAACAATACCGAAGGCCAATGTTGCTGCCGTGAAAGACAGCAGAAAAGCAAAAACGGTAATAGGAGCTTCAATCATCGGAGCCGCTGGCGTTGCAGCCTTAGTGATCAGTGCATCACGTGCAGACAACTAAATAGATTTTATCTTTTAGGAGTCATTCAATTTTTCATTTAAAAATTTACCATATACATAGCCTTAAATCCATATTTGAGGCTATTTTTGTGGAATGATTTCTTTTACCCCGTTACAGACATTAAAAAATGTCGAGTTCAGAAACCTTCTTACGGGAAGATTTTTTATAGTTTTAGCATTCAGAATGCTCGCCACTTTATTGGGATGGTGGGTGTATCAATTAACAAAAGATCCGTTTTCAATAGGCCTCATCGGTTTCTCAGAGGTAATTCCGGCAGTAAGCTGTGCACTCTATGCCGGCCATGTGATTGATATGAACGAAAAGAAAAGATTATTACTGATTTGCAATTATGCTTATATTTTTTTAATCGGACTGCTGCTAATTCCCGCTTTTTTTAATGTAGAAATGCATTTTACGGGACATCAGATTACTTATTTTATCTATGGTGTAATTTTTTTCACCGGTATTGCAAGAGCTTTCATAGGACCTATCGTTCCTTCTATGATTCCTAAAATTGTAAAAAAAGACAACCTTCCGAATGCGGTTACTTTAAATCAGGCAACATTCCTCATTTCCTCTGTTTGCGGTCATGCAGCAGGCGGATTTCTCATTGGCTATTTTGGAGTAAAATGGACTCTTGTTGTAATTATTTCACTCATCTTTTTGGCATCATTATTTTTTTTCCAGCTAAATAAACAACATTCCGAATACAAAAAAGAGAATATTAACGTTATAGAAAGTATGAAAGAAGGAATTTCTTATATATTAAAAACAAAAGAAATTCTTGGTGCTCTTTGTCTTGATATGTTTGCTGTACTCTTTGGTGGTGCCGTTGCCATGATACCGGTGTACGCTACCGATATACTTAAAGTTGGTGCTGAAGGTTTCGGATTGCTGAATGCAGCTTCAGACATAGGTTCTATGTGCATCATTACCATTTTGTCCGTAGTTCCGCTGCGAAAAAATCAGGGTAAAATCCTGCTGGCGGTGGTTACAGGGTTCGGACTGTGCATTATCGGTTTCGGATTATCACGATTATACTGGCTTTCCTTTCTGTTTTTAATGATGAGCGGAATGCTGGATGGCATCTCTGTTGTGATCAGAGGAACCATTGTACAATTGAAAACCCCGGATAATATAAGAGGAAGAGTGCTTAGTGTGAACTCAATATTCATCATGTCAAGTAATGAAATGGGGCAATTTGAAAGTGGGGTGATGGCTAAATTGCTAGGAGTTGTACGCTCTGTAGTGTTCGGCGGAACAATGACTGTTTTAATTGCACTAGCCGTAGGAACCACCAATAAAAAATTGAGAAAAATGCAATATTAAGACAATAAAGATCAATTTATTAAATTAATTTTAAAAACTTTAATTTAAATTTAATAATTTTTTATATTTGTGATATAAAATTCCCTTACATGAAAAAAACTCTACTTATTTGTTTTTTGGTAATTGGTTTTTGCCTAAATGCTCAGAACTATACCGAAAAAGACTTCAAACAAACTGTTTCGCAGGTAAATAATGCTAAAACAGAAAACGACTTCGACAATGCTTTTCAAAAGCTTTCCAGGTACACTTCTACAAAACCTACGGAAAAATGGGAAGCGTATTATTATGCGGCAGTAGCCATGTATATGAAAGCAGAACTGCAGCTTAAAAAAACGCCATCCCAGGATGTTTCTGAAATCAATGCACTTGCCAGAAAATATGGAAAAGCAGCTTATTCAGACAACAAGCAGAATAATGCAGAAGCAGACATACTGCTAGGTTTGATCGCGCTTCAAAGATCTCAGATCAGCGGAGCAGATGCTAAAAAAGATCTGGAAGCGGCTTCGCAATTCATTGCAAAAGCTGAACCCAATGCACAGAACAATCCCAGGCTGGCTATATTAAAAGCCAAATTTCAGGAAAGATCCGGCAATAAAGGAAATGCCGAAAAACAATTTCAGAACGCATTGAAAGCATTTGAAAATAAAAATCCTTCTACCGGCTCAGCAACATGGGGCAGAATACTGATTCCATCTATGAATTAATCTAGCATTGCAAACTTTAAAACAACTAAAATGAAAAAAGCTCTATATATTTTTTTAATTTTAATTTCCCAGACCATTTTCGCACAATCCAGTTCAGATTGCGGCGGAAACGTACAGGTTTGCGGAAATACACCTATTTCTTTTACACCAACAGGTCCTGGTAACGTAATGGAAACCCTTGGAGGATGTTTAGGCACTGAACACTTCTCCATTTGGTACACTTTTACCATTGCGACATCAGGTACATTAACGTTTGTTATCAACCCGAATAATTTCAGTGATGATTATGACTGGGCTGTATATGGGCCTAATGTTACTTGTGGAAATTTAGGAGGACCTATCAGATGTAATTATTCTGCTGACGATGGCCCAACAGGACTTAACACAACCGCAACCAATACCTCTTCAGGCGCAGGAGGCTCTGCATTCTGTTCCAGCATGAACGTAGTAGCAGGACAAACCTATTATCTCCTTGTAGATAACTTCTCATCGAGCGCCAATGGTTTCGTATTGTCATGGGGAGGTACTGCTACACTGGTTTCACCTTTCAACAGTGCATTCCAGCCATATCCTTTCATGGAGCCGGGAACTCCAGGACCTACACCAAACTCTCCAAGAGAAGTTGTAGTATGTTCAAATCCTGCTGTTTTTGATTTTACAACGCTTTCAGCCGGTATTGTAAACAATAACCCGAACTTTAATGTATCATATTATTATAATCAAAATGATGCGATCTCGGGAAACAACCCTATTACGACACCTATTACCGTAAATACTACCAGTACCTATTTCTATGCAATTACCTATTCGGTTCCGGGGGCTCCGGCTACCGCTATTAACAGATGTAGAATTCCGGGTAGTTTCAAATTCATACAGAAAGCCATTACCGGGACCAATGTAACGCTAACGAAGTGTAACAATAACAACCAAGGGACTGCTGTTTTTGATCTTACGACGGCTAACGTAAATGCCGATCCTACGGTAACCCGAAAATATTACCCGACATTAGCGGATCTTAATGCCGGAACCAACGAAATCACAAACCCTTATCAATATGTTTCTGCTGGTGGTAGCGTGTATGTATTGCTCACTTCACCATTTGACTGTAAAGCAACTGCAATAATTACATTAGCCTTCTTCCCGGTAGTAACGGTAACAGAAGCAACGCTTAGATCTTGTTTCATCGAAACAAATCCCGCTACGGCTTCATTCGATCTTACAGTAGCACCAGTTACGACACAAACAGGAGTTAAAACGTATTATCCGTCAATGGCTGATGCAGTAGCAGGAACCAATCAGATTGCCAACCCAAGCACCTATATCTCTCCGAACGGCGTGGTATTTATAAAAGTAACGGATGGAAACGGATGTTACGGAGTCGCTAAAGTAAATCTAGTTGTTTTACCACCGGTATATTCAAATACGCTGGATGATAAGATCATTTGTATAGAAGATACAACAACGCTGGATGCAGGACCAGGATTTACAGGATATAAATGGAGCACAGGTGCTACAACACAGACCATTAATAACGTAACTGTAGGTACTTATTGGGTAGAACTGAAAACAGGAGACTGTATTACAAGACAAACCGTAAAAGTATATCCTTCTGATCAGCCTGTTATTTCCGGTATTGACATTGCCAACAATAGCGTTACTGTGAATGTTGTAGGTGGAACCGCACCTTACAAATATTCTCTTGACGGAATCAACTGGCAGGATTCTAACATTTTTACAAATGTTCCAAGAGGTGACAATTCAATATATGTAAAAGACGGATACGACTGCGATCCTATTACAGTTACTGTAGTTGTTCCGAATCTCGTAAATGTTATTACTCCTAACGGAGATGGTGTGAATGACGTAATTGATTATTCCGCATTGGCAAGTAAGCAAAATCTAATACTAAGTATTTTTGACAGATACGGTGTAAAAGTAGGACAAGCCGATAAATTCAACGGATACAAATGGGACGGAACTACAGGTGGCAAGAAAGTACCTACCGGAACTTATTGGTACACCGTAACATGGAATGAAAATGACAAGAAAAATACGCCATTCAAATTCTCCGGATGGGTGATGGTGAAAAATAGAGAATAAAGTAATAAAGAAAACCGCTTTCTTAAGCGGTTTTTTTCACATGTAAAAAATAATAAATTATAAAAATCATTTCTAATGAAGAAAGTACTATTGCTGACTGTTTTATTTTTCTCACAATTATTTTTTTCACAGTCGGATTGTATTACTGCTATTCCGGTATGTGGAAATTCAAATATTTCCTATGATCCTACCGGCCCCGGAACAGTTACTGATATCCCCAACCCTGCACCGGACTGGCTATGCCTAAAAGGTGGAGAACACTACTCTGTATGGTACAGCTTTACGGTAGCAACTTCGGGTACATTAACTTTCGAAATAACACCCAATGTAGATTTAACCCTTCCTGCTACCGCACCGGGAAACTCAGCCGATTATGACTGGGCAGTATGGGGACCAAGCCCTACATGCGGAAACTTAGGAACGCCCGTAACGTGTAATTATGCAGGAATGACGGGAACCTGGCCAAACCCAACCGGATTATCGGCCAACCCGCCAAATGCACCGAATGCAGGATACAATCCACCTATGAATGTAACTGCCGGCCAAACTTATGTTTTATTGGTAGATAACTTTAGTCATAATTCTTTAGGATTTTCTTTAACCTGGGGAGGAACTGCAACCCTTACTTCTGCATTTACAGACCCTGCATTAACACCGAATCCATTTATTGCACCAGGTTCTCCGGCTGCAAACCCTGCAGATCCGAATGAAATTTTAAAGTGTGCTCTGCCTACCATGTTTGATTTCAGTACTCTATCTACAGGAATCATCAACGGTAACCCGAACTTTACGGTATCTTACCATTTAACAAGCAATGACGCCATCACAGGAAATGCGCCAATTACGACGCCTATTATGGTGAATGCAACAACCATCTATTATTACAGATTAAAATATACCGATCCTGCCAACCCGAACAATCCTATAAACGGATGTTTCCAAGTTGGTAAATTCAAATTCAGATCAGGTAATATTGTAGTACAGGACGCAACAATATCTTCATGTAATTTCGATAATACCGGTATCGGGTACTTCGATTTAAATTCTGCGAATGTCTACAACCCTACCAACGTTACTAAAAAGTATTATCCTACCATGGCCGATCTGAACGCAGGAACCAATGAGATTACCAATCCTTCTTCCTATGCGTCTGCCGCTCCGAAAACAGTATTCGTAAAAGTTACAACTTCAGAAGGATGTGTAGGAACAGCCCAGATAACACTGCAGTTCTTACCTGCTCTTGATGTAGTTCCTACTACTGTAAAGGCTTGTAATAACAATAATGCAGGAACCGGAGTTTTTAATTTGACGACTGCAAATTCTTATCCGACTTCAACGAATGTAACCAAAAAATACTACCCTACCCTTGCGGACCTGAATGCAGGAACCAATGAAATTATAACCCCATCTGCATATACCTCTGTTGCTCCAAAAACAGTATACGTAAAAGTAAGAACGCCGCAGGGATGTACAGGATACAACCAGATTACTTTACAGTTTAATCCTGTTGTTGTAGTAAATGATGCCTCTATTGAAGAATGCTATATAGCTACAAATGTAACAACAGCTTCGTTTGATTTGACACAAACAGCAGTAACGTCTCAGACAGGAACTTCCAAAAAATATTTTAAAACAGAAGCCGATGCTGTAGCAGGAACAAATGAAATATTAAATCCCGCAGCTTACATTGCAACAACAAGTGTGGTATATGTGAGAGTAATTAATGACACGAATTGTTATGCTATTGCAAAAATTAACCTGAAAGTTTTACCTCCTGTAACATCTTCCATTCTTAAAGATAAGATCATCTGTATAGAAGATAAAACCACTTTAGATGCAGGTCCTGGATTTGACGCTTACGAATGGAGCACAGGTGCTACCACACAATCTATTTCCAATGTGTCTGCAGGTGTTTACTGGGTTAAATTAAAAACAGGAAAATGCTGGACATTACAGCCAGTAAAAGTGAGCGCTTCCGTACAGCCGGTTATTACCAATATTGAGATCACAAACGATTCTTTTACCGTAACCGTAAACGGAGGAAAAGGTCCTTACCAATATTCACTTGACGGTACGAACTGGCAGGATTCAAACGTATTCTCCGGGCTTCCGAGAGGCGAAAATACAGTATATGTGAAAGATTCTTATGATTGTAACCCTATCAGCGTTCAGGTAACGGTTCCTAATCTGATCAATGCCATTACGCCAAACGGGGACAACAAAAATGATTATATAGATTATTCAGCACTGTCATATAAGAAAAATGTTGTTTTCACCGTGTATGACAGATACGGAAACATGCTGTACCGTGCCGATAAAATCAGGAACTATACCTGGGACGGAACTTCCAATGGCAAGAAAATCGTAACCGGTACATACTGGTATACCATAACGTGGACTGAAAATGATAAAAACAATACCGAAACCAAATACAGCGGCTGGGTATTGGTAAAAAACATCGATTAATCAACCCGTTAATTTTCAAACACTTAAATCACCTCTTAACAGAGGTGATTTTTTTATGCACATCAACACAAAACCGCATTCTTATTATATTTTAACAATGTTGTGTTCATAAATTGTTGAATACTATTTTTTAATTGCTTTTCAAAAAAACTATCTTTGCAGAACTATGGCGCAGAAAGAAACATTATCTTCATTGACGAACGGAAACTTTGCAAAAGAACTCTCCATTGCTGACGGAAAAATGCCGCCAAATGCTCTGGATTTCGAAAGACTGGTTATCGGAACCTTTTTAATTGACAAAAAGGGTCTGGACCATTCTATTGATTTACTTACACCGGAAGTTTTTTATGATCCGAGACATCAGGTAATTTTTTCTACCATTTTAAAACTTTACGAAGGAAACCAGCCGGTTGACTTAATGACCATCATACAGGATCTGAAGAAGGAAGGCAGATTGAATCTTGCCGGCGGAGACAGCTATATCATTGATCTTACGATGGGAGTAAGTTCGTCTGCACATATCGAATATCATGTTCGTGTTATTCTCGAAAAATATATTTTACGAAGTTTAATTAATGTATCGGCGAACGTTATTGATGCCGCCTATAAAGAATCAACCGACGTTTTTGAATTGTTGGATAAAGCCGAACAGTCATTTTTCGAGATCACCAACGGAACGATCAAAAAAGGGTTTGATACCGCTAATTCATTAGTAAAGCAGGCCATTGACACCATTAAATCTTTAAAAGATAAAGAAGGGCTTTCTGGGGTACCTTCAGGATTCCGTGATGTGGATAAAGAAACCGGAGGATGGCAGAATTCCGACCTTATCATTATTGCGGCACGTCCGGCAATGGGAAAAACCGCATTTCTTCTTTCCATGGCAAGAAATATCGCTGTAGGACACAAAATTCCGATGGCTCTGTTTTCCCTTGAAATGGCTTCCGTACAGCTTATCACGAGGATGATTGCGTCCGAAACGAGAATTTCTTCCGAAAAATTAAGAAAAGGAACACTGGACGATGAAGAATGGCAAAGACTGTTCTCCAATGTATCAGAACTTGAAAATGCTCCGCTCTATATTGATGAAACTCCTTCTCTTTCTATCTTTGACTTCCGTGCAAAATGCCGTAGATTGGTAATGCAGCATGGTGTACGATTGATTATGGTCGATTATCTTCAGCTGATGACAGCCGGTGGCGGCGGAAAAGGAACCGGAAACCGTGAACAGGAAATTTCCATGATCTCAAGATCACTGAAAGCCATCGCAAAAGAACTTAACGTTCCTGTTATTGCTCTTTCGCAGCTTTCGCGTAGTGTGGAAACACGTCCCGGAAAAAGACCCCAGCTTTCCGACCTTAGGGAATCCGGAGCAATCGAGCAGGATGCGGATATCGTATCCTTTATCTTCAGACCGGAGTATTATAAAATCACCGTTTGGGATAATGATGAAGAAGGCCAGGAAACCTCAACGGAAAACCAGGCAGAGCTTATTATCGCCAAGCACAGGAACGGTGCAACTGCCGATGTACGCTTATCCTTCCTGAAACATTTTGCTAAATTCGGGGATATTGAAGCAGCTTTTGATGGCGGAATGGGTGGCGGATACCCTTCTAATTTTGGGTCTGCCGAACCAAGTGGCTTTGATAAGATTAAAACAACCATACAGCCCGGAGCAGCATTTGATCTTCCGAATAATTCCCAGGTATCAGGATCTTCTATGAATGATTTTGATGATGACGATGATTTTCCTTTTTAAAATAATTGATAGTTAAATCATTCCTTATTTTTTTAAACTAAATCTTAGCCTCAGCCTAAATCTGATATGAGAATTGAAATATACACCGACGGCGCATGCAGCGGAAATCCCGGAAAAGGCGGGTATGGAATTCTCATGCGGGTCCCCGAAAAAAACTACCAGAAAACATTCTCAAAAGGTTTCAGGAAAACTACCAACAACAGAATGGAGCTTCTCGCCGTAATTACTGCTCTGGAAAAACTGAAATCTCCTGAAAATGACATTCATGTTTATACCGACAGCAAGTATGTTGCCGATGCCATCAATCAGAACTGGCTTGCCGGATGGATCAAAAGAGGCTGGAAAAATGTAAAAAATCCTGATCTTTGGCAAAAATTTGTGGTATTGTACAATCTTCATAAGCCAAAAATGCACTGGATTAAAGGCCATGCCGGCCATTTTGAGAATGAACTGTGCGATAAACTTGCCGTAACTGCCGCAGCATCAGCAGATTTAGCCATTGACACTTACTTTGAAAATATGGAAAAGAATTCTCTTTTTTAATTTATATTCAAACTAAATACAAGTAATAACCTTTCAGTATTTACTGATATAACTTATCATTTATTATAAAATAACCATCTATTTCGGTAAAATTAACATTAAATATATATTTATTGATTAGGATTTAATATCTTTGACACGTCTAAATCTAAGTGTCTAATAAATGAGTAAAAAAATCTACCTCTTTTTATTGGTAAATGCATTGCTTCTTTTTCCGAAATATGCTTTATCCCAAACCTATCAGCTTACAGGAAATCCCGTAAATACAACAGGATGGACCATGGTCGCCCCCACTGTAGTTAATACAGATTTTGTACAGCTGACTCCGGACACCAACAACCAATCCGGATCAATCCGCTTAAACGATCCAATTAATCTTAAATATTGTGACAAGTGGCGCGTGGAGTTCGATTTCAGAATGGATTCCAACCAGACGGCCAATGGAGACGGTATTGCTTTCTGGTACCTTGCCAACCCGCCGGTAGCCAGCGTTTTAGGTTCAGGACTTGGTGTATCACAGAATGCGGTAGGATTTATCGTAGGATTCGACACCTACAACAATACCACTACTGCCGTAATGAGCAAAGTGCATGTTGCCTACGGACAAGTTGCCAACACTACCGATAATAATAATGTTGAATTTTTCAATGTTGCCGGAAGTTCTTTCCACTCACCGGACATGAACACCACGCTTCCTTTTCAGGGAACAACATATAAACATGTTGAAGTGACCGCACAGGTAGACCCCGCGGCTCCTGCCAACTGGATTGTAAAAATTACCATCGATGGAAATCAAATCTGTAACCAGTCTTTTGCCCCATCAGGAACAGCAGCGGCAATGACGATAGGTTATTTCGGATTTTCAGCTTCCACAGGAGGAAACAGATCAAGACATTCCATTAAAAACGTAAAGGTTTACATTGACAAAGTAGCCCTTAATCAGACAACAGTAACCGATACTTTTTGTCCGAACCCGACTACGGGACAGGGAACGGTAAATCTAACGAGTTACCAGAATCAGTTTGTAGCTAACCCTTCAAACTACACTTTCTCGTACAGTGTATCAGGAACCCCCATCACAAACCCTACGAATTACCAGTTCAGCGCCAATACCACTGTTTCGGTATTGGTTAAAGATAATTCAGGATTACTCTGTGACAACCCGGATGGTAAAATACAACTCAATCTATCACCATTTACTGCAACTCCGGCCACGCTTACTGCATGTAATAACAATAACGCCGGAACAGCAACCTTTAACCTTACTTTAGCAAATGTAAATGAACCCGCAGGCTCTACAAAAAAATACTATAAAACATTAGCAGACCTTACTGCCGGGCTTGAAATTTCAAATCCTGCAAATTATGTTTCTGCAGCGGGCACGGTATATGTAAAAGTAACCACACCGTTAGGATGTGTGGGTTCAGCACCAATTACGCTGGCATTTTTCCCACCGATCGTGTCAAATGATGCCACGATAGAATCATGTTTTATAGAAAATGCTCCTACAACAGCATCATTTGATCTTACACAGGCAAATGTGACTTCAGCATCAGGCATTACAAAAAAATATTATAAAACCGAAGCTGACGCACTTGCTGATACCAATGAAATTGTGCCGGCAAACAATTATATTTCGACATCGTCTACAGTTTATGTAAGAATCACCAATCTTGCCGGTTGTTTTGTGATTGTTAAAATAACACTTAAAGTTTTACCTCCTGTTTATTCTTCAGTATTAAAAGATCAGACGATCTGTATTGACGATAAAACAACACTGGATGCAGGCCCGGGGTTTGATACCTACTTATGGAGCACGGGAGCCACGACACAATCTGTTCAGGATATTACACCAGGCTTGTATTGGGTACAGCTAAAAACAGGAAGATGTATAACAAAGCAGATGGTAAGGGTAAATCCTTCACCTCAGCCTGTTATTGCTACGATCGACATTACAAACAATACCATTACCGTAAACGTAAAAGGAGGAAAAGGCCCTTATCAATATTCCCTTGACGGTGTAAACTGGCAGGATTCTAATGTATTCACAGGACTCGCGAGAGGTGAAGTAAAAGTATACGTGAAAGATGCTTATGACTGTACACCAATTCAGATACAGATTACGGTTCCAAATCTTATTAACGCCATCACCCCGAACGGCGATAATGTAAACGATGTGATTGATTATTCTGCGCTTGCTTACAAAAAAAATCTTGTTTTCACCATCTTTGACAGATACGGAAATAAGCTTTATCAAGCTGACAAAATCAGAAATTATAAATGGGACGGAACAACCGGCGGTAAAAAAGTAATCACTGACACATACTGGTACACCATTACATGGAACGAAAATGACAAAAATAGTACGCAGACCACTTACAATGGCTGGGTATTGGTAAAGAACAGAGAATAATAATTTACATTAAGATCACTTCGGTTTGCGGAGTGGTCTTTTTTTAAGCAATACTAAAACCAAAAACATAAATGGCCAACTAAAAAAACTCAATAATTAATAACCAATCACTTCATGAAAAACAATCTGCTCTCTTATTTTCTCCTGATTTTAATCTGCTTTTCCGGCAAAATTTCTGCGCAGACCTATCAGCTTACGGGCAACCCTGTAAATACTTCCGGGTGGGATCTGGTTTCCAGCGCCTCTGTCAATACGGATTTCATACAACTCACCCAGGACATCGGAAACCAATATGGAGCGATAAAGCTTCAGGATCCTATCAACCTGAAGTATTGCGATAAATGGAAAGTTGAATTTGATTTCAGGATTGACGGAAACGGAACTGCACAATATGGGAGAGGCGACGGATTTACTTTTTGGTACCTGGCCAATCCTCCTACGGGATTTGTTTCGGGAGGAGGTCTCGGAATTCCTGCTAATGCCAGCGGACTGATGGTAGGATTTGATATTTTTAATAATTCTACAGAAGGCCAAATGAGCAAAATCCACGTTCTGTACGGAACAAATAACGGGCTGAATAACAATATCGAGTACAATAATACCGCAGGAAGCACTTTTCATTCAGCAGACCTGAATCCTACACAGCCTTTTGTGGGATCAACATATAAACATGTAGAAGTAAACGGAGAAACAGATCCGGCCAACCCCACCAACTGGCTTATCAAAATAAGAATAGATGGTGTACTGATTGTTGACCAGTCTTTTGCCCCTTCAGGAGGAGCCACAGGCATGACGACAGGTTATTTCGGATTCTCTGCAGCAACAGGCGGAGCAAGTGCAAGACATTCCATTAAAAATTCAAAGATCTATATTGATAAAGTGCCCATCTTAACAAATACAATCAACCCTTTTGTATGTGTAAATCCGGCAACAGGAAACGGAAGTGTGGATCTAACTTCATTCCAGAACCAGTTTGTAACAAATCCGGCCAATTATACTTTCTCCTATTTCGGACCTGGGGGAACACCAATTGCCAATCCTGCCGATTATCAATATTCTGCAGGCACAACTATTATTACCGTTGTAGTAAAAGATCCTTCTTCCACATTATGTGACAACGGGGACGGAACTATTGTACTTACACCAAGTCCTTTTGCCGCCAATGATGTAACGCTTACCGGATGCAACAACAATAACGCCGGCGGAGCAGTGTTTGATCTTACATCAGCAACATTATCATCCGTTCCGGGAAGTACCGCTGTATTTTATAATACAATGTATGACCTCAATAATCATATCAACCCGATCACCAATTTTTCTGCTTTTCTTTCTCCTGCGGCTACTATTTATGCTCAGGTCACTACTCCACAAGGATGTACCGATGTAGCACAGATTACATTAGCATTATTTCCTGTAGTGGAAGTTCAGGAAGCAACTTTAAGAGCATGTGCTATTGAAAGCAATCCTTCAACAGGATTATTTAATCTTACAACAGCTCCTGTAACGACTCAAAACGGAGTTGTGAAACAATATTATCCTTCCCTAACCGATGCCCAAAACGGAACAAACTCAATTTTAACATTTAATTCTTATATCTCGCCAAACGGAGTCATTTATATTAAAGTTATTAACGGAAATGGCTGCTATGCCATCGCCAAGGTTAATCTTATCGTTATCCCTCAGGTTTTCTCAAACACTCTTGAAGATAAGATTATTTGTATGGAAGATACAACAACCCTTGATGCAGGACCCGGATTTACCGCATATGAATGGAGCACCGGCGCAACAACTCAAACAATTTCAAATGTCGGGGTGGGTACCTATTGGATAAAGCTGAAGGCAGGCGATTGTGAGGCAACCCAGACCGTAAAAGTCTATGCTTCTGACCAGCATGTTATCTCAAGTGTTGATATTTCAAACACGACCGTTACAATATATGTGAACGGCGGAACCGCACCTTATCAGTATTCTACGGACGGAATTAAATGGCAGGACTCTAATGAATTCAATAATATACCTAGAGGAGACAACCATATTTTTGTAAAAGATGCATACGACTGCAATCCTATTGACATCAATATTGTAGTTCCGAATATCATTAATGTAATAACACCGAATGGAGATGGCATCAATGACGCTATTGACTATTCTGCACTTTCAGGAAAACAGAATCTCATATTCAATGTATATGACCGTTACGGGGCCAAAATCCACCAGGCAGATAAATCCAACCAATACCGATGGGACGGAACTGCAGCAGGAAGAAAAGTTCCTACAGGAAGTTATTGGTATTCCGTTTCCTGGAATGAAAATGACAAGAAAAATACGCCTGTAAAATATTCCGGATGGATCCTTGTTAAAAACCGGGATTGAGAATAAAGTATCTTAAAGCTCACTTCAATATGAAGTGAGCTTCCATTTCAGCAGATTATGATACACATTATCTACTCACAGGCACTTTACAACAGCAATACACCGTACATGCCTTTTAAATTTAATTACATTTACAATCATAATTAATACGACTAGCATATGAAAAAAAACTACCTTTTTTTATTTTTTATCTTCACACTTTCTTTTTACAATACCCTTTTCTCCCAAACCTATCAGCTTACAGGAAATCCCGTAAATACAACAGGATGGACAATGGTAGCTCCCACTGTAGTCAATACAGATTTTGTACAGCTGACTCCGGACACCAACAACCAATCCGGATCAATCCGCTTAAACGATCCAATTAATCTTAAATATTGTGACAAGTGGCGCGTGGAGTTCGATTTCAGAATGGATTCCAACCAGACGGCCAATGGAGACGGTATTGCTTTCTGGTACCTTGCCAACCCGCCGGTAGCCAGCGTTTTAGGTTCAGGACTTGGTGTATCACAGAATGCGGTAGGATTTATCGTAGGATTCGACACCTACAACAATACCACTACTGCCGTAATGAGCAAAGTGCATGTTGCCTACGGACAAGTTGCCAACACTACCGACAACAATAATGTTGAATTTTTTAACATTCCGGGAAGTTCTTTCCACTCACCGGACATGAACACCACGCTTCCTTTTCAGGGAACAACATATAAACATGTTGAAGTAACTGCGGAAGTCGATCCTGCAGCTCCTGCCAACTGGATTGTAAAAATTACCATTAACGGAAATTTAATTTGCAATCAGTCTTTTGCTCCATCAGGAACAGCAGCGGCAATGACGGTAGGTTATTTCGGATTTTCAGCTTCCACAGGAGGAAACAGATCAAGACATTCCATTAAAAACGTAAAGGTTTATGTTGATAAAATTCCTTTGCTGCAGACTGCAATCACAAAAAATATTTGTCCGGATCTTACAGGAATGGCAACAATTGACTTAACAGCATTAAACTCCCAGCTTACTGCAGTTCCAAGCAATTATAATTTTGCGTATTATATAACAGGCAGCGGAACTCCAATAGCTAATCCAGCCAATTTCCAGTATAGCACAGACACAAATATTTCTGTAGTCATCAAAGATCCAACTTCAGTTTTATGTGATAATAATGACGCAACCATTTCCCTGAAAGTAGCACCTACAGTCACCACAACAGACGCTACCCTGAGAACATGTTTCCTGGAAACCAATCCATCAACAGGACATTTTGACCTTACCACAGCTCCGGTAATTACAACATCAACAGGTATTACAAAAAAGTATTACCCTTCTTTTACAGATGCTCAGAATCAAACCAATGAAATTTTAAATCCTACAAATTACATTGCTCCAAATGGTGTTATTTATATCAGAGTGAGCAACACATTCGGATGTTTCGATATTGCTAAAGTAACCCTTCAGGTAATTCCTCCGGTTTTTTCAACTGTTCTTCAGGATAAAATCATCTGTATAGAAGACACCACCACCCTTGATGCCGGAGCAGGATTTACATCCTATGAATGGAGTACCGGTGCAACAAGCCAAACAATTTCCAATGTGGGAGTCGGCACCTATTGGGTAAAATTAAAAACAGGCGATTGTATTGCAACCCAGAAAGTTAAGGTGTATGCTTCTGAACAGCCTGTAATTTCGAGTGTCGACATTTCGAATAATGTTGTTTCGGTATATGCAATCGGAGGTACTGCACCTTATAAATATTCCATTGACGGAATTAACTGGCAAGACTCCAATGAATTCAAAAATATTCCCCGTGGTGATCTTAAAATTTATGTAAAAGATGCTTATGACTGCCAGCCAATTGATATTACCGTGGTGGTTCCAAATATCATCAACGTGATTACGCCTAACGGAGACGGTGTAAATGACGGCATAGATTATTCAGCACTTGCGGGAAAACAAAATCTTGTTTTCAATGTTTTTGACCGATACGGAGCATTGATTCATAAAGCAGATATAACCAACCGATACCGATGGGACGGAACTATGGGAGGAAGAAAAGTTTCCACCGGAAGTTACTGGTATTCTGTTTCCTGGAATGAAAATGACAAAAAAAATACACCTATTACCTACTCAGGATGGGTGCTTGTAAAGAACAGGGATTAAATTATCAACCTTATTAAAAGCTTACGGCGGCCTGAAAGGCCGCCGTAAGCTTTTGTATCAACACGTGGCCAAACCTTCAAGGTTCCTTAACACCTATAATAATCACGCAGTAATAATTTCGCATATTTCGTGTTAAAACCGAATTAATTCACGTTCAATCCTTAAATTTGTGATATGAATTATTTGGAAGCTTTAAGCAGAAGATATTCTGTGAAAAAATTTAACACCGAGATTATTCCCCGGGAAATACTGCATAATATTCTGGAATCAGGAAAGTTATCTGCAAGCTCTCTGGGTCTTCAGCCTTATAAAATTCTTGTAGTGGAAAGTAAAGAGATGAAGGAAAAACTAATTCCGGCATTTTACAATCCGTCACAGATTTCCACCTGCTCGCATCTGATTGTTATTATTTCAAAAAAGAAATTGGATGAAAGCTACATCAACGGATATTTCAGACACATTTCGGAAGTAAGGGAAACTCCGGAGGAGAAACTGGACCTCTTCCGAAAAAGCATCAATCAGCATATTAATCAAAAAACTCACGATGAAATTTTCAACTGGGCAGAAAAGCAGTCTTACATTGTATTGGCAAACCTCATGTACGCTGCGGCTATTGAAAACATAGACACCTGTCCCATGGAAGGCTTTCGCCAGGATCTTATCGAGGAAATTTTAGAAATAAATCCCGAGTCAGAAAAGGTAACCGTTACCCTTGCTTTAGGCTACCGTTCGGAAGAAGATCATTTCCAGCACATGAAAAAAGTAAGAAAACCAAACGAAAAATTGTTTAAATTTATTTAATTATTTAGACGATTGTCTTAAACTAAGGATATGATAAAAGCGGATGTACTAGTAATCGGTTCCGGGATTTCGGGGCTTTCCTATGCCATAAAAGTTTCTGAGCAGCTTCCTGATGCCAAAATAATTATTGTAACAAAATCTGATGAAGACGAAAGCAATACCAAATATGCACAGGGCGGACTTGCCGTGGTTACGGATTCTAAAAATGATAATTTCGACAAACATATTGAAGACACCATGCGTGCCGGAGACGGTGAAAACAAACGTGATGTTGTAAAGATGGTCGTCACCGAAGCTCCTGCAAGATTCAATGAAATCGTGGAATGGGGTGCTAATTTTGATATGAAAAACGGCGAATTTGCTTTAGGAAGAGAAGGCGGCCATACGGAAAACAGAATTGTACACCACAAGGATATCACAGGTTTCGAAATCGAAAGGGCATTACTGGAAACAGCCAATAAAAGCAGCAATATTGAAATTCTTGACCATCATTATGTTATAGACATTATTACCCAGCACCATGTTCCCGGAAAAGAACTGAATGAAGGCGACATCCACTGCTACGGCGCTTATATTTTAGATGAAAAGTCTAAAAAAATAAAAAAAATCACCTCAAAAATAACTTTGGTAGCCACAGGAGGTGCCGGACATGTTTACAAAAATACTACCAATCCCACTATTGCTACAGGAGATGGAATTGCATTCGTTGCCAGGGCCAAAGGAAAGGTTTCCAATATGCAGTATTACCAGTTTCACCCCACCGCTTTATACAGTAAAATTGACGGAATGCTGTTTCTGATTTCCGAAGCTGTGCGTGGAGACGGAGCAAAATTAAGAACAAAAAGAGGCGAAAAATTCATGCAAAAATATGATGAGCGTGAAGAACTAGCCTCCAGAGATATTGTGGCACGAGCTATTGATGCCGAAATGAAAATTACAGGTGATGAATATGTAGGACTGGACTGCCGTGAAATGAATCATGAAAAATTCCTTGAACATTTCCCGAATATCTATAAAAAATGTAAAGATGAAGGAATTGACCCCTTCAAACAGCTTATTCCCGTAGTTCCGGCATGCCATTACCTCATGGGAGGAATTGAAGTAGACAAAGACGGACAATCTTCTATAAGAAATCTTTTTGCGGTAGGAGAATGTACCAATTCGGGACTTCACGGAGCGAACCGGTTAGCATCCAACTCACTACTTGAAGGATTGGTATTCGGGCATAATGCAGCCATTAAAACGGTTGAACTTTTAAATGAAAACCATTTTAATTTCGATGATCTCAAAGCTGTTCCCGAATGGAATGAAGAAGGAATGAAAATCATGGATGAAATGGTGATCGTCTCTTATCTCAGAAAACAACTTCAGGAAATGATGAGCGATCTTGTAGGAATTGTACGCAGCAACCGCCGTCTGAATATGGCACTTCAGAAACATCAGGAAATTGCTGCTGCCGTGGATGAAATTTACCACTATTCTATTTTATCTCCACAGCTTTCAGAATTGAGAAATCTAACAACCGTTGCTCACCTCATCATCACCCAATCAATGGAAATGAAGGAGAATAAAGGAGCTTTTTACAATAAAGACCTGGCTTAATATTTTAAAATTATTAAGAAAAATAATTTTTTACTTTTTATAAATCATGATCTTTCATTTGGAAAAAGATCTTGCTTTACTAATAAAATATGAAATATGAAAAAACCACCATACGTTACCGATAAAGCTTTAAAACAGTTTATAAAAAATGCTTTGGAAGAAGATATCCGGGATGGAGACCACTCTACCCTTTCTACGATCCCTAAAGACCTGGAACAAAGTGCCAAACTTCTGGTAAAACAGGATTGTATTATTGCGGGAGTAGAACTGGCAAAAATTATCTTTAAAACTTTTGATAAAAATTTAAAAATTGAAGCTTTTGTGAAAGATGGTGAGGCCGTTAAAATTGGCGATGTCGCTTTCATCGTAACGGGAAGCGCAAGATCTATTCTTTCAACGGAAAGACTGGTTTTAAACTGCATGCAGAGAATGAGCGGAATTGCTACCCTTACACATGACTGGGATTCCCGTCTTGTCGGCACTAAAACCAAGCTTCTGGACACAAGAAAAACAACACCGAATTTCAGGATCTGCGAAAAATGGGCCGTTGCCATAGGCGGCGGGACAAATCACCGCTATGGCCTTTATGATATGATCATGCTGAAGGATAATCATATTGATTATAACGGCAGCATTATCAATGCTGTAAAAATGGCAAAAGATTACATCAAAAAAAATAAGAAAAAACTCAAAATTGAAGTTGAAACCAGAAATCTCGAAGAGGTTCGTGAAGCGATCAACGCAAAAGTTGACAGAATCATGCTTGACAATATGGATATTAAAATGATGAAAGAAGCAGTTAAGATGATCAACGGCTCATGCGAAACCGAAGCATCAGGCGGAATTACGCGCGATCAGCTGAAAGAAATAGCTTCTACCGGGGTCACCTATATATCTGCAGGAGCTTTAACACACTCCGCCGAGAATATGGATCTTAGCCTTAAAGCTATAAAATAAAGTTGAATTTTTAATAAAAACCACAGCCTTTTGTTAAAAATTCAATAATGTGATTTTTTTCATGTGAAAATCCAATTATTATTCAATGCATTGTAAATCAGAATTATAGAGCTTATTAAGATTGAGTAAAAATTAACATAAAGTTAATATTAGTTAAAATTTATTTCCCGAATTTTGCAGAAAATTTAAATCTAACTATTACTAACGATTATGAAATTAATCAACAAATCAATGCTAACTGCGATAATCACATTATCTACAGCTAGTGTTTATTACGCTCAACAGGTTCAGGATTCTGCATCGAAATCTAAAGACATTGAAGAGGTAGTATTAACAGGTGTTGCCGATATCGCTAAAGATAGAAAGACTCCTGTTGCAGTTTCAACAATCAAAGAAGCACAGATTGTTGAAAGATTAGGAAATCAGGAATTTCCTGAAATCTTAAAAACAACCCCTTCCATTTACGCTGCAAAAGGTGGTGGTGGTTTTGGAGACGGGCGTGTGAACATCAGAGGTTTTGACACCAACAATACAGCCGTTATGATTAATGGGGTACCCGTTAATGACATGGAAGGAGGTACTGTATATTGGTCTAACTGGGCCGGGTTATCCGATGTAACTTCTGCTATGCAGGTACAAAGAGGTCTCGGTTCTTCAAAATTAGCTATTGCTTCTATCGGAGGTACTATTAACATTGTTACAAGAGCTGCGGACAAAAAAAGAGAAGGTAATGTATCAGTGGGCGTAGGTAATAACGGTTATTTAAAAACATTATTTTCATACAATACCGGAAAAAATGAAAAAGGATGGTCTACATCATTCTTAATGAGCAGAACTGCTGGTAATACATATATTGATGCCAGTGAATTTGAAGCATACAATTATTATTTTGCTTTAGGGTATCAGCCAAACAAAAAACACGATTTCCAGTTTACTTTTACAGGTGCTCCTCAATGGCACATGCAAAATTTCCAAAGTTCAATCGCTAACTTTATCAAGTATGGTAATGGAGTTGATGAGCCTAACAGAAGATATAATTCTAACTGGGGGATGCTAAATGGAGATGTAATGTCTCAATCCATCAACTTTTATAGCAAGCCGGTAGCATCTATCAACTGGGATTGGAATATTTCTGAAAAATCAAAATTATCTACAGTAGGATATGCTTCTTGGGGAAGAGGTGGAGGAACCGGTGTTATAGGAAGTATTAACGGAACAAACATCAACAGCTTACCTAAAACTGCAGAGGGACTTATCAGATTTGATGATATCGTGAGATGGAACCAAGGTCAGGCTGTAACAGGATTTGGTAATGTAAACGCTACTCCTGGTATTGCTACAAGAACAAACGGATTAACAAGAAGAGCAAGTATCAACTCACATGACTGGTACGGAATTCTTACCAACTTCCAGCATAAGATCAATGACAACTGGAATTTTTCAGCCGGATTTGACGGAAGATATTACTACGGTTACCACCCGGGAGTTTTAACTGAACTTTGGGGCAACACAAAATATATCGAAAGAGATAACAAAAATATTCCCGGAGGATATGATGTAACGTTTGTACAGGATCCGAAACCTTCTGCAAATCCTTTTGCAAAAGCATTAAAGAATAAAGATCAGGTAGTTTACAGAAACTACAACGGTGAAGTTCTTTGGGGTGGTATTTTCGGTCAGCTTGAATATACGAATGATAAGATTTCAGCATTTATCCAGGGATCTGCTTCAGAACAAGGATACAGCAGAATCGATAACTGGATTGTTGATGGCGTTACTATTCAGCAAGGTCAAACGGTAAACACCAAAACTCCTATGAAATTCTTATTCGGATTCAACGCAAAAGGAGGTATTAACTATAACATTGATGGAAAAAACAACGTTTTTGTAAACGTTGGCTACTATTCTAAGCAGCCAAACTTCAATGCGGTTTATAATTCAGCTCTTGCGGGAGCTACTACTTCAAACCCGGCATTTAATACGGCTGATGGTAGAGCAACAGGAAACCAGCAAATTGTAAATCCATTATTAACCAATGAAAAAATTGCTTCTGCTGAAGCTGGTTATGGGTTCAGAAGTGGTATCTTTAATGGGAATGTAAACCTTTATTATACTTCTTGGAAAGATAGATATCAGAGATTCTCAAATTTACCAAACATTCCAAATCCTGCCGGAGGAAACTATAGCAGGCCATACGCTAACGTAACCGGAATTCAGGAAATTCACATGGGAGTAGAATTTGAAGGAACTTTAAAAGCAACCGATTATCTATCATTTAACGGAATGTTATCTATTGGTGACTGGTATTATAAAGGAAATCCAATCGGAACTATTTTCGATGAGAACGGAACTCCTATTTTATTCAATGGTAAATCTGAAGTAACATTAGCATTTGACGGAGTAAAAGTTTCTGATGCAGCACAAACAACAGCCGCTTTAGGATTTACAGTGAAACCTGTGAAAGAATTAAGTGTATTTGGAACTTGGAACTACTATAACAACTACTATGGTCTGGTAAATTTCAATGGAGACTATTTAGTTGCTGCAGACGGATCTATCTCTAGAAATGCACAAAAAGGAGCATTAAAATATCCAAGCTACAATCTGTTTGATTTAGGTTTGTCTTATACATTCAATGTGGGAAGAGGTCAGAGATTAGTACTTACAGGAAATGTATATAACCTGCTTGATACTACTTATATTTCTGACGGTAAATCATCTAACCACGTAAAAGAGCTGGCTGATTTCAAAACTTCATCGAATACAGATGCACAAGCACAGGCAGCATATAACACATATATCAACAACCCTCTGAACTTCTATAAAGGTTTAGATACAAGCAATACAGTGTATTTTGGTTTTGGTAGAACGTGGTCTGCATCAATTGCTTTCAAATTCTAATCAAATAAAAACATTCGATTTTCTCAATATCAATCCCGGCTTTTCGCCGGGATTTTTGCTATATTTGTGTACTTTAAAAAAGAAAAAATTAGGATATGGATTTTTACAAAATTTTCCTTAGTGCCCATAAAGGCTTTGGGTATTTAGAATTAGTTTTAGTCGCTTTATTTACTGTTGCCCTTTTAACGGTCATGTTTGGGTTCAGCGGCAAAGTGAACAAATTCTTAAAGAAAACAACGCTTTTCACGATGATTTTCTTTCACATTCAGTTTTTAGTGGGAATTTGCTTGCTGCTAATTTTTTCTCCGGGCTTTAAAGCAGCTTTGGATTCAGGAACTTTAATGAGTGATTCTTACGCCAGGTTCCAATATGTAGAACATCCGTTTTCTATGCTGATCGCAGCCGTTTTAATGACAATCGTAAACAAAAAAGTAAAAGCCAACCCTACCATCTCTTTAGGAGTGGTGATTATGGGACTGATCGCAGTAGGTTTATTTGCATTCGCGTTCCCGTGGACAAGAGTCTTCGGGGCATAAATATATTAACAAAACATTTTTTAATTAAATCAATGAAAGTAGCTGTAGTAGGTTCAACAGGAATGGTTGGACAAGTTATGCTTAAAGTTCTCGAGGAGAGAAACTTCCCTGTCACAGAATTAATCCCGGTAGCATCCGAAAAATCTGTTGGTAAGAAGGTGAAGTATAAACAGGAAGAATTTACGATTGTAAGCATGAAAGACGCTATAGCTGCCAAACCTGATATTGCCATTTTTTCTGCCGGAGGCTCTACATCACTTGAGTTTGCACCACTTTTTGCCGAAGCGGGAACAACCGTGATCGACAACTCTTCTGCATGGAGAATGGATCCTGATAAGAAACTTGTCGTTCCGGAAATCAATGCAGATGTGTTGACGAAAGAAGATAAAATCATTGCCAATCCAAACTGTTCTACAATTCAGCTGGTGATGGTTTTAGGGCCTTTAAATAAAAAATATGATCTGAAAAGAGTAATCGTTTCTACATACCAGTCTGTAACCGGTACCGGTAAAGCAGCCGTAGATCAGCTGAACTCTGAGATCAGCGGAGATGAAACCATCGCCAAAGTATATCCTTATCAGATCTTCAAAAATGCTCTTCCTCACTGCGATGTTTTTGCAGATGATGATTATACGAAAGAAGAAATCAAGCTGATGAAAGAACCTAAGAAAATTTTAGGGGACGACACTTTTAACCTTACGGCAACTGCAGTACGTGTTCCCGTTCAGGGAGGACACTCGGAAAGTGTGAACATTGAGTTTGAAAATGAGTTTGACCTCGATGAAGTAAGAAAAATCTTATCCGAAACTCCGGGTGTTGTAGTGGTAGACAACGTTAAAAACAACGAATATCCGATGCCTCTTTATTCAGAAGGAAAAGATGAAGTTTTTGTAGGAAGGATAAGACGGGATCTCTCGCAACCCAAGACCCTGAATCTCTGGATTGTGGCAGACAATCTGCGGAAAGGCGCTGCAACCAACGCAGTACAGATCGCAGAATATCTTGTAGCCAACAACTTAGTATAAACTAACAAACATAAAAAGAGTCTCAGAATTGAGATTCTTTTTTTTATCAAACCTATGAACGTTCAGAAAAATAATAATAAAGATAAATTAGCCTTTCAAAAGCTAATTGCCGCTTTTGGAATCATCCTTTTTATAGGAAAGATCATCGCGTGGAAACTTACGGATTCAGATTCTGTATTTTCCGATGCCATGGAAAGTATCGTTAACGTAATCAGTGCGTTCATGGGATTGTACTCCTTATATTTGGCAGCAAAACCTAAGGATGAAGACCATCCCTACGGACATGGAAAAGTAGAGTTTGTAACATCAGGAATAGAAGGTGCCCTGATCGCCATTGCCGGTATGATGATTATCTACGAAGGAATCAACAGCCTTATCACCGGTAAAATACTGCAGAAGCTCGACTGGGGAATTGCCATCATTGCAGCAACAGCTATTATCAATTATCTTTTAGGCTATATTTCTATTAAGAAAGGTAAGCACGAAAATTCGCATGTCCTGATTTCATCCGGAAAACACCTTCAGTCCGACACCATTACCACATTGGGAGTGGTAATCAGTTTAATTGTTGTTTATTTTACCAAAATTTATTGGCTGGATTCGGTTGTAGCGCTACTATTCGGGTTTTATATCATCTATATAGGCTATAAGATCATCCGCAAATCACTAAGCGGAATTATGGATGAACAGGATCCCGATCTGTTGAATCAGATCATTAAAGTACTTGAAGAAAACCGCCGTACGGAATGGATTGATGTTCACAACATGAAAATCCAGCAGTTTGGCGCCAATCTCCATATTGACGCCCATATTACTTTACCCTGGTATTACAGCCTTCGGGATGCACACAATGAAATGGAGAAAATGATCATCCTTCTTGCAAAAAATACCAAAAGAAGTGTAGAGTTCAATTTCCATATGGACGACTGCAAACCCATCTCATGCCCTATTTGCCAGATTGCCGACTGCCCCGTTCGGGAACGGGATTTTGTAAAAAGAGTAACCTGGACCCCGGAAAATGTAACCTGCGTTGATAAACATACGGCAGAATAAAAAATCTCCGTGGCAAAAAGCTTACGCTTTTATTCCTAAAGCAGCTTTATAAATTGCAATTTCTTTTTCCATATCTGCTATTCTTTGTTCTTTTTCAGCAAGTTCTTTTACAATCTTAGCATCCTCGTTGAGAGGTAAAGACGGAGGATAGTAATCGGTAAGGGCTGTCAGAAAATCATACCCTATTACCATACTGAGGTTCCACAGGATACCGAACTGGAGAGAGGGCTGACGGAAATATTTGGCAATGGAAGAAGGAGTGAGTGCCATGCGTCTGGCTACCTCAGCCTGGGTAATTTTCTTTTCCCGCATTACCCTTTTTATTAACTGCCCGATATGAGGATGGGGATGTTGGCTTTTCTGCAGGTACTTTCTGTTAATCATCATAGTATTTTTTTAAGTTATTGTGTTCGCAAATCTACCTAAGATATATATTTCTACGTCTTAGACCTATATTTTTACGTCTTAGATATATCCGTATACATGTTACATATATAAAAATACATTTTAAATATCCAGCTATACGCTTTATATAGTACCATACATGTATTACATATATATTTATACATCTTAGGTATATCTAAATATATCTTAAACGCCTAAGTATTATTTTCAAACGTATACTGGCGGTAATAGAACAGAGGAATGATCAGCAATAGAATCAAAGGCTGGATCACAAACCTTCTCATATAAAAAGAAAAGAGGTAACCCAGCTCAAACCGGTCAGAAATGCAATACAGGTAGATTGGAAAAGTAATGGCAAAGACAATGACCATTAAAAGAGCTCCCTGTATAGTCCAGCGCTTATTGTTGAACCAGAAATGAATGATTAAACAGGAGAAAAAAAGATTCAGAAAAAACCTGAACAGGTGACCGGCCATCAGCTTCCCCCATTCAAAATCCGGAAAATGCTGGTTTTTATTGGCTTCATGAAAATAATCAAGGAAAGGATCATAAGAAAGCCTATCCTCGAAAACACGTACGGCAATAAGGCCGAAAACGCCTAAAATAACAACAAACCAGTTAAGAATTTTCATTTTTTAAAGCAAAGAATTTTATCCAGACCAGCCACAGAAGCACAACAGTTCCATAGATTACGGCAGGAAAAATAAAATCATGAAAAACTTTACCATATTCCTTATGATCGGTCATTACAATATTTAATCCCACAATTCTGAAAAGGTTCATTATATAAAGTAAAACAAGTCCCGCCAATATAAAAATAAAAGTTTTAAAACCTTTATAAAAGGCTATTACAAATGCAACAAAAAGGATCATTACCGATATCGCATTACATCCTTCCACCATTCGGGTCGGATAAAAATTTCTTACATAAAAATATACCTGCTCTCCCTTTACATCATCATAAAGCTGAGTAGGATACCCAAGATAATTCTGAACATCCTTTACCTGTTCCGTAATGAGACGAGAGAAAGGATCCAGACCTCCATAGCGGAAACTGTTCAGGTAATATTGGTAAGCAAGGAGTAACACCACGTATACAATAACGAAGCGTAACAAAATGTTTAACACCGGTTTAAAATCCTTTAACATGTAACAAAGATAGAAATTAGACTGTAATTTACTATATTTGTTTTGCCTATGAATGTTGAGAACGCAAAACGGTTTTTTGAAAATATTACAGGAAAAAAGTCTTCTGAGTTTATCACGTTAGCTCAAAGCGGCTCTTCGAGAGTAAATTTTTTCGCTAAAGCCGATAGAAAGTTTATAATTACTTACAATGAAAATATTATGGAAAATGAAAGTTTTCTGTATTACTCGAAAATATTTTCTGATTTAAAGCTCAATACACCTGCGATTTTTGCTGTTTCTGAAGACCGAAAAATGTATATCCAGGAATACCTTGGAGAAAATACCCTTTCCGATATTATCACAAAAGAAGGATTATCTGAAAATGTAAAAAACTTAGTTCGGCAGACATTGGAACAGCTTTATCAGCTGCAGATACTCACGCAGGATAAAATCAATTTTACAAAAGCCTTTGAATACGAAAGCTATGATGAACTTCCTGTAATTCATGATCTTTATTATTTTAAAAATTTTGTGGCCGATGTTCTCGAACTGGAATATCACAAATCTGCCTTGCTCAAAGAATTTAAAAAAATAGCTGTATTGATAGAGAATCTTGAGCCCAAGGGCTTGATGATTCGCGATTTTCAGTCCAGAAATATTATGGTAAATGAGCGGAATGTGGTTTCATTCATTGATTATCAATCTGCTATGAAAGGACCTTTCATGTATGATGTAATCTCATTTTTGTTTCAGGCAAAAGCCAATTTTCCGGAAGACTTTAAAAATGAGATGCTTAATTCTTACATCCATCAATTTGAGAGTGAAACTACAAAACAGGATTTAAAACGATCCATAAAACCACTCCAGATGATGCGATTTATGCAGGTACTCGGAGCTTACGGCTTCAGAGGTTTGATCCAAAGAAAATCTCATTTCATTGCAAGCATCGAAAAAGGAATTGAAAATATTACAACATTTGCAGACAGTTGGGAGAATATGAAAGAGTACCCTGAACTTAAAAAAGTGATTGAACAATTACGCTTGCCAAAAACAAGTTTAAAAATTAAGGATATCTTGAACCATTAAAGTTTTTAAGAAGTTAATGGTTAATTAAAATAAATTAAAAAATAAAATGCTACACATTGACATACACAGTTTCTCCTACAAAAAAGGAGGAATTCCGAAAGATACAACAGGTAACGGAGGTGGTTTTACCTTCGACTGCCGTGGTATTCTGAATCCCGGAAGAATTGAAGAATATAAAATCCAGACCGGCAACGATATCGGTGTTCAGGAATTTCTCGAAACAAAAACCGATATGCCTAAATTTTTAGACCTTATCAAGAGTCTTATTTCCATCAACATAGACAATTACCTGGAAAGAGGATTTGAGAACCTGCAGATCAATTTCGGGTGCACCGGAGGACAGCACAGGTCCGTATATTCCGCCATAAAGATAGCTCATTTCATTGAAGAAAAATATGCTGATAAAGTGGAAATAAGCCTGCATCACGATGAGCAGCACCAACTTAATCATAAGTAATGAGTAATGTGCAATAAGTAATATTTTTAAACTCGTTGATATTTTATTATTTATTGTTAATCATTTTATTACTCATTACCAATTACTCATTACTCATAAAATATGAAGGCTCTAATTTTTGCGGCGGGAAAAGGAACCCGGTTGAAACCATTCACTGATCATCATCCGAAAGCATTGGCGAAAGTGAATGATATTCCGCTTTTGGAAAGAAATATTAAATATTTAAAAAATTTCGGGATAAATGATTTCGTCATAAACATTCATCATTTTGGAAATCAAATAATTGATTTTTTAAACCGGAATGATAATTTCGGGTGTAAAATTGAAATTTCAGATGAATCTGAAGAGCTGCTGGAAACAGGAGGCGGCTTAATTTTTGCTAGAAAATTCCTCGATCATGGGGAAGATTTTCTTATTATGAATGCTGATATTCTTACCGATATGAATATCACACAATTTGTAGAATATCATAAAAAGATAAAAGATTTTGCTACATTAGCCGTTTCGGACAGGGAAAGCTCCAGAAAACTGCTTTTCAATGATGAGATGATTTTAAGAGGCTGGCTTAATGTACAGACCGGTGAGCAAAGGCTTGCAGAATTCAATAAAGGCTTCAGAGCATTGGCTTTTAGCGGAATTCATTGTATTAACCCTCTGATGTTTGACAAAATAAAAAGAACGGGCAAGTTTTCCGTGATGGAAGAATATCTTGACCTTATGCAGACGGAACAAATTCATGGATTTGTACATGAAAGCATATTGATAGATGTTGGAAAGCCGGAATCTATAAAACGAGCCGAAAAATATTTTAAATAAGTTGAAATGGAAGGAACCAGAGATGAGAGTTTGGTAAATCCTGAACTTGACAGTAATGACGTAAAACTTCAGAACAGTCTTCGACAGAAAACGTGGGATGAAACCATCACCAAAGACAGTTGGATGGTCTTTAAGGTAATGGCTGAATTTGTGGATGGCTATGAAAAGCTGGCCAAAATTGGTCCGTGCGTTTCTATTTTCGGATCGGCAAGATTAAAACCGCAAAGCAAATATTATAAAATGGCGGTGGAAATTGCAGAAAAAATCACAAAGCTAGGTTTCGGAATTATTACCGGTGGCGGACCCGGCATTATGGAAGCAGGAAATAAGGGCGCTTTCAATGTAGAGGGCAAATCTATCGGACTTAATATTGATCTTCCTTTTGAACAGCATTTTAATCCTTATATTAATAAATTATATTCCATGAACTTCGATTATTTCTTTGTGAGAAAAGTGATGTTCGTGAAATATTCACAGGGTTTTGTAGTAATGCCCGGAGGATTCGGCACGCTGGATGAGCTTACGGAAGCATTAACATTGATTCAGACCAATAAGATCGGAAAATTCCCGATTGTTTTGGTGGGATCTGACTTCTGGAGTGGTTTGCTGGACTGGTTTAAAGCCACGTTACTGAAAGAAAAAATGATCAATGAAGCAGATCTTGACCTTTACCGTGTGGTAGATACAGCCGATGAAGCAGTAGCACATATTAAGGCGTTTTATGACAAATATTCTGTAAATGTGAACTTTTAATTGGCATATTATTTGTCACTTTTAATAAACAATCATGATTGTAAAGCTATTATCTAAGATGAAAAATTATTTTTATATATCAGGAATATTAACACTTTTTGTGTTAATGAGTTTCATGAATGTAGACTTTTTCTCTTCAATGACAAAAGTGGACTATATCGAGGGAAGCAAAACCTTGAAGTTCACCACAAAAATGAATACAAACCATATTTCAGACGCTATTAAAATAAACCCTAATACGGCAGCATTTGAAGCAGAAGTAAAAAAATATGTAAACAATAATTTTGATGTGTATGTCAATGGCGCTCCTAAAACAATAACGTTCACAGGAAGCCAGGTAAGTGGAGAAACAGTATGGGTATACTTTGAAACGGGGGGCGTTTCAGATATTAATACCTTAAGAATTAAAAATACCATACTCCTCAGTGCTTTTCCTAAGCAGATTAACCTAGTAAATATCGCTTATAAAGGAAATCAGAGGACCATGAATTTCCAGCGGGGAAAAGAAGTGAATGAGGTTTCCTTTTAATTTAAAAACATAATATTAATATGGCCACTGCAGATGCAGTGGCTTTTATTTTTCATTTAATCTTAATTACTTAAAATATCATCATTAAGGGATTTATTGCGTAAAAATACCCATTATGAAATTTCAGCATTTATACTCTATCTTTCTCATTTCCAAACATATAAATTTGCTATGTAATATTACAAAACCAAAGTGGAGATCAGAAACCACTATAAATAACGAGGCGATTTCCGAAAAGCCAAACGAGTAGGAAAACCAAAAACAAAATTAATACAATGGACTTAGAATTAAACTCATCGAGCCAAGAGATTGACATCTTGGTAGTTATTGACACCGACTATGTAAAGTCAAATTACCCCAATCCAAGTCAGGATCCAAATAACCCGACAGGAATTGATCACAACAGTCAGCATATGATTGTATCAAACACAAATGCAATTTCGGGACAGGGTACAGCAGATTTAAATTTCAGTGCAAAGGCAGGAGATGAAGTGTCTTTCAGGAGCACTTCAATATCACAAAATTCAGATGATGCAGTAATTATATACAATATTAAATACTGGTCCGGCGATCAGGTCTTTAACACCTTTGTATATGATGCTGTAACAAGACAACAGGCCGTAGTTCCCAATTATAATTCGGCAAACGGACTGCCCGCAAATACTGCCAATATTACATTCTCAAGCTTCGATTCTAAAGTAAGAAGCACCGGAACTGAGAATTTCTATGTACAATTTGCACTCTATCAATTAGACCCAAATAATAGTAATAATCAGATATTATTTGGTTATTATTACTGGGATCCAACGATTACAGTTAAATAAGTCATATTTGAGATTCTTACAATGAATTTAAAAATTCACTGAAATAAAAAAGACTGTCTTTTGGACAGTCTTTAAATATTTAAATTTTAAAATCTTACTGAACCTGAATATTATCCAGCTGAATGGTCGTAGTGACACCACTTCCGTTTCCTGAATATTCAAATAAGATAAATCCGTTACCTGTTAAAGTAGTTGGGAACGTATAGGTTCCTGCCGGAGCTAATGTTCCGTATCCGCTTGTAGGAAGCACAGGAATGGTAAATGCAGAAGTAATATCTGTTTTGGTAGCCTGTGTAATATCTCCCAGCGGAGTATAGTTGGTAGTGTAATATACTTTTAAAGCATTCCCGTTGAAGAATCCTACGTTGACATCAAACTTTAAATTATTTGCAGCCGTAAAATCAACAGGCACCGCAAAATATGTTACATATGGTCCTGAACCTGAATTTGCACCAAGCTGAATATATTTATTGTTACTGAAAGTTTTCAGCTGCCAGTATCTGTTTCCTAAAACAGGATCGTTTACATATTTAGGATATACTTCAAGATTGGTAGGATTAGTAGGATAGCTTTCAAAATTTTCAAGGAAAGATCCTGAATAGGTGATAGCCGTACCCCCTTTTGGCGGTGTAGCATCTACTCTTGTTCCTGTAAATTTAATATCCGAAATACTTCTGATAAGCATCTGCCAGGTTGAATTATAACGGCTTACGACAAAAGTGATGTTTCCGTTTCCTGTAGGAAGAAGCTCTCCTCCCGTTTTAAAGAAGCCCGAATTTCTGATCACTGCAGAATTTCCTAATTTATCTTCGATGTTTCTGTCTGTATCCAACCCCTGTCCTCCAGCATCATAATCGATATATTTTTTTACAGTAGGATAAATTTCAGCAATATTAAACTGAACATCCGGTACTGTAACCAGAGTGTTGATTAAGGCGGGATTTTTAGCCTCAGCCAAAGAAGAAAGCTGCTTAGGAACAATGGTCTGGATATCCAAACCGTTTCCGTTACAAACTCCTGACATATATCTTCCTACAAGAGCCTGAGGAACTCTTCCGATAGCATAAACAGGATCTTCAGAACCTAATTTAACCGTTCCTCTGTCTAAACCAAGACGCAACCCTTTTGCATTAATTCTGATGTGTGCTCCTACCGGAAAATCAGCAAAATTACTTGCCTTATCAACTTCAATCTGCAGACCCACAGTAGGATCTGATGTCTTATCCTGAAAAGAAATGGTTTTATAGAAATTTCCCTGTTCATCAGATGACACAATATAACCGTCGAAAATCTGATCCGTAGTAATTAATTTATATCCTGTAGAAGGAGTTTGGGCAACGAAGTCAGCCATTGCAATAGTAGGCTCCGGAAACTTATTTGAACACTCGATAGGTGGTGTTTCCCACTCGTCGTTCTTCACGCAAGAGGACACTGCAGACAATACTCCTACTGTCAGAAATGCCGTTTTTAAAAAATTAGTGATATTATTCATAATTGTTTTATTTTTTATTAGAATCTGAATTGTAAGTTAACAAAATAGGAACGTCCCTGATTGTACCAGTATTTTGGTCCGAAAGAAGGCGTCGGGCTAAGATAATCTGTGGCAAAATCAACAGCTTTAGTTTCTCTTGTCTGCTCAAAGCCTCCAGTGATGTATTTTTTATTATCTAAAATATTATTAACAGATGCTGTGATTAAAAGATAATACTTTCCGAAAACGAAAGATTTTCCGACATTGGCATTTAAGAAAAATGCGGAAGGAAGTTTTACCGGTTTCAGCAAATCTCTTACATCATCATTCGTAAGACCGAGATATGGAGTACTTGAATAAGCATTCTGAATAAAATTATTTGTTCTTAATGCCGGAGCCGGATCCAGGTAATTATCATCCAGATAATTCCAGTTGGCACCTACCCACCAATATTTCGGGCTATTATAACGGAAGCCTAAAGAGAAAGCCTGCTGAGGAGTACCTCCCTGCTTGTAGTTTTTAATGTAAGCTTTCCCGAATGAAGTAACACTGCTTCCAGAAGCATCGGAAACAAGATATACATCCGGATTGTTTCTGTATACAAACTGTCCGTAGCTGGCCAGACCCTGCAAGGATAATGTTGGTAATACTTTAACATCAACACCCAATTCGGCACCCATGTTTCTTTTCTCAACATTAGACATTACCTGCGTTACAAAAGCACTCTGAACCTGAGAAACGGTTCCGTCCGGATTCGTGTTATTCAGCTGAATACCATCAGCAAAAAATCGCTGTACATTCGTCTCATTTTGGGTATCAACCAAATAAGCTGTAGCTCTTACTTTCACAAAAGGTGTACTTACCACATAGCTTAAATCATTTGCCGTATACACCGTACTTCTGATGGTAGGATTTACCAGAGCATTAATTCTCGGATTAATAAACAAATCTTCAAGGAACGGCGCCTGATTGAACATTGCTCCGTTATACACCAGGAAGTTTCTACCATTGATTCGGTAAACAACCTGTCCTTTCAGACCAAAATTCCAGAAGTTATAATCTTTACTTTTCCCGTAAGAATTTTCATATAAATAATGTTTGAACAATCCTTCTCTGCTTGAAGAAGAGTAACCCGCCAACGCAGAAACGAAAACATCAAAATTCCCAGTTGAAAATTTCAGACCCGGATTTACTTTTGCTTCCTGTCTTCTGAGAATATAGTTGTACATCATACGATCTCCCACTTTTACTTCAACATTGGAGTCCAGGGTATTGTAGAATCCGGTAGATCCAGGTTTTGCGGTTTCTTTGAAAGGGTCTACATTGATCGCATAATCTCCGCCCAAAAGATCTTTCATTTCACGGTAAAGCTCAGATCGGTAATTCTGATAAGAAACGTTTAAAATAAACTTGGTACGATCATTAAAATTATAAGTATAATGCGTTCCTGCATTAAATATTTTATCGTCGCTTACATCATCAACCAGATATATTTTCGAGCGTTTTCCGTTTAATCCGTAAAGTCGGGACATTTCAGCCTGATCTACAACATCAGTCTTCATATTGTTTCTGTAAATTCTGTCCCAGTTAATCTGCGTAACTTCCGGATCTCCGTTTGCCCAGCTGTTTAAGCTCGTATTATATCCATCAATTAAAGATGTAAATTGAGCGGGTGTGAATTGCGGATTATTTGTTGCGTTATAAATAATGCTGTTGAGATAATAACTCGGTAAATTCCTGTAGTACGTAGGAGACGGATTGGTTACACCATTCCAGTCTAAGCGGGAACCTCTGTCTTTACCAAGCTGATAAGAAACAGTAGTCCAGAGATTTGAGTTTTTATTGATCTTCCAGAAATCCTGTACCTGAAAGATCGGCTGGAAGCCTTTTCTTACTCTTTCACTTCTCTTTTCTCCATCCTGCCATCCCCAGTAAGAATTGTAGTGCACACCTCTGTAGTCATACACTTCCTGAGTACTCGGGCTAGCGGTAGATCTTCTGTATGGAGAACCGATGAAATTGAAAGTCATCGTATGTTTATCACTGAATCTTTTTTCAACACCAAGATAGGTTCCGTAGGCATCATAGAACGTTCCTTCCTGAATTCCTTCTTCAGCCCATCTTCTTGCGCCCATCAAAGTGAACGCCCAACCGCTCTTGCTCATTCCTGAGCTGTATCGCAGGGAAGTTCTGTTTCTGTAGTTTCTGTTGGTTAACGATTGAGTAAACTGAAACCCTTTTCTGTATTCACTGGCTTTCGTATTTTTATAAATAACCCCACTATTGCCACCGAATGCATATTCTGACGGAGAATGGTTGGTTGCGATTTCGGGATATCGGGTGATTTCATTAAGTCCGCCCCAGTTACTGAAGTCCACATTACCATTATCTGATTTTACCATGGACACGCCATTCATCATTGTTTCACCTGTTCTGCCATCAATACCTCTCGGACGGAACCAGTAAAACCCTAAATCAAACGCCGCAATCCTGTTGAATACATCCTGTGAAGACTGCAGCAAGCCTACTGTGGAAACCTGATTGCTGTTTTCATCGCTCTCGTCATCACTGTCAATGATTGCTAAACCCTGATCCGCGTTTGTTAGCGTAGAATAAAGGGTAATTACTCCTAAATCCTTTTTCTTCTCATTGTCCATTACATCAAACTCCATTACTTTGGTTTCATAATTCGGTTTGGTAATTACAATCTGGTAATGTCCCGGCATAATGTCTACAAACTGGAAATATCCTATTTTGTCCGCCGTTACATCATTGTCCTTCCCTTTTAGATCTACTTCTGCCCTTTCAACAGGCTTTCCATCAGCATCTTTCAGATACGCAGAAACAGTGGTCTGCGCAAAATAATATGAAGCTGGAAGCAGAGTAAATAAAGAGACTAATGATAGTTTTTTAATCATGAGTATATTTATTTTTAAATACTTTTCTTGTTAATTCTCAACAGTTTAAAAGTTGGGGAGGCAAATTTAGTCAAAATTTATAATCTACAATGTTTTTCAGGTTATTTTTTCTTAACATTGCAAACTTTTAAGAATCATTATAAGTAAAAATGCAACCTTCACATTTTAAATTTACAAATATTTAAAATGCCATCAATTAAAAAAAAGTAAATTTGCAGATTAAATTAATATTAATAATAACTCTAAGATAATGAAGAGATTTTCGAGTTTCCTGGCCATCTTTCTATCAGTGATGGCATTCTCTCAGCAACAGGGAAAACTGAGAAAGGTAGCAACAGTAGGATTTCTGAATGTAGAAAACCTTTGGGACACTATACGTTCGGCAGATTATATCGACGGAACAAAAGACATCAAGAATCCGGCGTTCCACAGAAGTATTCCGATGGATTCCATCAAATTTTTAGAAGCCGAAAAATATGACGGCGTATGGAGTGACGGTGCATTAGCGGGTAAAAAAGCAGTAAGATACCAAAGCGGCTCTGAAGAATTTACGCCACAAAGCCCCAAAAATTACAACACCAAAATTTATAAGGCAAAACTTGCCAACGAAGCAAAGGTGATCTCAGAAATGGGTGCTCAATATACAAAGACTGCTCCCGCGGTAGTCGGACTTATTGAGGTTGAAAACAGGCAGGTGATTGAAGATCTTATAAAAGAACCAGCCTTAAAGAAATACGATTACGGCATCATCCATTATAATTCCTATGATTACAGAGGAATCGACGTCGCGCTTATTTATCAGAAGAGAAGATTTACGCCCACCAATTCATTGAAAAAAGAATTGAAAATCTTCGGTGACAACGGAAAAAGGGAATATACAAGAGATATCCTTGTGGTTACCGGTTTCCTTGATAACGAAAAGGTGGCATTTTTCATGAACCACTGGCCTTCCAGAAGGGGAGGCGAAGCAGCTTCACTTCCTAAAAGGAATGCCGCAGCAGCTTTATTAAAACAGCAAATGGACAGTGTAAGAGCTGCGGATCCATCTACAAAACTTTTTGCGATGGGTGACTTTAACGATGATCCGGTAAGTTCAAGCCTAAAGAATTATCTGAAAGCTCAGCCAAGCCCGAAAGATCTTAGTGAAAACACACCGTATCTTAATTTAATGTATCCTTTGTACAAAAAAGGAGTTGCTTCTTTGGCTTATCAGGATGCTCCCAATTTATTTGACCAGATTATTGTTTCTAAAAATGTAATCTCAGATCAGGTGACAAAAGAATATTCGGTTTATAAAGCAGAAATTTTCGCGCCTCCTTATCTGGTGAACAAAGAAGGAAACTATAAAGGATATCCCTTCAGGTCCTGGAATGGCGATCAGTTTACAGGAGGATACAGTGACCACTTTCCGGCATTTGTAGTTCTCCAGAAAGAACCATAAACCTATAGCACTTATTTCGAGTGCTTTTTTTATGTACCTTTATCTGTATGAAAAATTTAGTATTCCTAATAATCATTATTCTTTTACCATTCAATTGTCTGGCTCAGGATAAGTCTAAAAAAGATAAAGAGAAATCCGAAATGAAACCATCTAAAAACGATGATGGCGAATGGGATCTCACAGTAATTGACACCCAGTTTGATTATTTCATGAGTGCCGTTGCAAAACCTATCAGTCAATATTCTGAATCTTACCTCAAAACGAAGAACACAATTTTAGTAAACGAATGGAATTCTTATTATTTTTCAGGCCGATACAGAAATATTATAGAATCTTCTATAGATTATGATCCTAAGGAAAATTACGGGATAAAATTTGAATATAAATTATATCAGGTTTTTGCATATGTTAATTGGAAATATGGATTGAGGATGAGCGGACTCTCAGGAAGTGATACTACTAGATATTAAAAAAGGTTCAGAATTGCTCTGAACCTTTTCTTTTTTATGAATAGTTTTAATTATTTGTTGAATAATTCCTCCACTTTATCCCAGTTTACTACATCGAAAAATGCAGCTACATAGTCTGGTCTTCTGTTCTGATAGTTTAAGTAATAAGCATGCTCCCAAACATCAAGACCTAACACCGGAGTTCCTTTTACATCCGCAACAGGCATTAAAGGATTATCCTGGTTTGGGGTTGAGGTTACAGAAACAGAACCGTCAGCATTTTTTACTAACCAAGCCCATCCTGAACCGAATCTTGTTTTAGCAGCATCAGAGAAATCAGTTTTAAATTTCTCAAAACCACCATATGTTTCAATAGCAGCTTTTACATTTCCTACCGGTTCTTTGCTTCCTCCCGGCGTTAAAATTTCCCAGAATAAAGTATGATTGAAATGTCCTCCTCCGTTATTTCTTACAGCCGGCTTATCAGTTCCTGTCTGGCAGATTTCTTCGATTGATTTTCCTTCAAGATCAGTTCCTTTAATTGCATTATTCAGATTATCGATATATGCCTGATGATGCTTGGTATGGTGGATTTCCATTGTTTTTGCATCAATTGTCGGCTCCAATGCGTCGTAAGCATATCCTAGTTTTGGTAATTCAAATGACATAATTTTATTTTTAATGTTATTAACCCAAATTTAACCATAAATAAGCCTACATTCAAAAAACAGGCATTACTTTAATAAATCTTTAACATTGATATATTGATTAGAAATGAATTGCAATAGTAAAAAGTTAGAAGTTAGAAGTTTAATAAAATGATTAAAAACAAAAAAGCACGAATCAAGTGATCCGTGCTTCTATTTAACAAAATAAATTAATTTATTATTTATTCATGGACATCAGGAATTCTTCATTATTAAGAGTTCCTTTGATATTTTTATCAACAAATTCCATCGCTTCTATAGGATTCATTTCAGAAAGATACTTTCTTAAAATCCACATTCTCTGCGAGGTTACCTCATCAAGAAGTAAATCATCTCTACGGGTGCTTGATGCTACAAGATCAATAGCAGGATAAATTCTTCTGTTGGCAATTTTTCTGTCCAGCTGAAGTTCCATATTTCCTGTTCCTTTGAATTCTTCAAAGATCACTTCATCCATTTTAGACCCTGTATCAATAAGTGCCGTTGCAATAATCGTTAAAGATCCTCCGCCTTCAATTTTTCTTGCAGCTCCGAAAAATCTTTTCGGTCTGTGAAGCGCATTGGCATCCACCCCTCCGGAAAGCACTTTTCCTGAAGCCGGTGTTACCGTATTGTATGCTCTTGCCAATCTTGTAATGGAATCTAACAGAATCACAACATCATGACCACATTCTACCATTCTCTGAGCTTTTGCCAGAACAAGGTTGGCAACTTTCACGTGCTTTTCTGCCGCTTCATCAAAGGTTGAAGCAATAACTTCCGCATTGACACTTCTTTCCATATCGGTTACCTCTTCAGGCCTTTCGTCAATAAGAAGTACCATCATGTAAACTTCAGGATGGTTTGCCGCAATAGAGTTGGCGATATCTTTCAGAAGCATTGTTTTACCGGTCTTCGGCTGGGCAACAATCATGGCTCTTTGTCCTTTCCCGATAGGCGCAAACAAATCGACAACTCTTGTAGAAATTGTAGATCCTTTTCCTGCCAGATTAAATTTTTCTTCCGGGAAAAGCGGAGTTAAATATTCAAAAGCAACACGGTCTTTAATGAACGCCAAATCACGTCCGTTAACTTCCGTTGGTCTTAATAAAGAAAAATATTTTTCGCCTTCTTTAGGTAATCTTACGATGCCTTTTACAGTATCTCCTGTTTTTAATCCGAAATTCCTGATCTGGGCAGTAGAAACATACACATCATCCGGCGAAGAAATATAGCTAAAATCTGATGAACGAAGGAAGCCGTAATTATCCGGTAAAATTTCCAGTACCCCTTCAATACTTACCATACCATCGAAACTGAACTCCTTTTTTTGTTCCGGGTGTTCATCATTTCTTTCAGAATGCTGTTGCTGCTGTTGCTTATTCTGATTATGGTTTTGATTATGGTTCTGGTTTTGGTTTTTATTCTGATTTCCGTTATTGTGCGGATTGTTGTTGTGTTGTCCTTTTTGGGATCTGGCCTGAGTTTGAGGGTTGTTTGGCCTTTCTTCTGCCGGAGCAGGTTCTGGAGATTCTGTGTTTTTGTGGGCTTCCGGTTTTTCCTGTGGTGTTTCTGTAACAGGTGCATTTGGTGTGGAAACTCTTTTCCTTTTTTTCTTTGCAGCCGGTGCTGAAGTATCTTCTGTTATTTCTGCCGGTTCTGCTTTTGCCTCTTCCTGGATAGGCTCCTGTAAAGGTTTCTCTTCTGTTTCTGTTTTTTCTTCAGCCTTTGGGGCTTCTTCGGCTTTAGCCTCTGTTTTAGGCTTGGCTGCTGTTTTTTTCGGAGCAGCTTTTCTGGCAGGAGCTTTAGCAGGTTTTTCCGTGGCTTTCTCTTCAGCAGTTATACTGCTTTCTGTGGCGTTGAAATATTCTTTTGCCACTTTGGGATTCGATGCCTGAAAGTCAAGAATTGCAAAGATTTTGTCATTGTCAGTGCTGTTTCTTGCAACTTTAACGCCCAAATCCTTTAAGATTTTAGTCAGCTCCGTTACGGATTTTGACCTTAACGTTTCAATGTTAAACATATTTAATGTAAAAAATGTAATTAATTGTGAGTAAGAAAAGTAAGTCCGGTGACTTTGGTTTTCAAGTACATTTGTATAATGCAAATCTACACTTATTTTTGAATTGTGCAAAATTTATGCTATTTTTGCAAGCAATTTAATTATAATGATACAAAGGATACAGACAATATGGACATTCCTGGCAGTTTTAGCCGCTGTGTTCCTGTTCATTACAGGTCAGGATGTAATCATTTCAGAGAGTCTGCCTGTGCTGGATACAGCGTGTGTAGTCCTTGTTTTGACTGGATTATTAAGTGTATTCAGTTATAAAAACAGAAAAAGACAAATTTTGCTGAATAACATCAGCATCATTATAAACGCTTTGTTGGTTGGTGTATTGATTTACTGGTTACTCAACTTATCCGGAGGAATTCAGTTTCCTGAGAAGGGTATTGAGCCAATATTTCCATTAATTGCGATTATATGTTTGTTTATTGCAAACCTATATATCAAAAAAGATGAAAGGCTCGTAAAATCTGTAGACAGACTTCGATAACCGTACAACGATTTTTTGAGTGAGAACAGCTTCTTTTACAGGAGCTGTTTTTTTTTATTTAATTGTCCCTTGTACACAGATTTATTTTTTCGGCTTTTCAATGCAAATAATGCATAGTGATGTGCAACATTTTTATTTAAATTGCGACAGATTATCTATAAATTGTATTACATGAAAAAACTCACTTACCTTACCTTTTCACTTTTCTCGGTATTTTCGTTCGCTCAGGAAGTTTCTAAAGAAAGGATTCAGACCGTCCTTTCAACGCTGGCTTCAGACGAAATGAAAGGACGCGAAATCGGAACCCAGGAAAATGAAAATGCAGCCAATTATATTGCAAAGCTTTTTAAAGAAAACAATCTGGAGTACTGCACGGGAAATTCTTACCTTGTACCTTTCAACTACAAAGGCAAAACGGTGTATAATGTTTGCGGGATTAAAAAAGGTAAAACAGATAAATATTTAGGCTTTTCCGGACACTTTGATCACATCGGAACCAGTAATAATTCCAAAGACAATATTTATAACGGAGCCGATGATGATGCTAGCGGAATCACAACACTTGTAGGAATTGCAGACTATTTTAAGAATAAAGACCCGAAATTCTCCATGGTTTTCATGGCCTTTAACGGTGAAGAGAAAGGAATGCTGGGATCAAAAGCTATTTCAACCGATAAAAATCTGGATAAAATTTATAATAACCTGACAGCTCTTTTCAATTTTGAAATGGTGGCAACAGAATCCGCATTCGGGAAAAATGCACTTTTCATGACCGGTGATGAATTTTCTGATCTGGATGAGCTTTTCAATGAAAACGCTGCAAACGGCCTCAAAATTAATCCGGATCCTTACGCTGCACAGCAGCTGTTTTACCGTTCGGATAATGTAAGTTTTGTGAAAAAGAAGATCATTGCCCATTCTTTTTCCACTGTGGATATGACAAAAGCCAGCCATTACCACAACGAAAGCGACGATATCAGTGTTGTAGATTTTGATAACCTCACTGAGATCATCAATAATTTGGGAAAAACGCTTGAAAAATTATCCCCAGACAATTTCAGTCCGAAATACAATAATTCTGTACGGTTTTAATCTTTCAGAAGCCACAGAGAAATCTGTGGTTTTTTATTTTTCATAAAATATTTGTAACAAAACCAGAGCCAGCAAAACATATTAGAGAAAGTAAAAGGTCTTTAAAAACGTCTTATCATTTAAATTTCCTTATTTTTGTAAATTAATCTAAAATTTAATGAGTTATTATAAACGAGCGATAGATAACATACTTCCCTATAAAAAATCAATTGCAGCCGGAATTTTCTTTAATATTTTATACGCACTGTTCAATATTATTGCCATGCTTTTCTTCATGCCGGTGCTGAATATCCTTTTTGATAAAGAAACAGAAAAGATTAACAGACAACCTACTTATGAAGGAATTTCAAAGGCAGGAACATTTTTAAAAGAAAGCTTCAATTACCAGATCCAGCAGGTGCAGATTGAGAAAGGACCGGAATACATCCTTCTTATAACTTGTATTCTGTTTATCACCATGTTTTTCCTGAGAAATATTTTCAGTTACCTATCGGAGTTTTACCTCACATTTTCACGAACCGGAGTTTCCAGAGATTTCAGAATAAAACTGCATGATAAAATTTTAGATTTACCGGTATCGTTTTTTACAAATTCCAGAAAAGGCGATGTCTTTGCCAGGATAACTTCTGATGTAAGTGAAGTAGAAGGCAATATTCTGAACAGTTTAATTGACCTTATCCGTTCTCCTATCGTAATCATCATTACCATGGGGTATCTTTTGTATTCTAATTTTGAGCTTACTATTTTTACACTTGTGGTTTTCCCGATTATGGGGACGCTAATTTCAATGATTGGAAAAAGCCTGAAAAAAGATACCGGAGAAGCCCAAAACGAATTGGGAAAAATGTATTCTTTTGTTGATGAGACACTGGTAGGACTGAAGATTATTAAAATCTTTGATGCTTCACCACAGATTAAGAAAAGATTTGATGACGTTCTCAATAATATAAGAAGACTCTCCTTAAAACTTTTTAAAAAGAAAGCGCTCGCTTCGCCGGTGAGTGAACTTCTGGGTGCTATTACTATTGGGATGATCGTTTACTTCGGAGGAAGGCTTGCCATTCAGGGAAAAGGCTTATCCGGAAGTGAATTCATTACTTACATTGCTTTATTTTACACGATTCTTCAACCTTTGAAAGCTTTATCTTCAGCGATCTCCAATATTCAGAAAGGAGAAGTTTCTGCCAAAAGAATTTTTGAAATTCTGGATGCGGACTATCATATCAAAGAACTGAATCACGCTAAAGAAATTAAAGATTTTGAAAGAAATGTAGAATTCAGAAATATTACATTCGGATATGAAGACCGTGAAGTCCTAAAGGATTTTTCATTATCCATTCCGAAAGGTAAAACGATAGCGTTGGTAGGACAGAGCGGCAGTGGAAAAAGTACACTGGCAAATCTGATAACCCGTTTCTATGATGTTAATGAAGGTGAAGTTCTTATCGACGGAGAAAACATCATCAATATAAAATTATCCAGTTACAGAAAATTATTCGGGCTTGTAACACAGGACAATATATTATTCAACGATTCTATACGCAACAATATTTCTCTGGGTAAGCCTGATGCTACTCTAGAGGAAATTCAGGCGGCAGCAAAAATTGCCAATGCCCATGATTTTATCATGGATCTTCCCAAGCAATACGACACCAGCATTGGTGAAGCGGGAGGAAAACTTTCAGGAGGACAGAAACAGAGGATTTCTATTGCCCGGGCGGTACTGAAAAATCCACCGATTATGATTCTTGATGAAGCAACTTCCGCGCTGGATACAGAATCTGAAAGATTTGTGCAGGATGCTCTGGAAAAAATGATGCAAAACAGGACTTCTCTTGTCATTGCCCACCGTCTTTCAACTATTCAGAAAGCCGACTGGATTGTAGTGATGGAAAAAGGAAAGATTATAGAACAAGGCACACACCATGATCTTATCGCAAAGAAAGGAATGTATAACAAGCTGGTGGAGCTGCAAAACTTCGATTAAATTTAATTTCAATAATGAATCCCATACAAGAGTATTTCTACAGACTGGAAGAGCCTGCAAGAAGTACTCTTCTTTTTTTACGCGAAAAAATCCTGAAATCCGACACGGAAAATATCACCGAAACGTTCAGCTTCGGATTGCCTTTTTTCAAATACAGGAAGAAAATGCTGTGTTATTTTAATTTCAGCAAAAAACATAAGAAATATTATATCAGCTTTTACCACGGCGACAGGATTGATCATCCGGAACTTCTTCAGGAAGGCAGAAAGAAATTCAAAATACTGTTAATTGATCCGACAGAAGATTTATCCCTTGAATTAATTTTAAGTTTGATTGATAAGGTTAAAAAGGTTTATTAATTACATTAAGCTTGTTTTCAGAAAATGGTTTCTGTACATTTTTAAATTTTGAACTGATGATAATTAAAGTGAACTTCCATTAATAAAAAGATCCCAACGTTTTAGAACATCGGGATTTTTATAATATTTTAAATACTTAATTTATATATCGAAGTTGATCTTTATTTTTTTATTATTTTATGCTTAAACTGAAGTCCGCCTTCAAGAGTAATATCCAAAATATAAACTCCAGCAGGATAATCTGAAAGATCTACTTTTGAATCTCTTACCTCATTTAATTTTCTTGCTTCTGCAGAATAAACAGCAATACTATTTATCTTTTTATCTGAACGGATATTCACAAAATCCGCTGTTGGATTTGGAAAGACAGAGACATCAAGCATAGAAACATCCTTTACAGATAATTGCTGGCTATTGCTCTGCATATACATTGAAAGGACGATTCTTCCATCCTGCCCATAAAAAATAGCTGTGGGTACTTCGTATTTTATTGTATGATTTCCTGCAGATAAAGAACCTGCGGTAAAGCTCCTGATAGGCACAGCATCACCCGGACACCAGTTATTCCAGGAAGTCCACCATGAATCAGGCTTTGGGCTGGCCCCGTAAATTCCGTTTCCCTGGGTATTATACATCCGGTAAGGCTCACATGAGGTTCCTCCGGGAGTAAAGGTCAAAACCTGACTATTGTCAAGGGATATAAAGTTTTGCCTTCTTACATATTCTTCTCCGTTGGTATTCGCTCCGTGAGGGGTTGAAACAATAAAAAATTTAGCATTGCTAACGCTTTGTGTAAGATTAAAATTAATAAGCCTCACTGTTTCACCCGGCTGGTCCGTATTATTATAATTATTGAGTTCATTAGAGTCTAAAAGCGGCAGTAAGCTATTGAATGTTGCTGTAACAGAAGGATCATTATAAGTAATAAAGCTAAGGGTTCCCGTAAATACATCATTTCTTCCGGCACAACCTGCAACCTGAGTATTTGCTGCATAAGGCACCCCGAAAACATCCAGTTCTATCCAAATATCATACGCATTCCGTATTGCCATATTACTGAAAACAGAATAAAGGTTATCTACCTGAAAAGAATAAGGAACTTCTGTTGGAGAAAGATTTTTGTTCATGAAAGGAGTAATATATCTTCCTATTTCTAATCTTTTTACAGAAGTATCGTTTAATGTATAAGAATTCTGACCTTTCGGAACCATTGCCAGATGAACACCCCCGATTCTGTCATAATTATCGCAAAGCGCTCCGATAGTTACGTTCATCTGAATTTTATTCTGAAAAGAATTGAGCTCTGCATCTGTTAATTTTTTTGCATATCTGAAATTAGAAAGCTTGATAGTATTTGGTGGTACCACCACAAAAACATTGGATGCGTACCCGTCATAAAATACAATTTGAGAAAATACATCCACCGATGTCTGGGCTGCAATTTTGCAAAGTCCTGTAAAAATTATTAAAGAAAGTAAATATTTTTTCATGAATATTAAATTATTCACCAAAAATACAAATTTAACTACCTCGAAATACCACAAAGTATCAAATAAGTATCAAAATAATTACTATAATATTATATTGATATAAATCTGCTAATGACTTTAATGATATTAATAAAGAAGACCGCTCCATCAGAAGCGGCCTTACCGTATTTTTAATAATTAATTAGTCTTTCATTCTTGCAATTACATCCAATCCTCCTTTTGTAATGTCGCCGATCTTACAGATAATCTCAGTATCCAGAGGAAGAAAAACATCCATCCGCGACCCAAATTTAATAAAGCCGAACTCGTGGCCTGCTTTCGCCTCATCCCCTTCATTGCAATAGAAAACAATTCTTCTGGCTACATATCCCGCAATCTGACGGAAGACTACCTGATGATTGGTAAGGCTCTCCACCGCGACGGTAGTTCTTTCGTTTTCCGTAGAAGACTTCTCATGCCATGCTACAAGATATTTTCCGGGGTGATATTTTTTGTAAATTACTTTTCCTGAAACCGGATATCTGCAGATATGAACATTAAGCGGAGACATAAATATAGAAACCTGAATTGCTTTTCCTTTTATAAATTCATCTTCTTCCACTTCTTTTATCATTACTACCTTTCCGTCTACCGGGGCAATTACATTTTCCCTATGATCAAGGATATCACGGTTTGGCACCCTGAAGAACCAGAATACAAGACTGTAAATAACCAATAAAGGCAGAATGATCACCAGTGACCACATTTCAAGGAAATAAATGGCCAATGCACTCAAAATGATAAACAATAAGGAGGCAACGGTGATTGTTCCTTTCGATTCTCTGTGTAATTTCATGAGATTAAATAAATTTTTCTAATATAAAGTACAAATATACGACAGGAACGCAGATTAAAAAACTATCAAGCCGATCTAATACTCCACCATGTCCCGGAATGATGTTTCCGCTGTCTTTAACACCAAAATTTCTTTTCAGCTGGCTTTCCACAAGATCTCCTACAGGAGCGAATGCGGCCACCAGAAATCCTACTACCATCCAGTTTCCACGAAGATCAGAATGATAATATTCGATAAAATAAGATAATACCAAAGTAAGCACAACACCACCGATATATCCTTCCCAGGTTTTTTTAGGAGAAATTTTAGGTGCCATTTTATGTTTGCCAAAGAATTTCCCTGTTAAATAAGCAAAAGTATCACTGCTCCATATTAAAACAAAAAGGAAAAAAACTTCCAGTGTGAATCTATCATCAAATCTTGAAAATTTAGGAAGGCCTAATGCAAAACTGAATGGCAAAGCTACATAAATAACCGCAAAAATAAGTTTTCCGCTGTCATAATATAATTCATTAGGATATTTGAATAAAGTGACCACAGCGATGACTATTAAAAGCAGAGCCAGAATTTCACTGAACCTGAAATCAAAATAAAAATCAAAGCTGAAATATCTTTTAGAAAAAATATAAAAAATAAAGATGATCAGTGGAAGAACCACCCATCTTTCGTACCCTTTGCCAAATTTCAGGATTTTAAAGCATTCCCATGAGCTTGCTCCTAAAAGAAACGTAATCAGTCCGTAGTAAAGATATTCCTGTTTAATAAGATCGGGACTTATATTATTGATGAGCTTTGCTCCAAAAGGAGTTGTACAAAGAATGATGATTGCTACATAAACAATTCCTGACAGGGTTCTTTGAATAAGGTTTTTGTCCAAAATTTTAAAAATTTATACGTTGATGCCTAATCTTCAAGCAACAATAAAAAAAGTTTGGTGTTGCTGTTGGAAGAAGTATCCAGTTTCGACTGTGCTCCGCTGATAGAAGTAAGGTTTTTGATATTCCCGTTTCTTTTGATTTTCCCCATCGCGTCATTGAGGTTATTCACAATCTGTGAAACGTTAGCCATTACAATAATCTTGTTGGGCAGTCTTGAAGAGTGGTAATGCAAAATATTATTATGGGAAAGCATAATTCTCCCGTCGTAGGCAATAAGATATTCACAGGTGATAAAACTTGCGTCATTATTACCCTGAAGTTCTTCAGTGTAAGGAGTTTTTACAACATTTAAAAAATTCTGGAGATCTTTATCCCAGCAGAAAACATTGCTGATTCCCTCTATTTTGATAATCTGGTGTAGTGTTTTTAATGCCTCTGCTTCATCCGCACAGTAATTGAAAAATCCTCCTGAATGAGTAAACAATTGGGCAAATTTATAGTCAAGATCCGCATTTTTAAGCGAATCTCCGAGCTTTTCCAGACTTGGCTTTTCTTCTTCTTCAGACTGGTTGGTAAGTTTGCTTACAAGCCTCTTGAATAAATTCAATTTAATTTATTTTTTTAGACACTTATACAAAAATATAAAATTATCATATAGAAATCTAAAAACGTGCCGATAAATATGAAAAAACCTGACAAATCGGAGACTGTCAGGTTTTTCTAATCTATTTCAAAAGATTTTTAGATTTGTGTAGGACTTTCAGGTGCCTGAATTTCACTATCTTCCTCTTTATCTTTAATGATAATTTCTTCATTCGGCTGCTGTGAGGCAGGAATCGTATTGGTAACCGGTTTTTCCGTTAATTCCGGGTCCCAAGCCCTTTTTCCGAATACTTCTTCAAGATCTTCTCGGAAAATTACTTCTTTTTCCAGAAGTTTATTGGCAAGCGCATCGAGCTTATCCTTATTTTCAGTCAGAATCTGAACGGCACGGTCATACTGAGTTTCAATAATGCCTTTGATCTCTATATCGATTTTTTTTGCTGTTTCCTCAGAATATGGTTTTCCGAAATTATATTCAGACTGGCCTGAACTGTCATAATAAGATATATTACCGATATTCGGGCTTAATCCGTAGATCGTAACCATTGCCTGTGCTCTTTTCGTAACACTTTCCAAATCAGAAAGAGCTCCTGTCGAAATATTGTTAAAGATTACCTGCTCTGCAGCTCTTCCCCCTAAAGTAGCACACATTTCGTCGAGCATTTGCTCAGTAGTCGTCAGCTGTCTTTCTTCCGGAAGATACCATGCTGCTCCTAAAGAACGTCCTCTCGGAACAATCGTTACCTTTAAAAGAGGTGAAGCGTGTTCTACCAACCATGAAATGGTAGCATGTCCTGCTTCATGATAAGCCACTCTTTTCTTTTCAGAAGGTTTAATCGCTTTATTTTTCTTTTCAAGACCACCGATAATACGGTCTACCGCATCAAGGAAATCCTGTTTTGTAACTGAAGTATGGTTGTTTCTTGCCGCAATTAATGCCGCCTCATTACATACATTGGCAATATCTGCTCCGCTGAAACCAGGGGTTTGTTTTGCTAAAAACTCTCGGTCTACATTATCATCAAGCTTGATTTTCTTCAAATGCACATCAAAGATCTGTCTTCTTTCATGCAATTCAGGAAGATCAACATAGATGGAGCGATCGAAACGCCCTGCTCTCATCAATGCCTTATCAAGAATATCCGCTCTATTGGTTGCAGCCATTACGATGACGTTGGTATCTGTTCCGAAACCATCCATTTCCGTAAGAAGCTGGTTTAATGTATTTTCTCTTTCATCATTTCCGCCTGAGAAGTTGTTTTTCCCTCTGGCACGACCAATCGCATCAATCTCGTCGATAAAAATAATTGCCGGTGATTTAGCTTTAGCCTGAGCAAATAAATCTCTTACTCTGGAAGCTCCTACTCCCACAAACATTTCCACGAAATCAGAACCTGAAAGTGAGAAGAAAGGAACCTTAGCTTCCCCTGCCACTGCTTTTGCCAATAGCGTTTTACCGGTTCCCGGAGGCCCTACCAAAAGTACTCCTTTAGGAATTTTACCTCCCAGTTTCGTATATTTTTCTGAATTTTTAAGGAAATCCACTACTTCCTGTACTTCTTCTTTCGCCCCTTCTAATCCTGCAACATCTTTGAAAGTCACCTGAATTCTTTCTTTCTCATCAAAAAGTTTTGCTTTGGATTTACCGATGGAGAAAATCTGTCCTCCGGGGCCGCCTCCGCTTCCCATTCTTCTGAAAAGAAGGAAATAAAATAATCCTAAAATAGCGATCCAGATTAATGCCTGAATCAGAATACTCATCAACGGGCTTTCACCTTCTGCATAATCTTTAGATGTGGTAATCTGAGGATTCTGTTGTTTTAAAGCATCGAATTTTTCAAGAAATAATCTCAGGTCTCCATATTTAAGCGTGTAATCTGCTTTTGGTGCCATCGAGAGGCTTGAAAAAGGGTTTGCTTTATCGTCTTTTTTTACGGTAGCTGTCTTGGCAGCCTGTGTTAAAAACACGTCAGCCTTCTGGGCTTGTTTATCTATTAAAACTCTCTGGATTTTTCCTGCCTGCATTTCTTTAAAGAAACCATCTTCGTCGATTGTCTTTGCTCCGCTGTCACCCATGGAATTAACCACAAAGAACAGCACGAGTGCTACAATCATGATAGGAAAAAACCAGTTAAATCCTTTATTGTTCATTGATACTTTTTAAAATTAAAATTCATTTTCGATTCTGGTAATGACAGCGTCACCCCAAAGCTCCTCTATATCGTAATACTCACGTACCTGTTTCTGGAAAATATGGACAACTACTGAAACATAGTCTACCAGCACCCACATTGCATTTTCAGTCCCTTCTACATGCCAAGGTCTTTCTTTAAGCTCGTTTCTCACTTTCTTTTCAACACTACCTGCGAGTGCGGCTACCTGCGTGTTTGAGTTTCCGCTGCATATCACAAAGGTCTCTGCGACAGAGTTTTCAATGTTTGAAAGATCGAAGATCATGATATCTTCTCCTTTTACATCCTGAATTGCCTCAACGATTTTATCTAATAATTCTTGTTTTTCTGCTGTTTTATTCATTAAAAAATACTATAATCTGCAAATTTATTGTTTTTCTTTCACTTTAGCCTTACTTTTAGCCCCCGAAAGTCTTAAAGTTTTCTTAAATGAGTCAACTCTTCTATTTAAAAGAATGCTCTTCTACTAATGACGAAATTTCCAAGTTTTTACTTTATGAAAATTCTGATTTTGTTGCGCTTCACACTTTTAACCAAACCCGGGGCAGGGGTCAATACGGAAATACATGGTCATCAGCCGCTGAAAAAAATTTAGCCTATACTCTAGCGATAAAGGCGGAAAATTTTTCGTTGTCCGGTTTCATGTTCAATTATTATACCGCAATTCTTATTCATGATTTCCTGGCCAATTTGACTGGAAATACCGTAAAAATAAAATGGCCTAATGACATCATCCTTAAAAATAAAAAAATCGTCGGAATTCTGATTGAAAAGAAAAAAATTAATCAAAATAATTATTTTATCGTTGGCGCAGGCTTTAATATCCTTCAGGAAAAATTTGATGAAATATCAATTGCAGGCTCTATTTTAACACAAACAGGACAATATTTCAATCTAAATGACTTCACGCAAGCTCTTCATGATTTTCTCGTTGAAAACTTTAATAAATTCCCCTCTGAAGATGAAATAATGAGCCGTTTCAACAACAGTCTGTTCAGAAAAGATGAGATTTCTGTATTTGAACTTAACGAAAAGAGACAAAATGGCATTATTAAAAATGCTGACAGAAATGGAAATCTATGGATTGACCTGGAGAATGATGGTTTACATTCATTTTATCACAAAGAAATAAAACTGCTTTACTGATTGGCTCTTTTCAGGTATAAGTATAGGGCAAGAGGAGAAAAAACAATGTTCGGAAACCACATCGCAAGAACCGGAGACATACTTTTATTCTCTGAAACCACTTTCAGGGCTTCAAATGAGAATACAAATACAAAGGCGAGCGAGATCCCTACCGCCAAGTTGATTCCTAATCCTCCACGTTTTTTTTGTGAAGAAAGCGAAAGCGCCAGAAAGGTAAGTATTACAATAGAAACAGGCATAGAAGTTCTCTGGTAAAGCTCATTCAGGTGGGCATTCAGATTGCTGTTTCCTTTTTCGGTTTCTCTTTGAATGAACTTGAGAAGTTCCGGGGTTGTTTTATTTTGTCCTAACAATTCATTAGGAAAGAGCTCTTCGGGATCATGACCGAAACTTTTCTTTATATCAAATCCATTTGACAGTTTTTCGGTGTCATCTTTATTGATGGTTTTTTCTGTATAAGAATTCAGTACAAAAACTTTTTTATCCTTATCCCAGGAAGCATCCGAAGCTTTAAGTTCGTACACCATCTTTCGGTTTTTATCGAACTTCTGGTAAATAAATCCAGATCCTCTTTTCTCCCGCTTATTCCAGGAATTGATAAAAATATATTCCGTTTTGCTGAGCTGTGCGGAAACCGGAGCTGTCCCCAACACTTTCTCTTTATTGGCAGCATTATACGTATACGCTTCGAGCTGATTTTTCTGAATATTTGCCCAGGGCAATACAAAATGGTTAATTCCTAAAGAAATTACAGCGATAAAAAGTGAAGTAAGCAAATAAGGCCTTGCAAACCTGTGGAAACTTGCCCCACTACTGATAATAGCAACAATTTCCGTGTTGTTTGCCATTCTGGACGTAAAATAGATCACTGAAATAAATACCAGAATAGAAAGAAATGTCATCACAAGATTAACAATCCAGAACGGATAAAAATGAACCAGAAAATAGGTAAGGTTTAATTTCGGATCAATAGCGGTAGCGTTTTCAATTCTGGGAATTTTCTGCTGAACATCAATCACCAGAACAACTACAGACAGCAATATCAGCATGAAACTGAAGGTTCCAAGGTACTTTCTTACAATATATCTGTCTATAATTTTCAGCATTATTTTATTTTTTAATGCGTTATAAATTGGTTTTATGTTTGATAGGATTTGCATCCTAATTTAGGTCGTCCCTTCGGGACTTCTATTTTGATATTTTTAAATTTACAATCGTTGACGAAGAACCGGAACAACCGAATTTTTCCATTCATAAAAATCTCCCGCTAAGATATGTTCTCTAGCAACTTTCACCAAATCCAGATAAAAAGCTAAGTTATGAATAGATGCAATCTGTTTGGCAAGATATTCTTTAGAAACAAACAAATGCCTTACATATGCTTTTGAATATTCTCTGTCTACGAAACTTGTTCCAAACTCATCCAGCGGCGAAAAGTCTTTTTTCCACTTTTCATTTTTCATATTCATTACCCCTTTCCATGTGAAAAGCATGGCATTTCTTGCGTTTCTTGTAGGCATCACGCAATCCATCATATCGATTCCCAGGCCGATTGATTCCAGGATATTCCATGGAGTTCCTACTCCCATAAGGTATCTTGGCTTTTCTTTTGGTAAAATATCGGTAACCTCATCGGTAATCCTGTACATTTCTTCTTCAGGCTCACCTACGGAAAGTCCGCCAATGGCATTTCCTTCAGCACCTGCTTCTGCGATTACCTGTGCGGATATTTTCCTTAAATCAGAATAGGTTGATCCCTGAACGATCGGAAACAACCTTTGTTTGTGTCCGTATAATTCGGGATTATTTTCTGTCCAGTCAATACATCTTTTCAGCCATCGGTGTGTAAGCTCCATGGATGATTTGGCCTGGTTGTATTCGCATGGATACGCAACACATTCATCAAAGGCCATAAAAATATCAGCACCGATCTGTCTTTGAATTTCCATGGATTTTTCCGGCGAAAACATGTGGTAACTTCCGTCGATGTGAGATTTGAATCTTGCGCCTTCTTCAGACATCTTTCTGCTGCTTGCCAATGAAAACACCTGAAAGCCCCCGGAATCCGTTAAGATCGGAAGATCCCAGTTCATGAATTGATGAAGACCTCCTGCTTCCTGCATGGTGTCCATTCCCGGACGAAGGTATAAATGATAAGTGTTTCCCAGAATAATCTGGGCTTTGATATCTTCTTTTAATTCTCTCTGGTGAACTGTTTTCACACTTGCTACCGTTCCAACAGGCATAAAAATCGGGGTTTGGATCTTACCGTGATCTGTAGTAAGCTCTCCGGCTCTTGCCTTTCCCTGAGAGGTTTTTTCTATGGTAAAAAACTTTTGCATTTTATAATTATCTTGATAAAAGAGGAAGATTTTCAGTATTCCCGGTCTTACTCATTTTATCCTTTACATATTTTCCCGCCTTCGGATCTTTTTTCAACAATATTTCCTGCGCATCTTCAACAATCCCGTTCATTTTCTCCTTCACCACATAATATTTAAAGCTTTCAATATAATCCGCTGAGTTTACATGATGGGTTTTGAGAACATATCTTGTTCCTGCCTCAAGATTTGAATTCGGATACATGAAAGTTGCCTGATCGTTGATGGCCAGATCTGCCATAATTTCAGCCATTTTATCCTGTGAAACAAGATTTTTTGGCTTATCAATATAATCTCCGCATGAGAATAAAGATATCAGTACGAAGAAGAAGATCAATTTTTTCATCAGTTAATTTTTATCTGTTTTGATGAAACTCTGCAGACACCTATTCTGAGCGAATATTTATACCGCATCATTTTCATAATCTGTTGATGATTGATTTCCATTTTAAATTTAAAACTCCAAAAACCGCCTCATGAATGATTCCGCCATTCATTTTGCTTTCTCCCAGGATCCTGTTGGTAAAAATAATAGGTACTTCTACAATTTTGAATCCTTTTTTAAAAGTTCGGAATTTCATTTCGATCTGAAACCCATATCCTTTTAATCTCACATTATCCAATCCGATTTCTTCCAATACGTTTCTTGAAAAACAGACAAAACCTGCTGTTGTATCATGAATAGGAAGTCCCAAAACAAATCGCACGTATTTTGAAGCAAAATAGGAAAGCAAAACCCTTCCCATTGGCCAGTTCACAACATTTACCCCTTTAGAATATCTTGATCCGATGGCCATATCAGCATTCAGACACGCCTCATAAAGCTTCGGAAGATCAGCCGGGTTGTGGGAAAAATCTGCATCCATCTCAAAAATATAATCGTATTTATTTTCAATGGCCCATTTAAACCCGTGAATATATGCCTTTCCTAATCCGTCTTTCACTCTTCTTACTGATAAATGCAAAAAGTGGGGATGTGTTTTCTGCAATTCTTTTACCTGCTCTGCGGTGCCATCGGGAGACGAATCATCTACTACCAGAATATGAAAGTCATCTTCCAATGCAAAAACTGCGGAAATAATATTTTCAATATTTTCCTTTTCGTTATAGGTGGGAATGATGACGAGCTTTTTCATTTCAGTTTGCAAAGATAGTTTATTTAACCTTTTTATTTTATACAAAATAATCTATAATTTTGCAAAAAAATACCCTTTGCCGTTATCACAACATTTTACAAATCACATAAGAATACCTGAGAACAACGATTGGGTGATCTTTATATTGTTGGGCTGCATCTTTTTGTACCTTTTTATGATGAATATCATTGAGAGGGGAGCCAATTTAAAAGACTTTCTGCTACAGAAATATTTTGATGCGAGTAACAATCTTCCGAGCTGGGCGATCACTTCCTGCGTTACCGCTCTTACTTTATCCGTACTGATTTCGCAGTATATTCCTACTGTCCCAAAGTATATTGCCGATCTTCAGGTCTTGGGATATCAGCTGAACAAATTCGGATTCTGTTTACTTGCAGTGATCTTTTTTTATATGATTAAATCCGGTTTGGGATTTTTATTTTTTCAGAGTACGGGTGACGGAAAAAAGTGGACTGTTTTTTATTTTACCGCGACAAAATTTTATTTTATACTGTCTTTCATCCTTATTGTTTTATGTGTAACTCACTATTATTTCCCGCTGGACAGAAATAAAATGTTTTTGTATTACTTCTACTTTTTTTCTTTTGTATTCATTTTCAAGGTTTTTTTCTATTTATTTCATAAGAATAACATCTTACCTGAAAAATGGTATTATAAATTTTTGTATATTTGCACCCTCCAAATTGCACCTCTTTTGTTGCTTTGGAAATTATTATTTTTTTAATAACTGTCAATGATGAGAATAAAGTCAATATTGGTTTCTCAACCAGCGCCAAGTGAGTCGTCTCCGTACCTGGATATTGCAAAGAAGGAAAAGATAAAAATAGATTTCCGCCCTTTCATCCACGTAGAAGGAGTTGACAATAAAGAATTGAGAACACAGAAGATCGATCTTACGCAATATACCGGAATTATTTTCACGAGTAAAAATGCGATTGATCATTACTTCAGATTAGCAGAAGAGCTGCGTTTTGCGGTTCCTGACACGATGAGATACATCTGCCAGTCTGAAGCAATTGCCAATTATCTTCAGAAACATATTGTGTACAGAAAAAGAAAGATCAGCTTCGGAGAAAAGAATTTTTCGGATCTTCTTCCTTTATTCAAAAAATTCCCGACAGAGAAATACCTTTTGCCATCTTCTGATGTATTGAGCCCTGATATTGTGAAAACAATGGAAGCCTCCAATGTAGACTGGAAAAGAGCCATCATGTACAGAACGGTTTGCAGCGATCTTACCGATATCAATGTAAAAGATTACGACATGCTGATATTCTTCAGTCCGCAGGGTATTAAATCATTACAGCAGAATTTCCCGGACTTCAAACAGGAAGAAACAAAAATTGGCGTTTTCGGAACCACAACGTTGGCTGCTGCTGAAGAAGCAGGGCTGAAAGTAGATCTTATGGCGCCTACAAAGGAAACTCCGTCTATGACAATGGCTCTGGAAAAGTTTATCAAATCGCTTCACAAGTAAGTTTTACGATAAAATATAAAGCAACCGTCTTTTCATACAGAAAAGATGGTTTTTTTTTAACTAAATTTGAACAAGAATTAATATTGAATGGAAGCTCCAAAGGCAAAAAAAATAGAAAAAATCCTTGAAACACACAGTGATAAAAGAATTGACAATTATTTCTGGCTTAATGAAAGGGAAAATCCGGAGGTCATAAAATACCTTGAAGAAGAAAATGCCTACGCTGATTTCGTCATGAAAGATACGGAACCACTGCAGGAACAACTTTTTGAAGAAATGAAAGCCCGTTACAAAAAAGATGATGAATCATTACCTTATTTTTTCAACGGGTACTGGTATATTGTTCGTTATGAAGAAGGAAAAGAATATCCTATTTTCTGCAGAAAGCAGAAAAGCTTAGACAACAATGAAGAAATAATTCTTGATGTTAATATTCTGGCGGAGGGCGAAAGCTATTTCGAAGTGGGAAGCGTTGCCGTTTCTCCGAATAATGAACTCGCTTCCTTTTCAACGGACAATGTAAGCCGTAGAATTTACAGCATCAATTTTAAAGATTTAAAAACAGGCAAAATCCTTTCGGATAAAATTGAAAATACCACTGGAAAAGCAGTCTGGACCAATGATAATGAACATGTTTTTTATATCAGAAAAGATGAAAGCTTAAGAGCTTTTCAGGTATTCAGGCATAAACTTGGAACGGATACTTCAGAAGATGTTTTAATTTTCCATGAAAAAGATGATACTTTTGATGTGAATGTTTTTAAAACAAAATCTTTAGAATATATTTTTATCGCAAGCTCCAGCACCATTTCGGACGAACATCGATTTATTCCTTCGGATAACGTTTTTGCAGACTGGACAATTATTCAACCGAGAATCGACGACCTGGAATATTCTGTGGAGCACTATGAAGACGAATTTTATATCATCACTAATGCTGACGATGCATTTAATTTTAAAATCGTAAAAACAAAGATCAGCAACTGCGGCATAGAAAACTGGGTTGATGTTATTCCTCACCGCCCGGAAGTTCTCCTCGAAGGTTTCGAGATTTTTAAAAACTATCTTGTTCTGGAAGAAAGAGAACAAGGACTCCTGCAGATTAAGATCATTGATGAAAAAACGCAGGAATCTCATTATCTGCCTTTTTCAGATCCAACATATACGGCCTATATCGGAGTGAATCTTGAATTTGACACAGAAGTATTACGCTATGGCTATACTTCCTTGACGCAACCAAGCTCAACATATGAATATAATATGAAGGAAAAAACCACCAAACTTCTTAAGCAACAGGAAGTTTTGGGCGGAAAATTCCTTGCAGAAAATTATATCTCCGAACGAATCTGGGCAGACTCAAGAGACGGAAATTCAAAAGTTCCGATTTCTTTGGTTTATCATAAAGACACAAAAAAATCTGCGGATACTCCTTTACTTTTGTATGGTTACGGAAGTTATGGACATACCGTAGACGCAAGTTTTTCGAATGTGAGGCTGTCAATTTTAGATAGAGGTTTTATTTATGCCATTGCTCATATCAGAGGCGGAGAATACCTTGGAAGAGAGTGGTACGAGGAAGGGAAAATGCTATTCAAAAAAAATACATTCTTCGATTTTATTGATGCCGCCAAATTTTTAGTGAAAGAAAATTATACGTCTGCGAAACATTTGTACGCGATGGGCGGAAGTGCGGGAGGTTTGCTTGTAGGTGCGGTTATGAATTACGAGCCATCTCTATTCAACGGTATTGTTGCTCAGGTTCCTTTTGTGGACGTGGTTACCACCATGTTGGACGAAACCATTCCATTAACGACTGGGGAATATGATGAATGGGGAAATCCAAACGATGAAGAATACTATCAATACATGAAGGAATATTCACCTTACGATAATATAGAAGCGAAAGAATACCCAAATGTACTGATTACAACAGGCTTGCATGATTCTCAGGTACAATACTGGGAACCCGCGAAATGGACTGCAAAGTTACGTGAGCTTAAAACCGACAATAACATTCTCATTTTCAAGACCGACATGAGCGCAGGCCACGGCGGAGCAAGCGGAAGATTTGAATCTTTAAAGGAAGACGCTTTAGAATATGCGTTTTTATTAAAATTAGAAAACAAAAATGATTAACGAAGCAGAATACTGGCAGAAAATAGAACAATTTTTCGTTGAAAATTTTGATACGGAAAAGAATGCACCGATAGAAACGTATCTGTTCCTGATTGGCCTTCAGGAACTGGGCAGCGGTCAGCAGAAATATACAAAAGACGACAAGGTGAATCTCATTCATATCGCAGTATGCAGATTACTGGAACCTTTCGGATACTATAAATTTTCTCACTACGATGATGACGGCTATCCCCATTTTGAAAAACTGGAAGATCTTCCCGAGCTGAAACCAAATGAGCAGCAGCTTTTAATGAAAAAAGCGATCATTCAGTATTTTCAGGATGAAGAAATTGTTTAAATTAAAATGAAATAAAAAATGGAAAGTAAATACTTTCCATTTTTTGTGCTTTAATTTTGATTAAAGCCTGTGAAATTTTACATTAAAAAACGGACTAAAGTCCGCTCTTATTAATATTTAAATATCATAACTACTGAGAATACTTTCCAATTGATTTAAACCCGCTTTGAAACCTTGTTCAAATCCCATCTCCAAAAGCTGGTTCATCGCTTGTTCAGATGCAAAATGAATATTTACCGTTACTTTCGTACCCTCTTCCACTCCTGTAAATCCGAACAGCCATTTTGTTTCTGGAAAATCCGGGTTTGCATTTCCGTTTTCATCGCAGAAAGAGTCTGTCCCGTCGAAGCTCCGGTGTTCCGTTATTTCTCCGTACTTTACTTTAGCATAATGCCTTTCTCCTTCAGGACCTAGCATTGAATACAGCCATGTTCCCCCTTTTTTAAATTCGTGAGTTTTTGTTTCACATTGCCATGGTTTTGGAGCCCACCATTGATCAAGCAATTCGGATTTCGTGAAATAATCCCAAATTACAGAAACTTCAGCATTATACATTTTCATGACATAAATACTGGCAGATTCCGGATCTCTGTTAAAAATGATTTCAGATTTCATATTAATATTTTATAGATACAAATCTAGTTTTTATTTAGAGAACACTCTTTTTCTATGATAAAGAATTAAAAATTTATAAATAAATGTTAAAAAACGCATTTTTAAGAAAAATTACACAATTTTATGGCTCGTTTTTTGTTTATGAACTCATAAAATATTTAATTTTAACATTCTGTTTTTTAAATTTATTAAGTAATGAATAATAAATTCATCCCAATAATATCGGTGTTTATGACGATTTCACTGATTGTATTCGTCACGCTCCAGTTTTATTGGCTGAAAAGATACTATGGTGCATTGGATCAGGATTTTTCTTCCAAAGTTTACTCTGCACTGGAAAATACATCAAAAATTATTGGTGAGGCTGAAGTGGATAAGTACCTGAATGTTGAAAATAAAGATTTCAGAAACACCATTCTTGCTAACAATAATCAGCCTTCTCTTACCACCATACAGCAGGTAGAAGATTCCGGAACACAGAGACAAATTGTCTACTCCAAAAGTATTATTGAAAAGAACCAGCTTCCCATTTCGCCAAAAGGAGACTCCCTGAATCTCACCAAACTGTATTCAGATGAAGCATCCTACAAAATAAAAAGAGATACTACTAACCGCGAGCTTCTCACCGCAGATATCAACCGTGATATTGAAAATGGTGATTATGCCATGAAAGAATTTGTGAAAGTAAGTGGTAATAACCTGCCGATTACTAAAAGAGTAGATGAAAAAACATTGGATTCCGTGATTACCAAAGAATTGAGGATAAGAGGAATTTCGGCGACTTTCGGATATGGAATTATCGATAAAAGCAATAAGCTTACGAGTGTTGCCAACAAACTGTACAAGGAAAAAAATAACAATAATACGTACAGCTATCCATTATTTACAGATTCTAAAGAAAGAACATTATATACGCTGGCGCTGGTTTTTCCTAAAAAGGAATATTCACTGGCAATGAACAACTGGCCGATGCTGCTTGGAACTTTCCTGTCTTTGCTTACGATTCTGGGAATTTACATTATCTCCATCAATTATATGATGAGACAGAAAAAACTGGCAGAAGTAAAAACGGATTTTATCAACAATATGTCTCATGAGTTTAAAACGCCGCTGGCAACCATTTCTGTAGCTACCGACTCTCTGGCAAATGATAAAATTGCAACTAATCCGGATAAGGTAAAATACTATTCCGAACTGATAAAACAGGAAAACCTGCGAATGAAAAAACAGGTGGAGAATGTATTAAACATGTCAAAGCTTGAACGAAATGAAGTAAAGCTGTTCTTAAAAGAAACCAATGTAAGAGAGCTCATTAAAAGGACAACAGAATCTTTTAATCTCATTATTCAGCAAAGAAACGGAACACTGATCCAGGAATTCAATGCAACGGAATATAATTTTAAAATTGATGAATTTCACATTTCCAATATGCTGGTAAATCTTCTGGATAATGCCAATAAGTATTCTCCCGAAGCACCCGAAATTTCTATAAAAACAAGAAATGAAGGACATTGGTATGTGATAGAAGTTTCAGATAAAGGAATGGGAATGGAAACTCAGAATAAAACGAAAATTTTCGAAAAATTCTTCAGAGAAGAAACAGGAAATATTCATAATGTAAAAGGACAGGGGTTAGGACTTTCTTACGTGAAAAAGATTGTAGAACTTCATAAAGGTCAGATCCTAATAGATTCCCAAAAAGGAAAAGGGAGCATATTTACCATTAAGCTGCCGATGAATTAAATAGAAATCAACCAAATAAACAAATATAAGGAGAGAGTGACATGTTCATTCCAGTTGTTAAACATTAATAAGTCAAACTATGAGCAACAGAATATTATTAGTAGAAGACGACCAGAGTTTCGGGGCAGTACTGAAAGATTATTTAACCATCAATAACTTTGAAGTTACTCTGGCCACAGATGGAGAGCAGGGATTAAAAGAGTTCACCGAAAATGAATTCGACATCTGTATTTTCGATGTGATGATGCCTAAGAAAGACGGATTTTCATTAGCTGAAGACGTAAAAAAAATTGATAAAAATACACCTATTATTTTCCTGACAGCAAGAAATATGAGGGAAGACATCCTGAAAGGATATCAGCTGGGGGCAGATGATTATATCACCAAACCTTTTGATACGGAGTTGCTTCTGTATAAAATAAAAGCGATCCTTCAGAGAAGTTCAACGCTGGAAAATGAAGAACAGGAACAATTCAAAATCAGTAACATCTTCTTTGATTCCATGCTGAGACAGCTGAGAGTGGGAGACAATGAATATAAGCTTTCCCCTAAAGAAAACGAACTGCTGAAACTTCTGTGCATTCACAGAAATGATTTTATGCCAAGAGATCTTGCGCTAAGAAAAATCTGGAAAAAAGAGAACTACTTTACAGCAAGAAGTATGGATGTTTATATTGCAAAATTACGTAAGCTGCTGAAAGATGATGAAGGATTGGAAATCATCAACGTACATGGTGAAGGATTCAGGCTTTTGGTTAAAAATTAATTATAAAAATCCTTATGATAAATATAAATTAGCAAAACAATTCAAAATGTTTTGCTAATTTTGTTTTTATATGAAGAATATAATTTTTAGCGTAATTGCTATTTCTATAGTAACAGTTTCTTGTAAAAAAGACGAAAGGGCTACTTACATTAAAGAAGAAGCCGGTGTTCAGCAGCCTGCCATGACGGCAAATCAGGCTCCCAAAGCTTCATTGCTGGACCAGGCCGGAATCCAGCCTGCACAAACCCCTTCTGCAGCAGCAGCAGTTACAGCTCCCGGAATGAATCCTCCTCACGGACAGCCGGGCCACAGATGCGACATTCCTGTAGGACAGCCTCTGAACAGTAAACCTGCACAGGCTGCGACAGCAACAACTAATCAGGCACAAGCCATCCAGATTGATCCCAATTCTTTACAGCCCGGAAAATTCTCTGTGGAAAATGGAAAAGCTCAAAATATTAAAACAGCAAAAGGAATGAATCCGCCGCACGGTGAACCGGGCCACAGATGTGATATTCCCGTAGGACAGCCATTAAACAGCAAACCTGCCGCCCCTCAACCCGTACCGCAGAACATTGCCCAAAATACGCCTGCTCCTGCGCCTACGCCCGCACCGACAGGTCCAAAACCTGCTTTAAACCCGGCTCATGGAGAAGCCTGGCATAATTGCAGCGTAAAAGTTGGTGATCCTTTACCATAATTTTGTATTTTTGCATTGATGAAACTCATTCAGATCATAACAATTGTTTTTTGTTTAGGAATTTTCCTGATTCCTAAGGATAACTTTTATGCTCAGAATAAGCAGGAAACATGCTGCAAAGAATCTTCGAAAAACTCATGCTGTAAAAAACAGCATACAGAACATTCTAAAGAAAATCACAGCAATAAACAGAAAAGTTCTTGTAATGATGATTGCTGCTCCTATTGCGCAATGTGTTACAGCTTTATAGAAACACCTTTTTCCAGAAGTCTTAAACTGGATATTTCATATTATAAATCCAACAAAAATCTAAATTTCCAGTACTCCGACCCTTATCTGTCTGGTCGTCTGAGAGAAATCTGGCAACCTCCGAAATTAGGTTAATTAATAAGAAATAACAATGTACAAGTTATCAGTCTATTAATGATGGTTAGACAATTACATTGTTAATGGCTACATTAATTTAATTAATCTAAATCTTAAACAACAATGAAATTATATATTTCCAGGATTATTCTTGGTCTATTCTTATTATGTTCACCTTTCGTATTGGCACAGCATCTTTCTAAAAACCAGTTTAAAGTTAAAGGAAACTGCAACTTGTGCAAAGAAAGAATTGAAACAACCGCAAAAAAAGCAGGGGCAAAAACAGCAAACTATTCTGTAGACTCACAGATTTTAACAGTAGAAACGGATGATAATGTTTCCCCAAACGAAATTTTAAAAGAAGTTGCAAAAGCCGGGCATGACAATGAAAAATTTCAGGCCGATGAAGCTTCTTACCAAGCACTTCCGGCCTGCTGTCATTACGAAAGAAACAGTACACAAACTTCTGAAGAGCATTATATGCACGCAAAGGCGGAAAATGAATTTTATGTAAAAGGAAACTGCGAATCCTGCAAAGCAAGAATTGAAAAGGCAGCAAAAGATGCCGGAGCAGATTCTGCAGAATGGAATGCAGAAAAACAAACTGTCGCTTTAAACTTTAATTCCCAAAAAACTTCAGCAGATGCCATATTAAAAAAGATTGCGGAAGTGGGACACGACAATGAAAAGTATAAAGCCAGCGACAGCACTTACAAAAATCTGCCGTCATGCTGCTTATACGACAGGGAAATTCCGTTTGGAGAGACCAATCCGAAAGTCCATACTGAAGAAACTACAGAAGCCGCTCACAACCATAATGCAGGAACCAGTCATGAAAAAAACATTGAAGGCGTTACCGTAACGGCATCAAAAGCATCCACTTCACTTAATAAAAAAGAAGCCGGATTAATTTTTAATATCGATAAAAAAGAATTATTGAAAGCCGCGTGCTGTAATTTATCCGAAAGTTTTGAAACAAATGCAACAGTAGATGTTTCTTTCAGTAATGCGGTAACAGGTACCAAACAGTTGAAAATGTTGGGCCTGGATCAGAAATATACCAGCCTAACCAAGGAATTGCTTCCGGAGATCAGAGGACTTGCTTCCGCTTACGGATTAAATTTTATTCCCGGAAGATGGATTGAAAGCATTCAGCTTACAAAAGGAGGAAGCACTGTAACAAACGGTTATGAAAGCATAACAGGGCAAATCAATACAGAATTACTGAAAAATTCTGAAAAACCTGAAACTTCGCTAAACCTTTTTGCAGATTTTAACGGAAGAACTGAAGCTAACATCACCAGTGTTTCCAAGATCGACGACAAATGGTCACAGACTTTTCTCCTTCACGGAAATGGAACTTTCGGTGATACGGATATGAATGATGACGGCTTTTTAGACAGGCCGAAAGGCACACAGCTGAATGCCGCGTACTTACTGAATTACAACGATCTGGAGAAATCGGGATTCGGTTCTCATTTTGGAATTAATTTTATTAAAGATGAAAGAACTGCAGGCCAGGTAGGATTTGATAAAAAAATTCCACAGGACAAACAATCTCTTTACGGCGTAGGCATCGATATTTCAAGATTTCAGGTATGGAATAAAACAGGCTATGTTTTTAAAGGGAAACCTTACCAGAGCCTTGGCTGGATGAATCAATATACTTTTCATCAGCAGGACAGCTTTTTCGGATTGAGAAATTATTCCGGAAAACAACATACCTATTATTCAAATTTAATTTTTGAAAGTATTCTTGGGAACACGAATCATAAATACAAAGCCGGTGCAAGCTTCATGTATGACGGATATGACGAAAACTATTTAACGCAAAATTTTAAAAGAAACGAAATCGTTCCGGGAGCATTTGCAGAATATACTTTAACGGGATTAAAATATACATTGGTAGCAGGAGCAAGAATTGATTTTCATAATCTGGCGGGAACACAGTTTACCCCGAGATTGAATTTCAAATATGATATTACTCCACAGACTATCTTAAGACTGTCTGCCGGAAGAGGCTTCAGAACAGCAAATATTTTTGCGGAAAGCCAACAGCATTTTGCCTCCAACAGGAATATTCAGATTCTTGAAAACGGAGGAAATATTTACGGATTGAAACCGGAGATTGCCTGGAATTATGGAGCAAGCCTTCAACAGGAATTTAAATTATTCGGAAGAAAATCTTCCATTGTTGCAGATTTTTTCAGGACAGATTTTCAGGATCAGGTGATGGTAGACCTTGACCGCTCACCTCAACAGCTAACCTTTTATAATCTTGAGGGAAAATCTTTTGCCAACTCATTCCAGACCCAGTGGGATCTTATGCCTTTCAAAAACTTTGAATTGAAATTTGCCTATAAATATTATGATGTGCAGGCCGACTACCTGAACGGAAGAAGAGCTGTTCCTTTTATGGCAAAACACAGAGGCTTTGTAAATGCAGCCTATTCAACCAATAAAAATGATAAAGGCGGCTTCTGGAGCTTTGACACGACTTTAAATATCGTAGGAAAACAAAGGCTTCCGGATACTTCATCCAATCCTTCACAGTTTCAGCTTGCAGCATATTCACCATCTTATAGTGTTCTGAATGCACAGATTTCAAGAAATTTCAACCAGAAAATAAGAGCTTACCTGGGTGGCGAAAACTTAACTTCGTACTCACAAAGCAACGCGATTGTCGATTTTAAAAATCCTTTCGGAAATTATTTTGACGGCGGAATGGTTTACGCTCCTATCATGAAAGCCAATTTTTATGTAGGACTGGATGTAACATTCTAATCTTTACAAATATTTAACCTTAAATTAAATAGCATGGTTTCAATCGTAATAAAAGAAACCATGCTTTTTTGTATCTTTAAAGTAAAGTAAAATCATGTCGCAAACGCTTATTTTTGAAGATCAGTATAAAAGACTCGGTATTGAAAATTTTTGGGAAAATAACCTTGAAACCATTAATGGTAATAAGTTTCGTTATGATATTAAAATTATGTTTATTCCGTCGGGTTATGAAATGTCGGTAGATTTTAATTACTTTGAGATTACTCAGCCCAGCCTTTTTTTCTTAACGAATCAGCATGTCAAAATTATAAAAGCGCAGGAAAAGGCGAAATTATTATACTATAATCGTGATTTTTACTGTATCCAAATCCATGATAAAGAAGTTGCTTGTGACGGACTTTTATTTCATAATATTTTCGAAATTCCTTTTGTAGAGCTTGATCGCGAAGAAGATATTATCATTCAGCAGCTTTTTCAAAATATTGAACATGAGCTTGAATCGAGAGATTCTTCTGCAGAAGAAATGATCCGGACGTATGTGAAGCAGATCATCATCCGCGCTACAAGAAAATGGAAAAAACAGAACCTTGACAATGGATCTATAAAAGTCCCCAGTAATGAAGTCGATATTTTCCGTGATTTCAGCAGGCTTCTGGAAATTCACTTCAGAGAAAAACATAATGTATCTGAATATGCAGAGCTTCTGCATATAGCTCCCAAAACATTAACTCATAAATTTAAAAGCCTACAACTAGAATCTCCCAATCAGCTAATCATCAACAGAATAATTCTCGAAGCCAAAAGACTTCTTATTTATACCGATAAAACCGTAAAAGAAATTGCCTATGATTTGGGATATGAAGATCCGGCATATTTCAACCGTCTCTTTACGAACAAAACAAAAAATACTCCTGCGCATTTCAAAAAAAGCTACACATCGGGAAAAAAGTACAACATTTAAGGTCTTTTATGTATTTATCCAGACCAAAACACAATATATCTTTGTAACATCAAAAATAAACAATAGTAACAACAAAAAAATTAAAGTATTATGAGACGTAACGCTACAGCCGTTTGGAACGGTAACATCAAGGAAGGTAAAGGACATTTAACTACCCAAAGCACAACCTTAAACGAAACGCAATATTCATTCAACAGCCGTTTTGCGGACGGAGTAGGCACAAATCCTGAAGAATTGCTGGCTGCAGCTCATGCAGGATGTTTTACCATGAAATTAAGCGCAGAACTTTCCCAGGCAGGATTTACCCCTGAAGAATTAAAAACAACTTCTGTAATTACCCTTGATCCTAGTGTAGGAAAAATTACAAAATCAGAGCTTACTTTAACGGCAAAAGTTCCGGGAATTTCAGAAGAAGATTTCCAGAAATATGCTAAAATTGCAGAAGAAGGATGCCCTGTAAGCGCTGCATTTAATTTTGAAATTACCCTAAACGCAACTTTAGAAAATTAAGATACCATAGTTGCTACGATTAAAGATCAATAGGAGCGGGCTAAAGCCCGCTTTTTTATAGTGTACCTGTGGCTTTAACCAAAACTTAAGAATTTTTAATTGTATATATTATTTGATGCTGAGAACTATTCAATATTATTTAATTATAAATTAAATATACCGATTGGTATATTTTCTGTATATTTGTATAAAATTCTGATCTAAATGTCTAAAGCTGAAAAAACAAGACAGTTCATCATTGAAAAAACGGCATCTCTTTTTAACACCAAGGGATATACCTCTACATCACTTTCAGACATCACAGAAGCTACCGGGCTCACAAAAGGAAGCATCTACGGAAATTTTGAAAATAAAGATCAGGTCGCTTTAGAAGTATATAAATACAACGCCGGTCTTTTAAAACAAAGCATGTCCCGGTCTTTCGGTGATGAATTTCCCTCTACGATGGATAAGTTAAATGCATTTGTTGCATTCTACAGAAAAAACTGGCAGTCGGTTTTTTTAAACGGAGGCTGTCCGCTGATGAACGCTGCCACCGAAGCTGATGACACTTTTCCTATGCTTAAAAAGCAGGTAACTCAATCTTTCACAGAATGGATCTCCAAGATTTCGGAAGTAATTATAGAAGGTCAGAAAAACGGAGAGTTGTCTGCCAATGCTGATTCGGAAGAATATGCTTCAATTTTTATTATGCTGATTGAAGGCGGAATCTTATTATCTAAAACAACCGGAGAAGAAAAATTTTTAAACCAGGCATTAGACAGAGTTTTACATATCATTAACAAAGAACTGAATATACATCCATCATAAATATCACCCTATGGAAACAAAAAGAGTGGCCATCGTAGGATACAACAGAATCCCGTTTGCCAGAATTAATACTGCTTATACGGAGAAGAGCAATCAGGATCTGCTGACTGCCGCACTGAACGGGCTGATCGACCGCTGCAACCTTCAAGGAAAACTTTTGGGAGAAGTTGCCGGAGGCGCTGTTATTAAACATATTTCCGAAAGCAACCTTATCCGGGAATCGGTGATGGAAACGGCTCTTGATCCCGCCACTCCCGGATGTGACCTTCAACAGGCCTGTGACACAGGAATTGAAGCAGCAATTTATATTGGAAATAAAATTGCTTTAGGCCAGATCGAGAGTGGTATTGCCTGTGGCGTTGAAGCGATGAGCAATATTCCATTCGAAACCTCCGTCCGGTTAAGAAAAGCTTTACTAAAGGCCAATAAAGAAAAATCTGTTTTCGCTAAAATCAAACAATTACTAAACCCGAAATTGAAAGACTGGATGCCGGTTCCATACAAAGGACAGGAACCTAAAACCGGGCTCGTGATGGGTGGACATACGGAAATTACTGCAAAATATTATGAAATTTCCCGTGAAGATCAGGACCTATTGGCATTTAAAAGCCACCAGAATATGGCAAAAGCATACGATGAAGGTTTCTTTGATGATATGATCTCTCCTGCTTTCGGATTGGATAAAGACAACAATCTCCGCCGCGACACAAGCCTTGAAAAACTGGCCCAGTTGAAACCCGCCTTTGATAAACAAAACGGAACTTTAACAGCGGGAAATTCCACACCGTTTACCGATGGCGCTTCTGCCATTTTACTTGCCAGTGAAGAATGGGCAAAAGAAAATAATCTTCCGGTTCTGGCCTATATCACATATGCTGAAGTAGCAGGAATAGAATACGTCGAAAATAAGCAGAATTTATTACTCGCTCCGGTTTTTGCCGCCGACAGAATGCTGAAAAAAGCAGGAATAAACCTTGAAGATTTCGATTATTATGAAATTCATGAAGCTTTTGCTGCGCAGGTTTTAGCGACATTAAAAATCTGGGAAAACGATGATGTGGCCAAAAAATTCGGACTTGAAAAGTCACTAGGAAAAATTGACCGGAATAAACTGAACGTGAAAGGCGGAAGTCTTGCTGCCGCACATCCTTTCGCGGCAACAGGGGGAAGAATCATTGCCACCCTGGCAAAACTTTTAGATGAAAAGGGCAGCGGAAAAGGTTTCATTTCCATTTGTGCAGCCCGCGGACAGGGCGTTACCATGATATTAGAAAAATAAATAATGGACAGACTTGCGCAATTAAAACAGTTTATAGGAAAAGAATTCACCCAATCGCCATCCCCTTTTATGAAATGGCTGAATCCTGTAATTCTTTCCGCAGAAGAAGGACAATTGGAATTTCAATACACCATACGGCAAGAATGGCTGAACCCGCTGGGAAATCTCCATGGTGGGATCACAGCCGCAATTATCGACGATATCATTGGCGCCACTATGTTTTCGTTAAATGAAAATTCTTTCATAACTACCATTAATAATGTCATTGATTATTTTTCTACCGCCAAAGAAAATGATATTATTGTTGCAGAAACAAAAATCATTAAAAGAGGAAAGCAATTCATAAATGCGCAGTGTGAAATCTGGAATGCAGACAAATCACGGATTATTGCAAGAGGAACTTCCAATTTATTCAAAATAAACAATTAAAAAATATCATCGTTTTATAGATTGATGATACACACCTAATAAAAGATAAATATCTATCAATGAAAAGAGTAGTCATTACAGGTCTCGGCGCAGTAACACCTTTGGGAAACAACGTAGGAGAATTCTGGAAAAACAGCATCAACGGAGTAAGCGGGGCCAACAAAATCACTCATTTCGATACGGAAAAATTTAAAGTGCATTTTGCCTGCGAAGTGAAAAATTTTGATCCTAAAGCTCATCTAACGCACAACGAAATCAAAAGAAGTGATCTTTTTTCACAATACGCCATGTATTCAACAGCTGAAGCGCTGAAAGATTCAGGGCTTGAACTGGAAAATATGGATCCCTTTGACACCGGCGTGATCTGGGGAACCGGACAAGGCGGAATGTGGACCTTTGAAAGTGAAGTCATGAATTTTGCGGCAGGCGACGGGACACCAAGGTTCAACCCCTTTTTCGTTCCGAAGTTCATCGCCAATATGGCTTCAGGAATGATTTCAATGAAATTTGGACTGCAAGGAATCAACTATACAACGATTTCAGCATGTGCTACAGGGAATACGGCATTGATGGATGCTTTTAATTATATCAGGCTTGGAAAAGCAAAAGTTATTGTGAGCGGAGGATCCGAAGCAGCCATTACACCAGCTTCCATCGGAGGATTTTCCATTATGAAAGCAATGTCTACAAGAAATGATGATTTTGCAACTGCAAGCCGGCCTTACGATGCAGACAGAGATGGTTTTGTTATGGGAGAAGGAGCAGGTGCTTTAATTCTTGAAGAATATGAACATGCAAAAGCAAGAGGCGCAAAAATTTATGCAGAACTTGTGGGAGCTGCCATGACTGCGGACGCCTATCATATGACCGCGCCTCATCCGGACGGTATCGGAGCCATTAAAGCCATGCAGCTTGCATTAAAGGAAGCTCAGATCAACACGGAAGATATTGATTACATTAACCCTCACGCAACCTCAACCCCGATGGGAGATCTTGTGGAATTGAACGGAATAAACAAATTATTTAAAGGAAGTAAAAACCTCGATATCAGTGCAACAAAGTCGATGACCGGGCATTTGCTGGGGGCAGCAGGAGCCGCCGAAGCGATTTTATCCATTAAAGCCATCGAGACAGGAATTATCCCGCCAACTATTAATCTTCACAACATAGATGAAAATATTCCCAGAGATATCAATATTGTTTTTGGAGAGGCTAAAGAGAAAACCATCAATTACGCTTTGAGCAATGCTTTTGGTTTTGGTGGCCATAATGCAACATTGATTTTCAAGAAGTTTTCATAATAAAATATTCTTATCAAAAAAGCAGTCTGCTATTCAGACTGCTTTTTTTATTTAATCAATTAAAATAATTCTAATGATGATCAGAAATGAAGAAACTGTCGCCATGATCAGGAATAGGAATATAAAGCCTTTCCCATGTTTCTCCTTCTTCAAATTCCCAGCTGTGCCCTTTTTCTTCTACGTCTTCAGCAAGTAGAATAATTCCGGGTTCAATAAGAAATGTATTTCCGTTACTCACTTTAAACCGGATTTTACCCTTTACGGTTACCACATATTGTTTTCTGGGTGCAGGATGATCAGATTTCTCCCATTCTTCAACGGTATTGCTGATGCGGAAAGAAGTGGTACTGATTGTTTTCAGAACAGGAAGTTTTCCCGTTTCAAAAGTACTGCTTCCGTCAGGAGTGTTCATTAATCGTATTGCTGGAATAAATTCCGAAGTTTCATTCATTTATATTGACGTTTTCAGCCATTCTGATTTAGAAAGATAATTTTGGTCCGGATAATAGATAAAAAGAAGATTTCGCCCTTTGATCGTATTAATGATTGGCTGGGTAAGATCTCTGGGTACAGCCGGACAACCCCAGCTTCTTCCAATTCTTTTGTGCATTGCTGCAAATTCATCACTTACATAATCTGCGCCATGCATTACGATTGCTCTTCTGTATGCCGCATCATTAAATCCTTTATCCATTCCCAACAGTCTCAGGGAAAATCCATTGTCCCCATTGTATGTTGCATCCGTAATATAAAAACCTAAACTGCTCTGAAGTGAGCTATCGGTATTAGAAAAATTCGTTGCAAACTCTTCTCCGGTATTTTTACCGTGCGCTACCAGTGAGTTGAACAATACCTTTCTCTCATTCATATCAATTACCCAAAGTCTTTTCGTATTTGAGGACATGGAAAAATCGCATACCGTAAGTAAATGCGAATCCTGATTAAGCAAACCAGCTTTCTTCAAATTCTCAAACCCTGTTAAGGCTTTGAAGAAAACTTCTTCGTTAAGCTCATGCCCTTGTTCAAATGCGATAGACCTGTATAACTCTTCTGAGGATGATACTGTTTTCTCTGTGGTGTTCTCCGATTTTTTGTCGGCTACTCTTTCAATCTTTTTTGTACTGATTTCATTCTTTGTCTCTTTTTTTTCCGGTGACAGGTAGAATGAAGTAGTGACCATGTAAACAATACTTAATAAGCTATAAAATCCTTTCATTCAATAATATGTTAAATCCAATTGAGTCAGCAAATGTATAAAAACATACCTATCTGGAAGAATAACTCCACTAGTTTAACTCAAATTTAAGAAACTTTAACTTACTGATTTCGTGAATAAAAACTATTTTATATCTGTTCATCCGAAACAAACTCCAGGCTTACGGAATTCATACAGTACCTTAATCCGGTAGGCTTCGGCCCGTCGTCAAAAACATGCCCAAGGTGGGAATCACATCTTTTACAAAGTACTTCTACCCTATCCATTCCGTAGGTTACATCTCTTTTATAATAAACCCCTTCTTTATCTGCTTCAAAAAAGCTCGGCCACCCGCAGCTGCTGGAAAATTTTTCAGTAGATCTGAACAGATGATTTCCACATACCGCACAGTAATATTCTCCCAGTTCATCAAACTCATTGTATTTTCCGGTAAAGGCTCTTTCGGTTGCTGCTTCTCTTGCTACAGCATAGAGTTCCGGCGAAAGTATTTTTTTCCATTCTTCGTTGGAAATATTCACCGCTGTTCTATCTGTTCGTGAGTAGTATGGATTGTTTTTTGCTTCGTTTTGCATAAGATTTACTTAAAGATTTAGGTAACTAAAAGTTGAACCACAAAAATTATAAAAGTTTTTAGCCAAAATTGATCCTGGTGAATTTCACAGTATATAAAAATCTAGTGTGTACTTCAGCAGAAATATTTCAACTTTGAATATCTTGAAAATTCTTTTGTGACTTTTGTGGTAAAAAATATATACCAAATGTACTAAATTTGAGAATATGAATGATGAGGCCAAAAGAAAACAATTAAGAAAATACAAAGCATTTGCCACAGGACTGTTCCTTTTGATGGCGGCCATTTTTATTGCCACCACTCTTCTCCAAAAAAACGTAGATTCCCACTGGGTAGGTTACGTACGGGCTTTTTCTGAGGCAGCCATGGTAGGTGCGCTTGCCGACTGGTTTGCGGTTACTGCGCTTTTTCGTCATCCGTTGGGATTACCCATTCCTCACACCAACCTTATTGAAAACAGCAAGGAGCGACTGGGTGATAATCTCGGCAGTTTCGTGGTGAGCAATTTTCTTTCTCCACAGAATATCAGACCTTACATGATGAAGCTGAAAATTTCAGGCTTTGTGGGTGAATGGCTTTCAAAGGAAAAAAACCAGGAGATCCTCATTAAAAATCTTTCGGATATTGTTCTGGATATTCTCAATAAGCTTGACGATACTGCCGTAAGCCAGTTCATCAGTAAAAAAGTTCAGGAAATGACCGATGATATCAAACTTAATAAAATCGTAGGAAACGGGATTGATTATATTATTGAGAAAAATGACCATCAGAGAATGGTAACCAATCTTTCGGCACAGATCAAAAATTATATTCTTGAAAATGATGAACTCATTAAAGAGCGGGTAAAAAAAGGAAGTTATACTTTTATTCCTTCTTTTGTTGATAATAAAATTGCTGATAAAATCGCCACAGGTCTTTCAGACTTTTTCAGGGAAATTGAAGAAGATCCGCGACATGAAATCAGGAACCTGATTACCCAAAAAATTCATGATTTTTCCGTTGACCTGAAAGAAGACCCGAAATGGGAGGAAGAATTTAAAATTATTAAAAACGACCTTCTGAAAGGCGATAAATTGAACGAATACTCCAATGACATCTGGGTTTCCATCAAAAATACATTGAAAAACGAACTTCAGGAAGAAGATTCTTCTTTAAAAAAATATATTTCTAAAAACCTGAATGAATTCTCCGAAAATTTGAAAACGGACGCAAACCTTCAGAATAAGATTGATGACTGGATTCGGGTAACGGCTTATAAGTATATTCTTAGAAATACGCATCAGTTTGGAAACCTCATCAGTTCCACTGTAGGAAACTGGCAGGGAAAAGAGCTCAGTGAAAAACTGGAACTGGAAGTGGGGAAAGACCTTCAGTTCATCCGGGTGAACGGAACTTTAGTGGGAGGACTGGTCGGACTGGTTATTTATACGATTGCACATTTTTTTCTTTAAAACAATAAAAAAGAGAGTTCATAAACCCTCTTCTTAATTTTATCTTGAAATTCTGCTTGCCCGTGTTAAAAGCGCTTTATTAATATCATTGATCAATTCCGGCCCTTCATAAATAAATCCTGTATACAGCTGCACCAGCGTTGCTCCAGCATCCAGTTTTTCCAGGGCATCTTTTGCCGAATGAATTCCTCCAACACCAATAATCGGGAAAGATCTGTTGCTTTTATCGGAGAGATATTTAATCATTTTCGTACTTCGCTCGCGAATCGGTTTTCCGCTGAGACCACCGTTTCCGATCTGTGCCAACACTTCCGGTGATGTTTTCAAACCTTCCCTGTTAACCGATGTATTGGAAACTACAATTCCGTCAATTTTCGTTTCTGAGATCAGATCAATGATTTCATCAAGTTGATTGTTATTCAGATCCGGAGCAATTTTCAGTAATATAGGTTTTTGTACAGCTTTTGACTGGTTGATTTTTTTTACTTCGGTAATTAACTCCCTCAGATACTCTACATCTTCCAGCTTGGCGTGGCTTCCTACATTCGGACAGCTTACATTCAGCACAAAATAATCTACATAAGGATGAAGACCTTCAAAACACTCCAGGTAATCTTGGGTATAGTTGTCCGGTGTGGTGTCTGTATTTTTACCGATGTTCCCGCCGATGATGATTTTCCCTTTGTTACCTTTCAGTTTTCCGATGGCAGCTTCCAGTCCGTCGTTATTGAACCCCATTCTGTTGATGATTCCGCCATCTTCTATTAAACGGAAAAGCCTCTTCTTAGGATTCCCGGCTTGTGCTCTCGGCGTAACCGTACCTATTTCTACAAATCCGAAACCCAGATCTCCCAATTCATTAAATAAAACGGCGTTCTTATCAAAACCCGCAGCCAACCCGACAGGATTTTTAAATTTCAATCCAAAGACTTCTCTTTCCAGACGTTTGTCTTCAATAGGTTTCGGTAAAAATAATTTAGTGAGAAATCCGAAATTTTTCAGCATTGCAAAAGTAAAATGATGAACTTCTTCAGGATCAAATTTGAAAAGAATCGGGCGAATGAGCGATTTGTACATTAAAAAAAAGTTTTACAAAAATACTCATTTTAAAATTAATGTTCCATTAACCTGTGATATTAATGAAAAAAAAAAATATATATACTGTCTATAACAGCTGCTGGATTTATTTTAATCTTGAATTCGTAATCAACGAAATATTAACAATATATTTAAACACTTTTAGTACAATAAAGTTGTCAAATAATTTTCAAGAGCTATTTCCCGCTTTCCATTACAATCTTTTTTTCAAAAAGGATTTTCATTGCAATCGGGGCTAGGATTGCAGTCGCTTATTCAATAGTATGAAATTAGCCCAATTTGTGATTCCATAGGAACTGAAAGCATTAATGTTTTGTTTAGATCCTTCCAGGATGATAAACTGCATGTTAAGAATAGGCACTCAAATCCAGGTGCAGAATATCTCCAATTTTTTTAAAATCATTATCTATTGTAGCATTGACTGTTATTTTCTCGCCGGAAATCGGATGATTAAATGCCAGCTGATGGGCATGCAGCGTCATTTTACTGATGCCAAATGTCTGAAGCCACAACTTATTCTGCTTATTACAGCCGTGTTTCCGGCAGCCTAAAATAGGATGTAAAATATGTTTAAAATGCTTCCTCAACTGATGGAACCTTCCTGTTTCAGGAGTTGCTTCAACCAGACAGTATCTTGAGGTCTGATGTTTTAGAAAAGGCAAGTCTATTTCCGAAGTCTGCAGGCGACGGTAGTAGGTAACAGCATTCTGCGTCACTTCATTTTCATTGACCAGGTCATAATCAATGGTTTCTTCTTCTTTGGCCCAGCCCCGCAGAATTGCAATATATTTTTTCTCTACTTCCCTCGTGGCAAACTGATCGCTCATGATTCTCAATGTCTCTCTATCCAAAGTAAACAGCAAGACACCCGAAGTTTTCCGGTCTAAACGGTGTACCGGATACACTTTTTGCCCGATCTGCTTTTTTAATTCCTGAATGGCATAGGTATCCGCTTCTCCGGAATAAAAAGATTTATGAACCAATAATCCGCTGGGTTTATTGATCGCAATAAGATGTTCATCTCGGTAAAGAATTTCTAGCATCCGGCAAAAGTAGAGAATTTCTATTAATCCTAACGGGTTTTAAAACCTGTGAGGGTTGTTTGAAGTTTGCGATCCTAGTCCTGATTGAGCGGCATGTCTGAGCTCATTTTCCGGGATTTAGGCAGCGCGGCTTCGCCGCGCCGCCTAAATCCCGGAAAATAGCGAGTAGCGAAAGCAGGTTCCCGACTCCTAAAATCCTGCGTTATAAAAACTTCTGTATTCTCACTTCCAACTTCCGGGTTTTTCACTATTTTTGCAACTTCAGACGTTAAAAATATGGCAAAACAAGAAGATGTTTTCAAGAAAGTGATTTCTCACGCTAAAGAATATGGTTTTATTTTCCCTTCGAGTGAGATCTACGATGGTTTATCCGCTGTTTATGATTATGGACAGAACGGTGCCGAACTCAAAAATAATATCAAGCAGTACTGGTGGAAAGCCATGGTACAGCTTAATGAAAATATTGTCGGCATTGATTCAGCAATCCTGATGCACCCTACAACATGGAAGGCATCGGGCCACGTAGACGCTTTCAATGATCCATTGATTGACAATAAAGATTCTAAAAAACGTTTCAGAGCAGATACTTTGGTGGAAGATTACTGCGCCAAGATTGAGGATAAAGAAAAAAAGGAAATTGAAAAAGCAGCCAAAAGATTCGGAGAATCATTTGATAAAGATCAGTTTGTGGCCACCAATCCTAAAATACTGGAATACAGAGCCAAAAGAGAAGCCATTCTTTCAAGATTAGCAAAATCTCTGGAAAATGAAGACCTTGCCGATGTAAAAGCGTTAATTGAAGAGCTGGAAATTGCCGATCCCGATACCGGTTCTAAAAACTGGACGGAAGTGAGACAATTTAACCTGATGTTCGGGACGAAACTCGGTGCTTCCGCAGATTCTGCGATGGACCTTTATTTAAGACCGGAAACCGCTCAGGGTATTTTCGTTAACTTTTTGAATGTTCAGAAAACATCACGACACAGGCTTCCTTTTGGGATTGCACAGATCGGTAAAGCATTCAGAAATGAGATCGTTGCAAGACAGTTTATTTTCAGAATGCGTGAATTTGAACAGATGGAAATGCAGTTCTTCGTGGCTCCGGGAACAGAATTGGAATTCTATGAACAGTGGAAGCAAAAACGTCTGAACTGGCACTTAGCTTTAGGATTAGGTGATGAAAATTACAGATTCCACGATCACGAAAAGCTGGCGCACTATGCGAATGCTGCGGCTGATATTGAGTTTAATTTCCCGTTCGGTTTCAAAGAACTTGAAGGTATTCACTCCAGAACGGATTTCGATTTAAAGGCTCATGAAAAACATTCAGGAAGAAAATTACAATTCTTCGATCCGGAAAGAAACGAAAACTATGTTCCTTACGTAGTAGAAACTTCTGTAGGTCTGGACAGATTATTTCTTTCCATTTTCTCTCATTGCTTAAAAGACGAAGTATTGGAAGACGGTTCCGAAAGAACAGTTTTATCATTACCACCGGCTTTAGCACCGATTAAAGCTGCTATTCTTCCGTTAATGAAGAGAGATGGTCTAGCAGAATATGCCGAGCAGATCTTCAACGACCTGAAATACGATTTCAATTTATTCTACGAAGAAAAAGATGCCATCGGAAAACGTTACAGAAGACAGGATGCCATAGGAACGCCTTACTGTATTACGATTGATCACGATTCATTAACGGATCACACCGTAACGATCAGAGACAGGGATACGATGCAGCAGGAACGGGTTCCTGTTTCAGAGTTGAGAAGAATCATTGATGAAAAGACCAACTTCAGAAATTTACTTTCAAAAATATAAATGAAAAGCCTTGAGAAATCAGGGCTTATTTTTTGTTAAAATGTCATTCTATATGATATTTTCAAATTTAGCTTACATTTGTTTCAAGATCTATTGATATGACAATTCTTATTTATTTTGTTACATTTATTGTAATTGCCGCAGTACTTTTTTATCTTTCAGGTTACAGTTATATTTTTAACGGAATTTCAAAAACCTATCTGAAAGGAAAAATGAGCGCCCATATTGATGATGGCAAATTTTTCTCCTACAATCTGATTGCGGCTGGAAATCCTGTTCCCTGGGAAAAACATGCGGATTATAACAAAATCCCATTACCTAAAAATATAGTTGATGATTTGATTCACTCCAATACTGCTTCTTTTCTTGTTGTAAAAAACGGCAAAATCATCCATGAACAATACTGGAACGGCTACAATGCATTATCAAAAACCAATTCTTTCTCCATGGCAAAAGCAGTTACCGTGATGCTTTTAGGAAAAGCGATTGAAGAAGGAAAAATCAACAGTATTGACAATAAATTTTCTGATTATTTTGATGAATTCAGAAATAAGAAGTTTACAGAAAGTTTGACACTGAGAAATCTGGCACAAATGGAATCCGGACTTAACTGGGAAGAAAACTATAAAAATCCATTTCTGCCAAACGCAAAAGCATATTATGGGAGAAGCCTTATAAAAGCTACCTTTTCAAGAAAATTCAAGCAACATCCCGGAGAAAAGTTTGAATACCAAAGCGGTTCTACCCAACTTTTGGGTTTTGCTGTGAGAAAAGCGGTCAGCCAGACTCTTGCGAGCTATTTATCTGAAAAAATATGGATTCCGCTCGGAATGGAACATCAGGCAGAATGGAGCACCGACGAAAGCGGGATGGAAAAAACCTACTGCTGCATCCATGCTACAACCCGGGATTTCGCAAAGCTGGGACAGTTATTCCTGAATAACGGAAAAGCAGGAGACCAACAAATCCTGAATCCTGATTTTATTAATCAGATGCGCACCCCGACGAAAAAATCTGAAGAAATTTACGGAATGGGATTCTGGATCAATGATGACAATCCCATTAAACACTATTATTTTTTAGGGCTGCAGGGACAATACATCATCATGGTTCCTGAACACAATATGGTTATCGTAAAAACAGGAAGCTACAACAATCTTCCGAAAAATGACCGCGGAAGACCGGATCAGGTAAAGTTCCTTGTGAATGAAACCGTACAATTATTTGCTGACTAATGGAATCTGAAATTGGCTTCCGTAAAAGTATTGTTCTTAAGAAAAGCCTCATATTCCGGGGATAACTGCTTTCTTCCGTAAGTATTTTCTCCGCTCATGCTTCCCAGTCGTACTTTATCTTTCCCGAATTTCTTATTCATCGCATCCATCGCTTTCATAACCGGTAAATGTTGGTTTTGGGTGTCTTCTTCGAACAAGTTAATCAATCTCTGGTCTTCAGGGACAAAATCATTAACGATCACTCCCGCTTTTTTATAATGAAATCCTTCTTTGAAAACAGCCTCAAATAGTTCATTTACCACTCTTCCTATCAAGATAGAAGAATTGGTAGGATTGGGAAGAACCCGTGTGATGGCATTTTTGTATTCCGGCAAATCTTTTCGGAAACGGTTGGTCTGTACAAAAACCGTTACCATTTTACAACATGTGTTCTGCTTCCGCAATCGTTCCGAACAGTACATCCCGAAGGTTTCCACCCTTTCGCGTACATCTTCCTTTTTGGTAAGCATCTCCATAAAGCTTCTGGTTACGGCAATAGATTTTTTCGGAGAGGGAGCATCCAGTTCCAGCTGTCGGATTCCTTTAAGCTCATTGATCATCCTTACGCCGTGGATTCCCATTATTTTACGCACCCACATTTCCGGTTTCTGAAGCAAATCCCATGCTTTATGAACGCCGTTATCATGCATTTTTATGGCAAGCCTGCGGCCGATTCCCCACACATCTCCAATATCTAACCACTTTAAAGCTTTCTCGATTTTTTCGGATGAATCCATTATAAACACACCATCAAAATTATCCGGATATTTTTTTACAATTCTATTGGCGACTTTGCATAAAGTTTTTGTAGGAGCGATGCCAATACTTACCGGAATATTCGCTTCCTTCCCGATCCTGTTCTTGATTTCAATACAATAATCATGGATATTGATGTATTTAAACCCTGTAAAGTCTAAAAATAACTCATCAATACTGTATACTTCATAATCCAGTACATATGATTTTGCAATCTCAATAACCTGCTGGCTTTTAAAATTATACAATTCAAATTTTGCAGAAAAACTTTTCACGTCATGCTCTTTGAACAGTTCTTTATATTTAAAAGCCGGCGCAGCCATAGGAATGCCCAGATCCTTGGCCTCTCTGCTTCGGGACACCACGCATCCGTCGTTGTTGGAAAGCACAACAACGGGCTTATTTTCAAGCGCCGGATCTAGGGTTCGTTCGCAGGAAACAAAGAAATTATTACAGTCTACCAGAGCATACATAATGAAAAACGGGACAATTCAATACGCAAAATTATAACTTTTAAATCATAATATTATGTTTAATATAAATTTTAACATTAAATTTAAATTACTGATAAACAGATGTTTAAATTTATTTTAATACGTCAAGTTTTGTCGCTACAGACCTATAATTTTGTTTTCCAAAACGCTAAATTATTAATATGGATAAAGTAACATTACAAAGAATTGAAAAGCTCCATCCTTTCGTGCGGGAAGAAGTAAAACAGATTATTAAAGATTGCAATGAGGCCTTAACCGGGAGAGCAAAAGTAAGAATTACGCAAGGGCTGAGAAGTTTTGAAGAACAGGAAAAACTCTACGCCATTGGAAGAATTACCTCAGGAAAAAAAGTGACCAATGCCAAAGCCGGGCAAAGCATTCACAATTATGGACTGGCCGTTGACATCTGTATGATGATTGATGGTAAAACAGCCAGCTGGGATACAGCCAAAGACTGGGATAATGACAAGGTAGCCGATTGGTACGAATGTGTGAAAATTTTTGCTAAATACGGCTGGGAGTGGGGTGGTAACTGGAAGACCTTCAAAGATCTCCCACACTTTGAAAAAAAGGAAATTCTTACCGAAAAAGGAATTATAAAAACAAGCTGGCGAAAACTCATTAAAATGAAGCGCGATAAAGAGGACTATGTGGCATTTTAATTCTCCTTTGTTTGAAAAATTATTTTAACACGACAAGTTCTGTCGCTTTCCCGTACTACTTTTGCTTTGAGAGAAACACCAAACCATCTCTAAATAATAAAAAAAACCAATAGCCATTTTTAAAAGTCTATTGGTTTTTATTGTCTTTAGCTGACTGGTTTTCTCCAAAAAAAGTAAAATCAAATGAAAAAGACAACCATTCTTTCTTTGGACGGGGGCGGAATCAGGGGAATTATCACCTGCATTATTCTGCGTTACATAGAAGAACAGCTGCAGATTTATGATAAGCCGGGAGCCAAACTCGGTGATTATTTTGACTTTGTTGCCGGAAGCAGTACAGGAGGTCTGATTGCATCTATTATTCTATGTCCCAATGAACACCGAAAAGCAAAATATTCCATCCAAAAAGGGCTGGAGCTTTATGCTGAAAAAGGTGGCGACATATTTCAGGTTTCTTTTTGGGAAAGGCTGGTCAATCCCTTTGGATTGATTAATGAAAAAATCTCCCAGGAAGCACTCGAAAAAAACCTTAATGACTTTTTTGGAAGTTTAGAATTAAAGGAACTGATAAAACCGTGTTTAATAACGAGCTATGATATCGAAAACAGAAGAGCGAAACTCTTTAACTCCTGGAAAGCCCGGATTAATACAGATAATTTTTATGTAAAAGATGTCTGCAGGGCAACCTCAGCGGCGCCTACATATTTTTCACCGGTTCAGATCAAGTCTTTATATGGACAAATTTTCAGCCTGATTGATGGCGGCATGTTTGCCAATAATCCATCGCTCTGTGCTTATGCGGAAGCCCGGAAAATTCCTTTTGCAGAGATTTTAAAGGATCAACAGAAAACCAATCATCCTGCGGTGAATGATATGATCGTTATCTCCATCGGGACAGGTATTGAATCAAAATCTTATTCCTTCAGAAAATTGGAAAAGGCAGGAAAGATAAGCTGGGTAAATCCTATCATTGATATCTTAATGTCTGCCAATGCAGAAACAGTAGATTATCAGCTTTGCCAGATGTTTGATACATTGGACCAGCAAAACCAGAAAAACTACTACCGGCTTAATCCCTCATTGAAAAATGCTTCTCCGGCAATGGATAATGTAAGGAGATCCAATATTGAGAATCTGATACAGGCAGGACTTTGCTTTATTGATGATAACCGTGATATCCTGAATGAAATCGTTCAGAAACTAATCTTACACAAAACATAAGCTTTTTACCTTATAAAAAGGAAAAATAAGTTATTTACCTTATAAATTATTTTAAAAAAATAATTTTATACGTCAAGTTTTGTCGCTTTCACCTGGTATTTTTGAATCAAGATTAAAAACAATAACCAAAAAACGAAATACCATGAAAAAATCCTACAAATTGTAGTTTTGATTTGAAATTTCAATAGCCGACCCGGACTATAGCTCCCAAACGTATCCGACAACAATATTATTCAGCTTCCTGCTGAACAGGATATGTATTACCCATGAATATCAGTTTGCTAGCACTGCTATATAATCAATTTATTAACCATTTAAACCATTAAACATTATGGCAAATTTAGTACAAGAATTAAACAGTTTAGATTTCAGCGTTTACATCGGCGGTCCGTTACAGGCTGCGGTGAAAGCACAGCATGACGCTTCCATTTCACAGGTCAATTTTATTAAAGAGGTTGGTTTTACTCCCGGAACCAACGGAGGTCCTGAATTACTGAAATATGTAGATTTTAATTACAAAAAATCGGTGCCTAATCCGGATGCCGGGAAAACTCTTGAGCAACTAAAAGCAGAAGGAAAAGTAGACGCAAGTGCTACTGTTATTCCAGCAATATACAGCAATCCTTTTACGGATGCAGAAGTTAATCTGAAAGTGCCTTTTCTTACCATGCTTACTGTTCCTGCTTTAAGAATTGATGAGATGACCATTGATTTTAACGCAAAACTAAACTCAGTGGAAACCCAAAATGTTTCCAGTGAATTCAGCGGTTCCGCAAGCCTAAGCGCAAAAATCTGGAAGGTGAAGTTTAATGCATCCGCATCGTACAAAAAGACTTCATCCAGCACTTCTACAACCGAAAGAACGTATACTCTGGGAGTTCATGTGAGAGCGGTAAATGATGAATTGCCGGCCGGCCTTGCTAGGGTTATGGATATGTTGGAAGACAGTATTTCCGCAGTCAATAAATAATTTTCCGGATGGCTGCTCTGGTGGCCATCCTTTTTCCAACCATTATTATTTTAAACAATTTATCATGCCAAAATTATATGAATATCTGGGAGGCATTGTATCTGAAATTGCCAATTCCCGAAAGATGGCCGATCTTCAGACCTTACAGATCGCAAAAGAATATGCACAGGATGAAATGCTGAAAAATTTTTCAATCCCAAGAATGAAAATAGGAACAGTAGATCTTACCATTCCTTTTGCACAGGGAGGAAAACTGCCCATTCTCAAACTTAGAGATTTCGCTTACGACGAAATCACCAAAGTTTTGAAAACAGGTTACAACGCTGCTGATACTTCAAGTGATCAAAAGCTCAGGGTTTTCCTGGCAGACATGGAAATATATTATGATGACCTTATTTATCAAATGAAAAAAGACAATATACAGGTCATCACTCCAGAAAAAGAAAAAGACTTCTATATCATTCCCGATTATATTACAGATTATTGTTTAACGCTTCCCAATTTCACCTGGGGTGAAGTAAAGTCGGAAACGCTCAAAAACAGCATCAAAAACCGCACGCTTCTTGAGGCTAAAAAAGTGCTTGAGAATGTAGAGGAACATGATATTATAGTAGAAGCCGGCAAGCTGATGAGCATTGATCCCAAATATCTTATTTATGCAAAAATGAGCGTGAGCGAATCCGGAATGGAATGGTCAAGATATGAAGACATTAATGGAAATATCATTGAAACCCTAATTCCCGAATAATGAGAAAATCGCAATTTATTCTGGTAAACCTACTTAAGGAGAAGCTGCAGGAATTTCCGGGAATTGTTTCTTCACTTGAAAAAAAAGATCATCATTTTATTGATAAAATTATGCTCTGGCTGAAAGCTTCGGAAGATATTTTATCCACTTACAACATCAGTGAAGTTTCTGAGATGGCAGGTTTCAGAAGTAAAATATTAGCTGCAAAAATGACAGAAGGCAGAGGAAACAATATCAAGAAAAACCAGACCAAGGCAGCAGCAGATGCTCTTTATAACATTCAAAATACCATACTTACCATTCTGAGTCCTTTCGAAAGAAAAATGAATGACTGCCGGGAGATTGTAAAACAGCTGTTGGTGCTTACGGCTCAAACACACACCCAGATGTATGATCAAAGTATTCCTTTTGAAGATTTCATCCGGAGTGTATGGCTGTATATCCTGTCTGAAAATGACCTTAAAATGGGAGCTATAAAACTAAAATCAATACTTTCTGAAATGGATATCCTTATGCTCATGGGCGACGAAATTGAACTAAGTGATTTCACTTAATATATTTTTAATGATAATCCAGGGTAATTCAAATAACCATTGAAATTAAATTAATAACCATGAAAACTTAAATTATCATCATCTGAGCTTCAGAAATTTATCATTAACTATAACCAATCTCATGTATACTATGGAAACACCAAATCAACATTACGATACTGTTTCTGATGCCCCCCTTTATACCATTGACTGGAGCGACATCGAGAATGCAGAAAACGATTATGAAAACTACCTTGATGCTATTGAAACATTTTTCAAGGATGACTTTGAAAACGACACTCTTGAAGATGAAATATAAAAACTACCTAACCTTTCACATAAACAGCATAAAACTCCGCAGCGCCTGCTACTGCAGAGTTTTATGTTTTTAGATTAAAAAATACTAGCCTCTTGCTACAATTTTAATTTCTACCATTTGTCCGGGCAAAGCAAGCGCACTTACAGCGACTATTGTACTGGCAACTATACATGCTTCACCATAAAATTCTTTTCCGGTAACTTTTCTTGCCTCAAAGCCCTGCTGCATGTCCGTCACATAAATAACTTCTTCCGTTATATCATCTGCAGTCATTCCAAACCCGGAAAGTAGTTTTCCAATGTTCTCATAAGTCTGCCTGAACTGATTTTCCATACCGTCAGTAAGTACACCGTCCATATTATGACCTAGCTGACCTGAAATCCATACCGTGTCTCCTTTCTTAACTGCCTGAACATATCCATATACTGCTTCCCAGGGCATATTGAACGTTTTAAACTCTTTAGTAGTCATATTTTTTATTTAAATCATAACTACTTTTACAACTTCAGCACCCTCACGTTAAAACACTGGTTTTAAACAATTAAAAACATTAACCCTTGAATAAATTTTATCGAAATATCGTAAATTAGTCTGAAAAATTATGATTGATAAAAACTTTTCAAGCAATGCTGACTTTTAAAACTTATCCACAAAAATAAAACACGACACATTTTGTCGCATTAAGCATTTATATTTGTCTCAGACAAGGTAACCATGAACGCAAGCGTTCCATGAAATTAATAACCGTAGAAACTGCATCATAAATTATATCCGAATGAAAAAAGATTTTTACCTGACAAGATATGCTTTGATCATTAAAAGATTAGAAAGCTCTCCTGCTACTTATCCTCAACTGGAAGACTATCTGCTCAATTCTTTTGAATTTCAGGATGCAGGAATCAAAAGCTATTCGATACGGACTCTACAGCGGGATATAAGGGAAATTTCCGATCTGTTTAACCTTTCCATTCACAACAAAAAGAAAGGCGACAACAGATATTATATTGAGAGCCGCCCGATCATGGAAGTTGATGAATACAACCAGAAATTACTTGAATCTTTCCAGGTAAGCAATGCTCTGAATCTTCATCCGGATTTTTCAGATTTTATCTTTTTTGAAAGCAGAAAACCTACAGGAGTTGAGCATTTTTATGATCTGTTTTTTGCCATCAGAAATAAAAGAATTGTTTCTTTTGAGCATTATAATTATAAAAATAAACTGATGACTTCAAGAAAGGTACACCCGCTGGCATTAAAAGAATCCAAAGACCGGTGGTACCTCATTGCCATTGACACAAAGGATAAAATGCTGAAATCTTTCGGGCTGGACAGGATTAATTATCTTGATGTGAATGATAAACAATTTAAAGAAAAGTACAAATATAACTTCAGGGAACATTTTAAAAATGCTTTCGGTGTTATGAATCTTACTGCACAGAATCCTCAGAAGATTGTTCTGAAATGCAGCAGACATCAGGGCGAGTACATCAAAAGTTTTCCGCTTCACCAATCCCAGAAAGAAATAAAGGAAACGCCGGAAGAAATCTATTTTGAATTCTTTCTTCATCCTACCTATGATTTTATGCAGGAAATTTTATCGTACGGAAAAGAAGTTCAGGTTTTAGAACCGAAGATTTTAGTTGATGAAATACGCAACCATCTGCAGGAGTCCCTGAACAGCTATCTGAAAGAGTAAACAATGTATTGTATTTTTGATTACATTTACATAAATATATCACAGTGAAATTCCTGCTTCCATACTTTTTCTTCTTAATTTCTTCTTTTTGTTTTTCCCAGCAGACTGAAGATTTCAGGCTTGTTAAACAATATTACAATCAGCATCGTTCTATGCTGGGACAGGAATTCAAGAAAAAATTTGATGCGGAAACAAACCAATTCCATAAAGCTTCCATAAAAAGCGATTATCAGCTTTTCATGCAGAAAATGGATAGTATAGAAAATGTTGCGCTTACCGGCGTTTTATTAAAAACAAAGAACCTGGAAGACCTGGGAAGACTGCACCTCATAAAAACAAATACATCTTCCCAGGCTTCGGCTGTACCCACTGTAATTACCGATAAAGCAGCAGACTATCCCGGAGGCATAAATGAACTCAGAAAAGAAGTTTCCGATCTGTTTTATCTGGGAGGTGTTCATTCTGAGGTTAAAACGATTAAAACAATTGTTGCTTTCATTGTAGAAATTGACGGCACGATAACAAATGTTGAAGCACAGGGAGAGAATTTTACTTTTAACAGACAGGCTGAAATTGCCCTATATTCTGTTCCAAAGAAATTTTTCCCGGCTGTTGTCAATGGAAATCCCGTGCGATACCGTTTCCGGCTTCCTTTAACAATGAAACTTGAAGATTAACATGTTTACCGACGAATATTTTATGAAAATGGCGCTCAGCGAAGCGCATCTTGCCCTTGAAAAAGATGAAGTTCCGATTGGCTGTGTGGTGGTTTCCAACAACCGGGTCATTGCAAGAGCACATAACCTCACCGAAACATTGAATGACGTTACTGCCCATGCGGAGATGCAGGCCATTACTTCCGCCGCTCATTTTCTTGGCGGAAAATATCTTAAAAACTGTACGCTGTACGTCACGCTGGAACCCTGTGTAATGTGTTCCGGAGCCCTTTCGTGGTCACAGATCTCAAAAGTAGTAATCGGCGCAAGAGACGAGCAGCGCGGTTTCATCAACAAACATCTTACCCTCCATCCTAAAACGGAAATCGTAACCGGAATTATGGAAAATGAATGCTCTTCTATTGTAAAAGAATTTTTCAGATCAAAGAGATGATGAATTAAGATTAAGGCTTAGAGTCAGGTCTTCAAAAACTTGTATATGAATTAAGCATACACTTACCAGACTTAACATCAGCCTTACAGATCTTTTCCTAAAAAATAAAGTCCTTTCAGCGTATGAAGCCTGTCCATCACATGGATTTTATCCGTTAAAGGTTTATATACATGGGATACTCCGCCTGTAGCTACTACAAAACAATTATCATCCACCTCATCATTAATCCTGTCTACAAAACCTTCCACCATTCCTAAAAATCCGTATACCATTCCGCTCTGCATACAGGTAACAGTATCCAATCCTAAAACGGTTTTCGGTTTCACCAGCTCAATTTCCGGAAGCTGGGCAGTCTGACTGATGAGTGAGTTGAGAGCAGTAATAATCCCCGGAGCAATAATCACGCCTAGGGTTTCGCCATCTTCTGCAACACAGCTTGCTGTAAGCGCCGTCCCGAAATCCAGCACAATCTTCTTCCGATCCGGGTACATATTATGGGCCGCTACCAGATTGGCATAAATATCAGTTCCCATCTGTTTGGATTTTGCCTGAACTCCGGATGGAGTATTTCTGTCGACAATCACCGGATTGATCCCATGGATCTTCCTGATAGCCGAACTCATTATTTTTGTGAGCTGAGGCACTACAGAACCCATGATGATCTTATTAATTTCTTTTGGCTGAATTTTATAGGTCTGGTATAGCATAAGCATCTGAACATAAAGCTCGTCTGCCGTTCTGTAAGGCTTAGTATTGATGACCCACGAAATATCGCAGTTATCTTCATTAAAAAGACCGAATCTGATATTGCTGTTTCCTACATTAATTACTATTGAATTCATTTATTTGGTCTAATGGAATCACTAATTATTTAAGGCTTTAAATTTAATGATTTTATATAAGCCTGCTTACAATCTTCAAAATAAGTTTTATGGTGAAAGGAAATGCTTTAATAAAAATCCCTGCAGAAATTTTTCTGCAGGGATTTTTTATCTATGTTAAAACGTTATTTCACTTCAACAAAATTATCTTTCATATTCACATCGGCCATTCTTTCACTGAAATCTATTCCTAAAACAGACAACTGCGATTTTGTGTAAGGAACGGTAATAACGTATTCCTTTTGGGTCCAAGGCCAATAAGGCATTGTCTTGAATTCTCCGTAAGCATCTTTTCCTTTCCAGGTGTGGGTCATGTTCATCGGAATCTGATAGGTGATCACTTTTTTATCAGACGTTATTATGCTAAAATCAACCGGCATTGGAACCTGACCGTTATTTACCAGGGTAATGGTTGTAGATTTTGCTTCGTATTTCACATCTTTGATTCCGTAATCTATTGTTTTGGTTGTATTGATCCAGTAATGATGAAACCACTTCAGATCCATTCCTGAAACTTTTTGGGCAATATGCAGAAAATCTCTGTCGGAAGGATGTTTTAGCACCCATTGATCGTAATACTGCTTCAGGGTTTCCGTTAAATTCTGTTCACCCATAATATACCCCAGCTGCACAAGATACAGTTCCCCTTTTACGTAAGAAGCATAAGTATAGGAAGTACCGTTGTCATGATGATCTCCCAGCCATACTGCAGGCTCTTCAATTCCTTTTTTAATAAAATTCCTGTAGCCGTTGATTGAATTCACGAAAGGATTTGGAAGTTCCTGTGCCGGTGGAAATAACTGATTCATCACATATCCTTCTGCATAGCTCGTGAAACCTTCATCCATCCACGGACGCATCGGTTCGTTGGTAGCCAACATCTGCTGGTACCAGGAATGAGCCCCTTCATGGGCCATTAATCCCATCAAGCCTTCAATATCCTGAGCTTCACCTAAAATCATGGTGCACATGCCGTACTCCATTCCGCCATCACCACCCTGAATGAAAGCATATGTTGGGTAGACATATTTCCCGAAGCGCGCATTCATTAGCTGGTAGTACTTTGTAAGATAAGGCTGCGCCTCTTCCCAGACCTTTGTTTTATCGTTATTCTGATATACCAGGAAGACTTTTGGACCTTGCGGAACGTCAAAGCTTTTTACAATGTAGTCTTTATCTGCAGCCCAGGCGAAATCCAGAATGTTTTTAGCAGTCCACTTCCATGTTGCTTTATTTTTATCTGCTTTAATTTTTGCATTCGGATCATACCCTTTTACATCTTCGGGATTTTCCAGAATTCCTCCTGCTCCGATTACATAATCTTTGTTGATTTTAATGGTAACATCAAAATCCGCGAATGGTGCATGAAATTCTCTTCCGATATAATCAAAGGTTGCCCAGCCGTCATAATCATATTCTGCAATTTTCGGGTACCACTGGGTCATGGTCATATCCACCCCTTCCCTGTTGTTTCTTCCGCTTCTTCGGATCTGCTGCGGAATCACGGCATCCCATTCTAATGTAAAGGTTGTTGAAGAATTTGGCTTAATAGTCTCGGCCAGATATACTTTCATAACCGTTTCCTGAATTTCATATTTCAGCGTTTTGCCGTTTTGTTTAATCCAGTGAATATTCTGAGCACCTTCCTGATCTTTCGGGATAGAGGTAAGTCTGGAAATTCCGTCTTTCTGCAATCTTGAATCGCCGCTTTTTCCTTGTCCGGCAACTCTCTGATCCATCATCGAATTAGGCTTAAAGGCATTCCAATACAGATGAAAATACACTACATTAAGTTCGTCCGGAGAATTGTTTTTATAATCCAGTGTCTGTTTGCCTTCATAAGTGAATTTTTCAGCATTAACATCAATATCCATTTTGTACTTCGCATTCTGCTGATAATAAGGCCCCTGCTGAGCATGAAACTGAGAAATGATAAACGCAAACAGGATTGCAAAAGATCTTTTCATTTAAATTTTTTATTTTCTAAAGATATGTATTTAAATAAAAACCTCAAAAATTGTAATTATTGTTGAGGTTTTATTCTATTCATAAAGTTTAGATTAAAATTATTTAAGTTGTTAAATTTTGTCCGCTGATTTACATATTATGCAGATTCTTTTTGTTGAAGCAGTTTTTTAATTAAAGTAATCTGACCTAAATGATAATAGCAATGTTCAATCATTCCATCAATATTCCTGAGATACGTACCGTATTTTTCATCAACGAATCCTTCACTCATTTTAGAATCGGGCATCTGCTCTAGCAAGGCTGCAAATTTTTCGGCATCTTTCCATAATTTGCTCTTTAGATTTTCCCATTGTTCTTCAGATTCTACCGGAGGAAGATCAAAGCTGTACTGATCTCTTATTTCCAGATCTCCGCCTTCAAAAACATGGATAAGTCCGGCAATATAATAATCAATATGAAAAGTAAGCATGGCAATGGTATTCAGAGAACCTATTTTAGCGGTAGCCTGTTCCATATTTACATTAGATAACTGATCTTTAAAATTGGTATTGGCAATCCATAAACCATCCAGCAACACTTCACGGAATCTTTTGGCTAATTGTGATGTTGAGCTCATTTGTTTTTAATTTTTTTAAAGATAAGTTTTCTAAACACAAATTTCTCAAATAAAAAACACAATTTTAAGCACAAAATTTTGTAATTCATGGTAAATAAAAAATCCCCCAAGGTTTTTAGAAACATTGAGGGATTTAGATTCTATAATAAAAATTATTTTTTCACAGAAACTTCTTTCTTTCCGCTTTGTAAAATCTTTTCTAATATTCTTAATGTAATAAGATAAGTAGGCTTCACTCCTGTCAGTCCTAAACCGCCTGAAGAAAGCGTACTCCCTGTTTCCAATGGATTATCCGAAGCGTAATAAGCATACATCACAAAAAGATCCGGTGTAATATGATGCCTGATCTTAGACGCCACCTGAATAGCTTTCTGGTAATGTGCTCCTTCCATTTCAAGTCCGATGGCTTTCCACGAGGTATTCATAAAATAAGAAAGAATATCCCTGTTTTGGAGTGAAGTTCCCAATACGGTAATCATTGGCCCTTCAAAAGCCTGCAATTCATCATCTTTAAAATCTTCCGCTTTTAAGGCATTTTCAAATGGATAATTATCTGCTGTTCCTTCAAAAATATGTGAGGTCGGGATCATGATATCACCTTTACCTCCGGCGAGAATTCCTGCTTTACCCATAATGGAAACGGACTTTACTTTCATCATATAGACTTCGCCTTTATGCTCAAAAGGTCTAAGCAACTCATCCATTACTTCAAAAGCCTGCTCTCCGAAAGCATAATCGAAAACCATGATTACATCATCGCCTCCGAATTTAATATCCTGAAAAGGCGTATTTTTAAGTTCGGCTTTGCTGAGGTCGATGATCTGAACATCAATATTACTTCCGCTCTTATCATTAATATAGATCATCCCTTGCTCAAGCGCATATTTCGAAACTTTGTCGCGAAGCTCTTTTTTATCAGAAATTTCCCCGTAAAGTTTGTAGTCGACCTTATGATCCTTCTTTTTGAGGGCTTCATTGGCATACAGCATATTTTTCACCGAATGCATATTGGCTGAAATAATATGGAGCGGACGCATGTGAAGATCGTTTTCATACAAAACCTCTTTCACTTTTTGAGCCCACTTTTCACCGAAATAATGATGCCCTACTCTTTCTTTCAATATGGCACTGAAATGAATTTCACGCTCTCTGGTTTGTTTTGCATCCTCAAGACTCACTTTAGCAAGATTATAGATGATTTTGAAAAGACGGTCCGGATTATTATCTTCACCGAAAGTATTATAAGCATTTAAAGTTTCATCAAAAGTCCGTCCTATAAGAGAAGACAGGTGAATGAGCGCAACTTCTTTTTCTTTTCTGCTGAATTTCTTTTCTCCTTTTACTACTTCTTCAATGATTTTGAAGGCACGAGTCGGCTTCCAGTTTTCATCCTGAATGAAAGCCAGGTTTCTTACCTTATCCGCTTCTATAAATAAGAAAGTTAAATGCGTAAGAATATCATAGATCTCGGAACGGCCCAAAAGCACTTCGATATTCATCTGATGTTCATCGATCCTGTAGCAGTTTCTTCTTCTCTTTTTGGGAACAATCGGTTCGAAACTTCCTTTATCAAAACCTTCATCTGAGGTAAGATGAATGAAAGCACATTCTTCAATTCCTTCCGGAAGCCTGTCCAGCACATACATCAAACCGTTCAGTTCGAGTTTACTAGGCACATTCATACTTCCGTAGATTTCCGGATTGATGGTCTTTAACAAACTTCTGATCGTCTCCCCCGAAACACCGGCAGGTTTAAAAAAACCTCTGTAAAAGAGGTGTCTCATAGAAATATACAATCTTTCAATTGCTTCCGTTGTTTCTCTAGCTCTAGAATTTGTCATAAAATAAATTTCACACAAATATACAAAATCTCCGTCTAAATTATTTTAAGTGTCTTTTAATAAATGGCTTAACATAATATAAAAGAATGCTATCTATTTGCAATTTAAACCGAAAAGTATTCGAAACACTCAAACCTTATCATTCTAAAATCTCAGAAGTTAATCAGGAGCTTTTTCCCGCTTTCTGCTGTATCTTTTTTGTCCTCCGATTTTTAAGCCCTACGCAGACAAAAAAGGATGCCGCGGCAATCGGGGCTAAGAAAAACCGGAGGCTTCGAGTCCCTCAGCCTCCGATTTAATCATAATTAATAAAATAAATGAAACTTTTAGTAATGCTTATGGTATAAATTTATAAATTGTACTTATCTAATAATAGAGTTGTTGCCAGCAGTTCACAAACAGACTAGGTCTTTTATTTATAACTCTACTTTAACAAAACCCCTCTTAAAACTTACATCCCCATTTAAATTTTCATTAATTTTACAATTACCCCTTAATTTTTTAGGGTCAAAATATTTTTTATTCATTTTTTTCGTAAATTTGCATCGTAAAAATCAAACCTAATATGTCAACTTTAAGATTCAAAGCGTTAGAAACTTTACCATTTAAGGACTTTAGAAGAGATAATTCTGTAGAAGTTCCTGTAAAACTATCCGAATTGTTTTGCCAAAATGTTTTCTCAGAAGAGACAATGAGAGAATATTTAACAAAAGAAGCATTCAATTCAATTATGGATGCAGTAAAAAAAGGAACTAAAATCCAGAGACACATTGCAGACCAGGTAGCTGTAGCAATGAAAGACTGGGCCATGAGCAAAGGCGTAACCCATTACACGCACTGGTTCCAGCCATTAACAGGAAGCACTGCTGAAAAACACGATTCTTTCTTCACCCCGATTGAAGGCGGAAGAGCTATCGAAAGATTCAGCGGAAATTTATTGATCCAGCAGGAGCCGGATGCATCTTCTTTCCCGAACGGTGGTATCAGAAACACTTTTGAAGCGAGAGGATACACAGCATGGGATCCTACATCTCCGGCATTCATCATGGGAACAACTTTATGTATTCCTTCCATTTTCATCTCTTATACCGGAGAGACCTTAGATTATAAAGCGCCTCTTTTAAGAGCACTTAACGCTGTGGATGAAGCTGCAACCAATGTAATGCAGTATTTTGACAAAAATGTTACCAAAGTAACGCCTACTTTAGGTTGGGAACAGGAATATTTCCTGGTAGATTCAGCATTATACCAATCCCGTCCGGATCTTGTATTAACCGGGAAAACTTTATTAGGACATTCTCCCGCAAAAGGACAGCAATTGGACGATCATTATTTCGGTTCTATCCCTACGAGAGTAATGAACTTCATGATGGAATTAGAAGTGGAGTGCATGAAACTGGGAATTCCTGTAACGACAAGACATAATGAAGTAGCACCAAACCAGTTCGAGCTTGCACCAATGTTCGAAGAGGTAAACGTTGCCGTTGACCACAATTCTTTATTGATGGATGTAATGGCAAGAGTTGCCCACAGACACCATTTCCATATTTTATTCCACGAAAAGCCATTCGCAGGTGTAAATGGAAGCGGAAAACACAATAACTGGTCTTTAGCAACCGATACCGGTGAAAACTTATTAAGCCCTGGAAAAAATCCTAAGAAAAACCTACAGTTCTTAACATTCTTCGTGAATACTATCAAAGCGGTTCATGAATATGCAGACCTTTTAAGAGCAAGTATAGCTTCAGCAAGCAACGATCACAGATTAGGTGCCAACGAAGCTCCGCCGGCAATTATCTCCGTATTTATCGGAAGCCAGCTTTTCAGAGTACTGGAAGAGCTTGAAAAAGTAAAAGAAGGAAAACTTTCCCCAGACGAAAAAACAGATTTAAAACTGAATGTTGTTGGAAAAATTCCTGAAATTTTGTTGGATAACACCGACAGAAACAGAACTTCTCCTTTTGCATTTACAGGAAATAAATTCGAAATCAGAGCGGTTGGATCTTCTGCAAACTGCGCAGAATCTATGACGGTAATGAATACCATCGCAGCAAAACAGCTTCGTGATTTCAAAAAAGAAGTGGATGCATTAATTGAAAAAGGCCTTAAGAAAGACGAAGCTATCTTCAACGTATTGAGAGAGTACATCAAGCAGTGTAAAAACATCATGTTTGAAGGTGACGGATATTCTGACGACTGGGCAAAAGAAGCTGAAAAGAGAGGATTAAATAATTTAAAAACCACTCCTGAAGCTCTTAAACAGGAAATGGATGAGAAGTTTTTATCGCTTTATGAAGAGTTGGGAATTTTTACTCACAGAGAAGTTGAAGCAAGAAACGAAATCAAATTAGAAAAATATTCAACGGTTATTGATATTGAAGCAAGAGTATTAAGTGACATCGCAAGAAACCATATTATTCCTTCTGCTTTAAATTATCAGAACAGACTGATTGAAAACGTAAAAGGTCTTAAAGAAATCTTTGGAGATAATGAGTTCAAATCTCTGGCAAAAGAACAGATGAGCTTAATCACAAGTATTTCTGAGAATGTATCTAAAATAAAATTAGGTGTTGAAGATCTTATCAAGGCAAGAGAAGAAGCTAAAGCAGTTACTGAAAGCCAAAAGCAGGCGGAAGATTACTGCAATAAAGTGAAGCCACTATTCGACGATATCAGAGAAGCATCAGATGCTCTTGAAATGATGGTGGATGATGAGCTTTGGCCAATGACAAAATATAGAGAAATGTTATTTACAAAGTAACATCTGTAAAGTTCCATATTAGTTAAACTCTCCGGTAAATACCGGAGAGTTTTTTTATCACACTTTAAGAATGTATTCCAATTCAATATTAACAACAATCTGGATTTCAGTAGAATAATCATTTAAAATATTTCTAAAAAATATTATTTATCAAATTCTTAAAATTAGAGTTATTCATCAGATACCACAGATTCTGAAGCATATATGTTTTTATTTTGTTAAAGAATCTTAATAAAAAAAACCGCTAACATACCCAAAATAGGCCGTTGCGGTTTATTTTTCTTTAACATACTTAAATAATATGTTAAAATGTGTTAAAAAAAGAACATGATAATATTCATATCAAAGCCCTTTTGTAGGGAATACATATTTTTGTATTGCTTTTGAAAAATACTTATTCCTTTAACACGGTAATCAAATATATATGAAGAAAAGAGTTTTGTTTTATTTAGTTGCTTTAGTTTCTACAGTATCGTTACAATCATGTGTTACAAATTATGTAGTATCAAAACCAGCAACTTACGCTAAAGAATACAAAACAGATGCCAAACTAGCTTCTATTGACACTCACAAAATGGAGCAGGACAAGCAACAACTGATTAATTCATTTCTTGCAGAAAAGGCAGCTTCTTTAGCAAATGCTAAAAATTCCATTAAAAATTCTGAGATTGCAAAAGCAATCATGCACAATAAAACCATCGACAATATTTTAACAGAAGCACAGACTTACCTGGGAACTCCTTACCGATACGGAGGGATGACCAGAAACGGGATAGACTGCTCAGCTTTTGTTCTTTCCGTTTTCGGGGCAGCAGCAGGGCTTAGCTTACCAAGAGTAGCAGCTTCCCAGTCTCAGGAGGGAGAAAAAGTAGAAAAAGAAAATCTTCAGAAAGGAGACCTGATTTTCTTTTCTCACGGAAGAAGAATTTCTCACGTAGGTATTGTAGAAAGTGTATCGGAAGATGGTGAAGTGAAATTCATTCACGCTGCCACCTCAAAAGGAGTAATGGTTTCTTCACTGAACGACTCTTACTGGGGTCCGAAGTACAGATTCGGAAAAAGAATCATCAATGAGAACGGAGAAGCAATCAACAATCTTGCAGCAACAACTCCCGCATCAAACGGAACAAATTTTTAATTTTAAATAATTGATTTAAATAATGAAACCATCAAAATTTTTGATGGTTTTTTTATTGCTGATTTTTTTTGCTTTGCAAATCCACACTTTCAAAGAAGAGAATCACTTTTCTTTAAATCAATCTGATAAAAACTTATATAAATAACTATGCGTTTTTATCAATTTCTATATTGAATTGAAGCAATAGTCCATGAACTTGAGAAAGTGAAAATCTTGCCTTTTTAAGCTTATTTTGGGAAGGATCAATGGAATAATTAAATGATGTTCTGAAATCAGCTTTTTCGAGATTTGTATTGTCAAATACAGCGCCGGACAGATCACAGTTATTAAATATTGCAAGTGAGAGATTACATTCTGTAAAATCAGCCTCAATTAATTTTGAATCTATAAATGAAGTTTTTTTAATATTCGTCTTGTAGAAAACAGAATTATTTAAATAACATCCGTCAAACCTAAACGACCTTCCAAATTCGTTGCATTCGTTAAAATGAAGGCCGAACATCTTACATTCTTTAAAGATAACTTCCCGGAAGGCGGTTCTACAGAGTTTTGCCATGCTTAGATTACAGCCTGTAAATTCACAGTTATTAAAACTGAAACCAGAAAGGTCAGCATATTCAAGATTACAATTCCGAAAGATACAGTGTTCATATTCTCCTCTTTGAATTTGTGAAAAATCTGCATTTTCGAAAGTTTGATCTAAAATGTACACTTCTTCCATAATTATGATTTAATTGAAAAATTATCTCTTGCTGAGATGCAGAGATTTTGATACTATCCGAGACTTACCGCTTATACCAAGCTATTCTTATCCGAATAATTTAATTTAAAGAAAATAAAGGTCATCATCGAAAAGGCAAGCAGAGAACTTCCTCCATAACTGAAATAAGGCAAAGGAATTCCAACGGTCGGAAACAAGCCCATAACCATGCCTAAATTAATAGTAAAGTGCATTAAAAGGATCGAAGCAAAGCAGTATCCAAAAACACGGTTAAACCCCGATTTCTGTTGTTCTGCCAGATAATAGATTCTTCCAATGTAAACCATGTAGCAAAGGATCAGCAATGCACTTCCTGCAAAGCCCCATTCTTCGCCAACGGTGCAGAAAATATAATCGGTTTCCTGTTCGGGAACGAATTTACCCTGGGTAACAGAACCTTCACGATATCCTTTCCCCCAAAGTCCGCCAGATCCGATCGCTGTTTTTGAATACAGCAAATTGTATCCCGATGTATCTCTGAACGCTTTTTCACCTTTATAGAGTACTTCAATTCTTTCTCTCTGGTGCTTTGGAAGTTTTTCTAAAATATATGGCGAACCGAAAGCCAATCCGCAAAGTAAAACAACCGATCCTACAATTCCCGAAATGGAAATAATATTCCATGACATTTTGTAGTAATTCATGGCAATCCACCCTCCTACGATCAAAACAATGGCAAGGGCAACCCAAATAGGATTAACAGCCAGGGAAATGAGGAAAACTGCAGCAAAAAGAAATCCTACTCCAAATAATAATCCGCTAAGTCCTTCCCTGTATAATGCAATGAAAAATGCGATAAAAACCAACATGGAACCCACATCAGGAATAGCCAGAACCACCACTGCAGGAATTCCGATAATAGCTAATGTAGTCCAAAATGATTTTTTATTCTTTAAATTAAATTCAGGACCGGAAACATAATTGGCAAGCATTAAAGCGGTCCCGATTTTGGCAAACTCCACCGGCTGCATCGTAAAACTACCGAACTTGTACCAGTTTTTCTGGCCGAGAATCTCTTTACCGAAAGGAAATAACCCAATCAGTAACAAGACGCCACCAATATAAATAATCCCTGACATATTTTCAAAGAACTTACTTCTTCCCACGAAAATTACCAGCCCTACAAAAAGTGAAATACCAAAGAAAATCAATTGCTTTTCTCCTAATTTCTGATCTACACTGTAAATATTTGCAATGGCAAAAGCACAAAGCAGAAAATACAGACCGAGACCTAATTTATCTATTCCTTCTGCCCATTTCATTGCTTAGCCGGTTTTGTTTTATTTACATTCTTTTTTTCCTCTTCTGCCTTTTTCTGCATTTTAGCCTTCTGTTCCTTTATCAATTTTAAGCTGTCCAGAATTCTTTTTTGCTTTATAGAATCCTCACTTGGCTTGTAAAGGCCTTTACGCTTGAGATCGGCAATCCATTGTCTTTTGTATTCAGGCATAAAACTGGAGGTCACCATTTTCTTATAGAGGTGTTCACGTTTGATGTCTCCTGTAATATATTTTTCAGCAATAATTGTCGCTGCCGGACCAGCCCAGGTTGCTCCGAATCCTGCATGTTCCATAACGGCTGCTACTACAATCTTCGGTTTATCCGCAGGAGCGATCAATACAAAAATCGAATTGTCCTTTCCCTGAGGCACCTGCGCAGTGCCTGTTTTCGCAAGCTGGGTAAAATCACTTGATTTTAAGCCTCGTGCCGTGCCATTCAAAACAACAGCTTCCATACCTCTTAATACAGGATCAAAATGCTTTTTATCAACTAAGGTCTGATGTTTCTTTTTGAATCTTGGATCAGGATTTGGTTTTCCGTCAATTGCTTTAACGATATGAGGAGTATAATACCATCCTTTATTGGCAATAGCAGAAACATAGTTGGCAAGCTGAAGCGGCGTTACCAGTACATCCCCCTGTCCCATTCCGTTGTAGATGGCACCGGTGGACATCTCGTCCCAGTTTTTAAAGTCTGTTCTTTTAGAACCACTGGCTTTCATAATGGCTTTAAATCTATTTTCATAGAAATCACCAGAAGGGATTCTGCCTCTGGTTCCTACTGCAAAATCATTATTTAAAAATTCACCTACCCCAAAGCTGCTCATGATTTTTTTCCACTCATCAACACCTCTGGAAGGATTTCCGGGATATTTTTTAATGATCGCAATAAAAGCATACGTAAAGAAACAGTTACTCGAAACCTGAATAGAAGGGATTAAAGGATCTGCACCGCCGTGACCTTTAATTCTTTTTCCTTTATAATAAAACCCGCCACCGCAGGGAAAAATCGTCTTCTCATCCATTACGCCCATCTGCATTGCCGCAAGAGCAGTTAACAATTTAAAGGTAGAACCCGGCGGATATGCAGCCTGAAGTGACCTGTCAAAGGTTGGTTTATTTTCGTAAATCGTATCTTTTGAAAGAGCGTAGAGATTCCTTGATTTATTTGGGCCTGTAAATAGATTGGGATCAATATCAGGACCTGTTGCGGCCACCAAAACTTCGCCGTTATTAGGATCAATAGCCACAATTGCACCATGCTTGTTGACCATCATTTCCTCTGCAATTCTTTGGAGGTCATAATCAATAGTAAGGGTGATATCTTTCCCGGTAACCACATCTTTATCAAGAGATCCGTTTTTGTAAGGTCCTACATTACGAAGCTTAATATCTTTCTGAATGTACTTCATTCCCTTGATCCCCCGCAATTCTTTTTCATACGCCTTTTCAATTCCCGTTTTACCGATGAAATCTCCGGGCAGATAATAGGCAGAATCTTTTTTGATCTCTCTTTCGTTTACTTCACTCGTATATCCCAAAAGATTTCCGGAAGTTGAAACCTCATACTGGCGCTGTGGCCTTGACACAATACTAAATGCCGGATATTTAAATATAATCTCCTGAACCCTCGCAATATCTTCCCTGCTGAGATTTTTCATGAAAGTCATCGGCGTCAGTTTGGAATAATATTTTTCTTTCTTAATGGCATCAATGGTTCTGATAAAATCGTTTTTAGAAATTTTCATCAGATTACAGAAGGCAATTGTATCAAAATCAGGTCTCATGAGAGCCTGTGTAAAAGAAATCTCATAGGCAGGCTGGTTTCCCACCATAATTTTCCCGTTCCTGTCAAAAATAACTCCACGCTGTGGGATGACATATTCTATTTTAATGGAAGTATTGGCGGCATTAAGCGCATACCTATCGGTAAAAAGCTGTAAATAAGCCAATCTCGCTATAAAAATCATAGCGATTATCAGAAGAACGGAAAAAATTTTTAAATAACGTGTGTTCAAACTTTTTGTTTGATTTTAAATATTAATGCGTAGATAACTATAAATATAAATGAAATTATACTCGTTACCAATACATTAAATAATATTTCAAAAAATCTGCTCAGCTTAAAAAACTCTATATATTGTACTAAAAGCTGATGCAAAAAGATGCTCGTAAATAAAAACAGCAAAAACTGCGCCCACTGTAGGGACTGAAACGAGAAGAAATCTGTAGAAGTATCTGTAGAAGTTCTAAAAATCAATGTCCTGAAATAAGCAATCAGGGTGGTTGCAAAGGCATTGATTCCCCAGGAATAGAGGAATGCGTCAACCGACAGTCCAATCAGAAAACTCAATGCTAAAAATTGAAATTTATTTCTGAAAAAAGGATAAAACATGACAAATACAGGATAAAGCACCGGCGTATACTTTCCGAAAATGGTGATCCTGTTCAATACAAAAATTTGTAATGCAACCAGGAAAATCATGATTAATATGTCCGTAAATAAAGTTCTGCTAATCATCTTCCTTTTTTATTACAGATTGCATCGTATCCTGAATTTTTTGTACTTCCGCTTTTTTAAGGTTTTTAACGACATAAACTTTACTCAGTGCTCCCATTTTCTCACTCAGCTCAACCGAAATATCCCAAAACCCTGTTTTATTATCAACGGAATATCCTGCTACAGTACCGATCATTACACCTTTAGGAAAGATTGCTGATTTACCATCGGTTACTACAGTATCACCAATTTTCAGGGCTACGTATTTTGGAATATCAGCAAGGTGCATTACTCGGGAATTATCCCCGTTCCATGTAAGCGTTCCGAAATACCCCGAATTTTTAAGAGCAGCATTGATCCTGATTTTATTTACACTCAACACCGACTGTACTAAAGCATAGCTGTCTGTAGAGTTGATCACAATCCCTGCAATGCCTTTAGGAGCCATAACTCCCATTTGCGGAAATACGCCATCTCTTCTTCCTCTGTTAATGGTAAAATAATTGTTTCTTCTGTTGATACTGTTGAAAACGATTTCACCATCTACAAATGTATAGATCTGTCCGCCTCCCAGCGTATCATGAACTTTCCTGAACTGAGGATTTTTAGTGCCCTGTTTTCCGTAAAGCTCCATCATTAAGGCCTTATTTTGCGTAACAAGGTCTTCATTGATCTGTTTAAGCTTCAGATAAGAAACCCCTTCATCAATATATCCCGAAACCCAGGAATTCAAGGCAGCAGACTGTCCTGCGATCCAGGATTTCTGCATGGCATTTTTAGAGAATATCAGAATCAGAGCAATAATTTGCAGAAATATAAAGAAAACAAAAAGTGCATTCTTCGAAAATAATCTCAGCAAAAATCCCATTCAGATATATGTCGTAAAAAGTTAGAATTATTTTATTAAGAAATTGAATTTATCCATATTCTTAAGTGCGATTCCTGTTCCGCGAACTACAGCTCTCAACGGATCTTCTGCAACGAAAACAGGAAGACCTGTCTTTTTGTGCAATCTGTCCGCCAAACCTCTCAATAAAGCGCCACCACCAGCAAGATAAATACCTGTTTTATAGATATCAGCAGCCAATTCCGGAGGAGTAAGGGAAAGCGTTTCCATTACCGCATCTTCAATTCTGATGATGGATTTGTCTAAAGCTCTTGCGATCTCTTTATAGCCAACCATGATTTCTTTAGGTTTTCCTGTAATCAGGTCTCTACCCTGTACCGGAATATCTTCGATATCAACATCAAGGTCCTCAACGGCAGAACCCACTTCAATTTTAATTCTTTCCGCAGTTCTTTCCCCGATATAAAGGTTGTGATGAGTTCTTAAATAGTATGCAATGTCATTGGTAAATACGTCGCCAGCAATTTTTACAGATTTGTCGCAGACAATACCTCCCAGCGCAACTACTGCAATTTCCGTAGTACCGCCGCCTATATCGATGATCATATTTCCTTCCGGTTTCTGAACATCAATTCCTACTCCAATTGCAGCTGCCATTGGCTCATAAATCAGACGTACTTCTTTTGCGTTTACTTTTTGTGCCGAGTCTCTTACCGCTCTTTTTTCAACTTCCGTAATCCCTGAAGGAATACAGATTACGATTCTCAAAGCCGGCTGGATAAATTTACCTTTAATTCCTGGAATTTTTTTGATAAATTCTTTAATCATGTGTTCAGAAGCATGGAAATCGGCAATTACACCGTCTTTAAGCGGACGGATTGTTTTGATATCTTCATGAGTCTTACCCTGCATATGTTTCGCCTGTTCACCGACAGCAATCGGTCTTCCTGTTGAACGTTCAATAGCAACAATCGAAGGCTGATCTATAACAATTTTATTATTATGGATGATAAGGGTGTTGGCGGTACCCAGGTCTATCGCAATCTCTTGCGTAAACATATCGAATAAACTCATACTTTTACTTCTGATTTTTTAAAGAGTTACAAAGATATAAATTTAAGACGTCTAAAGAAATTTAACATGCAGATAATTTGGTTAAAATTTTATTAAAATTTATAATCACTTATTAACTTTTACTTTAAGTATTTACAGACTTTAATTTAAACCAGATTTAAGATAAGACAGGCCCAATAAGGCATCACAGGAATTGAACTATTTTTTTTATTGCACACAGATGTGATTTGATTCGTATTATTTTGATTTTTTAATTCTAAAATCTTATTTGCCATTAATTTTCAGAAACCAATATTTTGCTTTTTGCGATTATTTAGAATCATCCCAAAATAGTTTTTTACGATAATTATCATATACATTATAAGAAAGCGTTTTATCAAAAAAAACGTAAATTTGCCACGCTTATGTTACAGTATTCCAACATACATCAGACATCTAATTTTGCCGTACTTTCCATTAGCTATGAAAAAGCTGATGTAGAAACAAGAGGCAAATTTGCATTCTTTGACGAAAATATTAAAAATTTTGTCACCCGTATTCATAATGAAAATTTAGGGGACGCCTTTGTTGTTTCTACCTGTAACAGAACCGAAATTTATACTACCACATCTAATTACCTGCTGGTTGCTGAAGAATATTGTAAAACAATCGGGGTTAATCTGATGGATTTTCTCCAGTTTGCCAACATTCTTACCAAAGAAGAAGCTTTGGCCCATCTTTTCAGAGTAGCGGCCGGACTGGAAAGCCAGATCATCGGTGATTTTGAAATTATCGGGCAGATTAAAAAAGCATACAGCAGATTCAGAAAAGAAAGACAGAATTCCAATCCTTATCTTGAGAGGGCTATCAATGCGGCCATTCAGATTTCAAAAAGGATTAAAAACGAAACCGGAATTTCCAATGGTGCGGCTTCCGTATCATATGCGGCAGTTCATTATATTCTTAACAACCAGAAAAGACTTACCGAAAAAAACATTCTTCTTCTGGGAGTAGGAGAAATAGGCCAGAATACGGTGGAGAATCTCGTAAAGCACGTGTATCAGCCTAAAATAAAAATCGCCAACAGAACACAGGAAACTGCTGAAAAAATTTCAGAGAAATATCACATTCCTCATATTGATTATACTGAATTTGATCAGGAGCTGAAGCAAACAGACATTCTCATTGTAGCAACCGGCGCAAGACATCCTATCGTCAATAAATCTCATTTCCCAAACGGAAAAGAAACACTGGTCATCGATCTGTCTATTCCGAATAATGTGGATAAGGACGTTACGGAAAACAAAAATGTAACCCTGATTGATGTTGATGAACTTTCAAAGCAGATCCAACAGACGATTCAGCAGAGGGAAAAGGAGATTCCGAAAGCTGAAAAAATTATCAAGGAACTGATGAAAGATTTTCTTGAATGGGAAAAAAAGAGAAAGCTGGCTCCCAATATTCATCATTTCAAAGCCGTTCTCAAGAACATGGAACGCAATGAAATGCATAATTTTTACAAAAAAAATAAATACATAAACATCACGGATATGGAACTTTCTGATAAAATGATCCAGAAAATTACCAACCGTTTTGCAAAATATATCATCGATAATCCGTTAAAAGCCGAAGAAATTAGTAAATTAATGCACGAAATATTAGTTGAACAACCAAACAACGAATTCAATGAAAAGCATTAGAATCGGAACCAGGAATTCCGCATTGGCACTTTGGCAGGCAAGAGAAGTTGCGAGACATCTTCAGAACAATAATTATTTAACGGAAATCGTTCCTATTGTATCATCCGGCGACAAAAATCTTACTCAGCCTCTTTATTCACTGGGAATTACCGGCGTTTTTACAAGAGACCTTGATGTTGCCTTATTAAACGATGAGATCGACATTGCTGTACATTCTTTAAAAGATGTTCCCACGAATCTTCCTCAAAATCTTGAGATCGTATCTTATCTGGAAAGGGATTTCCCTCAGGATGTTCTGATCCGTAAAGAATCTGCAAAAAACAAGGAACTTCACGAGCTTAAACTGGCAACAAGCAGCTTGAGAAGAAGAGCTTTTTGGCTTAAAAATTTTCCTAATGCTGAATTTTCAGACATCCGTGGAAATATCCAGACCAGACTCCAGAAACTGGAAGATGGTGATTTTGATGCTACCATTTTATCGTTGGCAGGAATTAAAAGAATGAAAATGGACATCGATTATGAAATGCTTCCGTTTTTAATCCCGGCTCCTTCACAAGGGGTAATTGCAGTTGCGGGTCATGCAGACAAAACAGAAATCAACGAAATCGTAAGACGGTTTACCAATCATACAAACACCCAAATCTGCGTGGAAATGGAAAGAAATTTTCTTAATACACTGGAAGGTGGCTGTACGGCTCCCATCGGAGCTTTTGCCGAAATTTTTGAAGATCAGATCCGTTTTAAAGCGGCACTTTGTTCTTTAGATGGTAAAAATTGTATTTCAACCGATGAAAATTTCGTGTACAACAACGAAGAAAACTTCGGAAAAAATTTCGCTAAAGTTGTTTTGGAAAACGGAGGAAAAGAACTGATGGCAGAAATTAAAAATCAGATTTAAAATTCCATTATTCTTCAGGCTTAAAGCTAAAAAATGAAAATCTTATTTACCAAAAATATAGACCGAACGATTATATCCAAAGAATTAGGAGATGATATCGCGGTTGATTGTATTGAGGTGATAAAAACAACTCCTGTACAAATTCATCCTTTTGACCTGAAAGATTATTCAATCATTTTTACCAGTGTAAACGGCGTGGATTCATTTTTCAGAAATGGCTTTAGACCCGATGAAGATTTTACTGCAAAAAACTACAACAAGATTTACTGTGTAGGGGAAAAGACGAAAAAAGCGGTAAGGAAATACGGCTTCGGAACTTTCAAAGTACTGAAAAATGCAGATACCCTTTCAAAATTTATTACCGCAAAATGCCAGCATGAACGTTTTCTCCACTTCTGCGGAAACCTGGCCATAAGTGTTTTAGACAATGATCTTCCGCTGCAAAATATTAAATATAAAAAAGTTGTCGTTTATAACACCGAAGAAATTAATCCGGTAATAACTGAAAAATATCATGCTGTCGTATTTTTTAGTCCGAGCGGAGTTCGTAGTTTTGCAAAGCAGAATTCACTGGAAAATATAACGCTGATATCCATTGGTGAAACCACATCCCGTGAAATCAGAAAACACAGTTCAGTACCCGTTTTAACGGCTGAAGGTAATACTCTTTTATCTCTTTTTAAGCTGATACGAAAAGAAATTTTAAACAAAAACTGATATACAATTGTTCATTACCGACAATTTTATTTAATAGATTATGATTAAAAACGACCTATATTTAAAAGCGCTTCGCGGAGAAACCGTAGAAAGACCTCCTGTATGGATGATGAGGCAGGCAGGAAGATATTTGCCGGAATTTATTGCCCTTCGCGACAAATATGATTTCTTCACAAGATGTCAGACTCCCGAGCTGGCTTCCGAAATCACCGTACAGCCGATCCGAAGATTTCCGCTGGATGCAGCCATTTTGTTTTCGGATATTTTGGTGGTTCCGCAGGCGATGGGAATCGATTTTAAAATGAAGGAATCAGTAGGTCCGTGGCTTGATACGCCGATCAGAACGATGGAACAGGTTCAGAATGTTGCCGTTCCTGATGTGAATGATACGTTAGGCTATGTTTTTGATGCTATTGAACTGACTTTACAGAAATTAGATAATGAAATTCCGTTGATCGGTTTTGCAGGCTCTCCCTGGACCATCCTTTGCTACTGTGTGGAAGGAAAAGGAAGCAAAGCTTTTGATATTGCCAAATCTTTCTGTTTTACACAGCCGGAAGCAGCCCATTTGTTACTTCAAAAAATTACAGACACTACTATTGCTTACCTGAAAAGAAAAGTTGAAAAAGGAGTGTCTGCCGTTCAGGTTTTCGATTCCTGGGGCGGAATGCTTTCTCCGGCAGATTATCAGGAATTTTCATGGAAATATATCAGCCAGATCGTTGAAGCATTAAGTCCGCTGACGCATGTTGTGGTTTTCGGAAAAGGATGCTGGTTTGCACTGGAAGATATGGTACAGTCTCCGGTTTCCGCGTTAGGCGTTGACTGGACGATTAAACCTGAATTTGCAAGAACGTTAACCAATCACACAATGACGCTACAGGGAAATTTTGATCCTGCAAGATTGCATTCAACTCCTGAAACAATCAAAAAAATGGTGACTGAAATGATCAACCGTTTCGGGAAAGACCGATATATTGCCAATTTAGGCCACGGAATTTTACCAAATATCCCTGTTGAAAATGCAGAAGCGTTTATCAGAGCGGTGGTGGATTGGAAACCAAATGCTGAGTTTTAAACTCCCACAGATTCTCACTGATTAACACAGATTTTACAGTGTTATTCCGGAGAAATTCAAATAATAAATAAAACACCCTTTCAGCAATTGAAAGGGTATTTTTATGAGTAAAATAATTAATAATTAGTTGATTTCTGTAACGAAATCTTCTTTCGATTTTCTTATTTTGGTAAGGTTTACCAGCCAGTCGTTCGAAGGATCTCTATATCCCAAGGCAGTAAGAGAACGCTTTTTAATCCTTTTTCCTGTAGATTTAAAATTTTATCCACTTCTTCCGGAACAAAACCTTCCATTGGTGTAGAATCTACTTCTTCAAAAGCCGCTGCGATAATCGCTGCACCAAACCCGATATAAGCCTGTTTTGCGGCATGCGTAAAGTTTTCTTCAGCAGGTCTTTGCGGATACATTCCCAACAGCATCTGTCTGTAGTTTTCCCACCCTTCGTTTTCAAAACCTCTGATTTCATTTGTCAGATCAAACATCCTGTTGATTCTGTCTTCGGTATAATTATCCCAGGCTGCAAAAACCAAAAGATGTGAGCAATCCGTAATTTGCGGCTGGTTCCATGCATGAGGTTTTATCTGTTCCTTAATTTCCTGATTGGTAATGACAATAATTTCGAAAGGCTGCAGACCGCTTGATGTAGGGGCTAGTCTTGCCGCTTCCAATATTTTATCCACTTTTTCCTGTGGCACTTTCTGACCGTTCATTGCTTTGGTAGCATATCTCCAGTTCAGTTTTTCAATTAATTCCATAAATTAAATTTTAGCAGAACAAAATTAATTCATGTGCCATAAATATGGATAAATGATTTTTAAATTTGAAATATTGCTAATATCTATTAAACAGGACTATTCGTACTTTCTGCCGGACTTGAAATCTGGTCTGCAAAATACTGCTCGAGATCTCTCAACGTTTCCGGATTGGTCTGGATATCTTTTACCAGCTGGCCTTTATTTACCACAACAATTCTGTTGCAGACTTCCGTTGTGTGCGAAAGATCATGACTGGAGATAAGGAAAGTAACACCCTCCTGTTTTGATAATTCTTTAATGAGGTTTTTAAGTTTGATCTGCGTGGAAGGATCCAGGTTGGCAAAAGGCTCATCGAGAATGATGATTTCAGGATTTCCGATAATGGCGCCAACAATTCCCACTTTTTTCTGGTTCCCTTTAGAAAGGTCACGGACATATTTCCCGGAATTTAAAATTTCACCGTTGAAAAGATCATGAAACTGTTTTAAAAACTCATCAACAGAAGCTTTGTTTTGGCCTCTTAGCTCCCCGATAAAGTAGAAATACTCTTCCGGAGTAAGATAACCGATCAGGAAAGAATCGTCCACAAAAGCAGAAACTTTGTTTTTCCACGCTTCAGATTCGTGTACTTTTATTCCGTCGATGCTTACGAATCCTGTTGTTGCCTGAATCAGATCAAGCATCAGGCTGAATAGCGTGGTTTTTCCAGCACCATTATTTCCTACCAAACCGAAAGTTTCACCATTCGGAATTTCAAGATGTTCTATATTTAAAACGGTTGCTTTGCCGTATGTTTTTGTTAAATTATTAATTGTGATCATATTAGTCTTTATTTTTGAATGCTTCTAATGTACTGTATTTTTCTACCTTATAATGTTTTACGATAATATCGAATATTTTTTCTCTTAATAAAAATCCTATTAATCCCAAAACAGCAATGCTTATCACGCCGGCCTCAATTCCGAGAGAATATTTTACGATTGCAAATACAACCATCGGTAAGAATAATTTAGGAATCAGCAGCAGCAAAGATTTCATATTAAAGCTGTTTTTCTGCCCGAACCTCTTTTCTTTTGCATTCAGGTCAATCTGCATTTTGTTGAATGCCCCGGACCAGAGTGTAAACTGAGAATTGACCCCAATATTATAAATTCCTGCCGCAAAAAAAGTAAGGTACATATCCCATCCGAAATAGACGTAACACAACGCCAGAATGATCGAAAAGCCTGTTACGATATTCATCAGCCACCATTTTGCTTTCAAATATTCTTTGTAAGGAACATTCAGGGTCATCATTAATGGATAATATGAACTGTCGAAAGCAGGAACCCGCTGTCCGAACATAAACTGAAATCCTCCCGTTACAAACAATCCCATAAACATCATCATGGCCGGTGTTTTATAAATAGGTGAAGAGAACATCAGTAATCCGTAGAAAAGAAACAGAAAACTGCCCCAAACAATTCCTTTGGTAACTTTATTCCGTTTTAGTAATTTAATATCATTGTTGATGAATGTTCCAATGGCTCCGTATTTATTCAGGAACATGATATTTTCTGTTTTCCCGACCTCTTTTTTAACTTCCAGCCCCTGATCCAGATAAAATACCTCTCGGATATGACTGAAGCAGATTTTCCATAAAGCAGAAAACAATACAACGGAAATTACTACAAAATAAGGTCTTTCGTAAAAATTAAAGAAAAACTTTTCAGAATAATCCAGAACAGGAACAATATTATAATAACCTAATGCTGCCACTCCCGTAAAAATACAGCCGACAACAATGGCAACGATCTCTTTATCATTAAAAAGAATATTGATAAAATTGTTCAGATAAAATAACAGTGAAATTCCTACCAGCCATGCCACGACACCCGATGCATTATATCCATTGAACAATGCGATAATGGCAAAAGTGATCAGAAACAGGGAATTCAGCCAGCTGAAAGCAGACAGAAAAGTTTTACCCATCATATAATTGACCAGCGTTTTCTTAGGAATATTAAGGGTAAGAAAAGGCTTGATGTTTTGTGTGGGTAATTCCTGCCAGATGTATTTCACAATAAGATCTACCGCCCAGGCCACGATCATAAACCTGGAAACCACTTGTATCGGGTTCTGATGCATTTCCTCCTGAATGTAAAAGAATGCACCAAATGCTCCTCCCACCAAACATGCCATAAAATAGAGAATTCCGATAAAGCGAAGAATTTTCATCGCGAGGTTGATTCCTAAAGAACTTCCTCTAAAAAAACTTTTGAACTCTAATTTCAGGAATTTTATAAACATAGTTATCTTTTATTACATTAGTTCTTATAAAGATATAATTGTTACAATTTTTAACTTTTAATCAAGATGTATTTTACAGTAATCAAAATAACCCTGCTTAGAATCACCCGACACCTACGGAAGTTCCCAACAGTCTGCGTAGGTCTTCAGCAGTTCTCCGTTTGTTTAAAACATTTTGCAGGGAACCAACGGAGGTCTCCGGAAGTCTCCCGCAAGTTGCAGGAAACCAAACAACATCTCCGGAGGGTTCAAACATATTGTTTGTAAGCTCAGGAGATTTTAGCTGTATAAAAAGAGATACAGGCTATCATTCTTCAGGAGTTTAAACGTATGATTAAAATGTTGATACTATATTTAGACCCTTTCAGGATGACAAACTAAATTAAAAAAAAGACCTCTGAAAAATTCAGAAGTCCTTATATTTTAAAATAAATTCAAATTTATCCGATTAATTCCTTAGCCTGCGCCAACGCTGCTTCTGTAATTTTACTTCCGGAAAGAAGCTGGGCTATTTCGTTGAGCTTCTCTTCATCACTCAAAGAAACGATGGTGGATTGTGTTCTTCCGGCCACATCCTGCTTCACCACTTTATAGTTGTTGTTTCCTTTTGCAGCCACCTGAGCGAGGTGAGAAATGACGATCAGCTGCATATCGGCAGACATTTCGCGCATCAGGTTTCCGATCTCTTCCGCTACTTTTCCGGAAACGCCGGTATCGATTTCGTCTAAAATTAAGGTCGGAAGCTCATCACTCTCGGCAATAATTTTCTTTACAGCCAGCATCACTCTCGATCTTTCACCACCGGAAATGGCGGTCTGAATAGGTTTTAAAGGAAATCCGGAATTAGCCTGAAACAACAGCTGAATATTTTCTTTCCCGAATTGATTGAAATCAGCGGTATCCTGCAATTCAATATCTACTCTGGCTTTCTCAAGGCCTAATTTTTTGAGTAAAGCTTCTGTTTTCTTAATAAAGACAGGAATATATTTTTTCCTGTTTTTTGACAATGTGCCGGATAACGTCTGAAGTGATTTTTCTTTTTTAGCAATATTCTTCTGAATATCTTCAATCTGGGATTCCAGTTCCGATGCTCCCTGCTGCTCTCCTGACAGCTGATCCCTGATCTCTATTAATCCGGAAACATCTGTAACATTATGCTTTATAAAAAGGCTGTTGATCCTGTTATTTAACTCAATTAATAAGACCAGATTTTCCGGGTTCACTTCAATGTTTTCTGCTTCATCCTCCAGTTCGGAAATGATATCTTTTAATTCCACGAAGGAAGTTTCCAGCCTTTCATTAAGCTCGTTAAAACTTCCTGACACTTCCGCAATCCTGGAGAGTTTGTTTTTAGCTTCATTAAAAAATGAGAGAATTCCTACTTCTTCCTGATGAAATCTTGATAACACCTGCGCAAGATTATCGGAGATCATTTCTGCATTTTCCTGGATGGAAAGCTGGTTCTGAAGCTCTTCATAATCAACATCGTCCAGGTGGAGCTCTTCAAGCTCATTCAGTAAAAATGTTTTATAGTCGCTTTCCTTATTAGCCTCTGAAAGTTGTGTCTGAAGTTTTTTAAGCTGTATTTTAAGACTTTGAAAATCCGAAAATTCATTCTGATAATCCTGAATGGTCTGTTTGTTTTCAGAAAGTCCGTCAATAATTTTGAATTGATATTCTGCGGTAAAAAGATTTGAAGTTTCAAATTGGGAATGAATATCGATCAATTGGGAAGACAATTCCCTTAAAACATCCAGTGTTACCGGAACATCATTAATAAAAGCCCTGGATTTTCCTGAAGGCAGAATTTCTCTTCGGATAATGGTCTGATGTTCATAATCCAGATCATTTTCGATAAAGAATTTTTTAAACTGATTATTTAAAGCAAATTCGGTCTCAACAATACTTTTTTCTTCTGCTTTTGAGATCGATTTTACATCTGCCCTTTCTCCAAGGATCAGTCGCAAAGCACCCAAAATGATAGATTTTCCGGCACCAGTTTCCCCGGTAATCACCTGAAGACCGTTATTTAAAGACACTTCAAGGGTGTCGATAAGGGCAAAGTTTTTAATGTATATTCTCGAAAGCATTGATAATAGCGGTTACTTTAGCTATTGCAAATATAGAACATTAGATTTCAGGATTCAAGTGAAGATTACTGTTTCCATTTGTTCCAGCGGGATTCTGTGCTTTTAGGAGAAAGTATGATCAATTCGTTTTTAAGATCTGCCAAAACGATCCCTCCATTGTTCCCGGAATTAAAAATATTAAAGATCTCATCAGCCTTCGTATCCATAAAAAGATTAAAAAAATAGGCCTGCTGGAAAGAATTTTCATATTGCCTTAACTGCATTAAAGCATCAAAAATCACTTTTTTAGCTGCAGTCTGGTCCTGATTAAAAAGATTATCAAGTCCTGCTCTGTGATAAGAATAGATGGTTGCACGCAGCTGGTTCCAGTTCGGGCTCATTATTTCTTTGATTAAAATAGAACGGCTTCTCGGTTCATTAATCTGCTTCCAGCCATCGTACGTATTCTGAGATTCTCCGTTCTGGGCAATTTGCTGGGCTTTCTGAAACCATTGCGTTCCTGCCATCGACTGAAAACTGTCTGCATCAACTCCTAGGATTACATAAACATAAAAGCTGATCACATCAATAAGATTTTTCCCGGAAAACTGTCTTTCGTTGAAAATAAGATTTTCATTTTCCACGTAATCAAAAGAAAAACGCTGATCCTGAAGATTGAGAAGCGGAGATTCATAAGTGGTATTATACACCGGGCGAACTGCCTGTACGACAATGCTTCCCCTAAATCTGTTTCCGTCTCTTTCGCTGATAACAATCGCAAAATTTGATTTTATCTTTTCAAAATTCTGAAGCCTTTTTCCTGTCCAGCTTGTATTATTAATGAAATCCCTGAGGCTTTTTTCCAGCGCTTTGTATGCCGACTGGTTACTTCCGCCCAGCTGTTGGGCATTCACCTGCACGGTAGCCAGCAACTCCTGGGAGAAACTTTGGCTGAATAAAAACAGAATTAAAAATATGCTTAAAAATTTTTTCATTTTTATAGTAAAGATTGAGAACGGAAATTTATTAAAATTATTTTAAAATTTGAGCTTCAATACAATCCAGAATATCTTTAGCGACATCTTCTTTAGATTTCAGATCAAATTCTTTCTTTTCCGTTCTGGTAAATATTTTTATTTTATTGGTATCGTTCTTAAATCCGGCGCCTTCATCACGCAAGGAATTCAAAACAATCATATCCAGATTTTTCTTTTCAAATTTTGCTTTGGCGTTTTCTTCTTCATTCTGGGTTTCAAGCGCAAAACCAACTAAAAACTGCCGCGTTTTCTTCTCGCCCATGGTCTTAAGAATATCCGGATTTTTAACCAGCTCTATCGTTAAATATTCATCATTTTTTTTAATTTTTTCCTTAGCAACTTCCTTAGGAGCATAATCTGCAACTGCTGCACTGGCAATTCCAATATCAACAGTATCATAAAATTCAAAAACTTTTGCCAGCATATCTTTTGCCGAAGTCACTTTATGCAGTTCAATACTTTTATTGATCGGTTTCTCAGAACTTGGTCCCGAAATCAAAATGACTTTTGCTCCTCTTTTTGAAGCTTCCTCTGCAAGGGAAAATCCCATTTTTCCCGATGAATGATTCCCGATGAATCTTACGGGATCAATCGCTTCGTAGGTAGGCCCCGCTGTAATTAAAACGGTTTTGCCTTCGAGTGTTTTTTTAGTATTTACATCAAAAAAATCTTCTATTGTCCGGGCAATGGTTTCAGGCTCAGACATTCTTCCCTGTCCGCTCAGTCCACTTGCCAGTTCGCCGGTTTCGGCAGGAATTACAATATGCCCGAAGCTTTCCGCCAGTTCGAGATTTCTTTTGGTTGAAGGGTGTGCATACATATCGAGGTCCATTGCTGGAGCGATAAAAACAGGACATTTCGCTGACATATAAGTCGCAATGACAAGATTATCACACATCCCGTGAACCATTTTGGAAAGAGTACCCGCGGTACAGGGCGCAACAATCATCACGTCTGCCCAAAGTGCCATTTCCACATGGCTGTTCCAGGTTCCGTTGTCACTGTAAAAATCTGAATATACCGGTTTTTTGGAGAGGGTGGAAATGCTAAGCTTGGTTACAAAATGTTCAGCATCAGGTGTTATGATGACCTGTACTTCTGCTCCTTTTTTAATAAAATCCCTGATCAGAAAGTGAATTTTGTACGCTGCAATTCCTCCAGAGACCGCGATGAGAATTTTTTTCCCGGAAAGGCTCATTCAATTTAATTTTAAGAATACTAAATTACTTATTTTTTCTTACAAACCTGTTCGAACAACAAAGGTCATAAAGAAAAGATTTCCTTTATGACCTTTGTTTATAAAAATATACTGATTTTTATTTTCTTTCTTCAGTTTTTCTGAAGTAAATATCTTCGTTCAGCCATTCTTCAATAGCAATGGAAGTTGGCTTCGGAAGCTTTTCGTAATGCTTTGAGATTTCGATCTGCTCTCTGTTTTCGAAAACTTCTTCTAATGTAGAATTGTGAACCGCAAACTCATCAAGCTTATTGTGAAGTTCCGTACGGATTTCAGCATTGATCTGCTCTGCTCTTTTTCCCATGATAACAATCGCTTCGTAGATTGAGCCTACTTTGTCTTCAATCTTATCCTTATCGTAAGTAATGGTATTAACTTCTGCTTTTGTATCTTTTACACTCATTTTGAGAATATTATTTTTATTTAAGTTCGCAAATTTACGAATTATCTTTGAATTTTGAAAGTGGCCGCCGGCGGAGGTGTGTTAATTGCTGCACTATCCCTCTGGATCTGCATTGCTTTCTTCTCTGCCTCTACCTGATCTTTCATCTGCTGCTCTGTTTTTGTCTTTTCATCGTTCTGAGCCTGAAGTTTTTTCTGTCTTTCCGTTAATGCGGCAATTTTTGCTTCGGTTTGCTTTTTAACAACTACGAAATCTTTCTTTTCTTTTTCAAGCTTTTCTCTGATATCAAGTGCTGTTTTGGCAAGTTCCGTATTTGGCATTTCTTTTTCAATCTGTCTTGTAAATGCCAACGCGCTTTCAATTCGCTCATCTTTCAGATCATAAACAGACTTTGTTGCCAACTCATATCTTGATTTTATGATATAATCATAAATCTGCGGACGAAGTTTTGTACTCGGGAAGTCTTCAAGAACATTTTCCAAGGCTACGTTAGCCGCTTTATATTCTCCCATTTTGAAGTACTGTCTTGCATTTTCATAGGCTTTGAATTCAAGCTTATAAGATAGTTCATCAATCAGGGTACTGATATTTTTGGATCTTTCCGAATTCGGGTAATTATTCAGGAATTCCTGAAGTTCTGTGATGGCAGACTGTGTGGTAGACTGATCCAGGTTATAATCCATGGAACCTTCATAATAACACAAAGCGGCCATATATGCTGCTTCTTCAGCTCTCGGATCTTTCGGGAAATTCACCGCAAAGTTTTTAAACTGATTTCCTGCTAATCTGAAATTCTTATCGTAATAATTGGCATAAGCTGTATTAAATGCAACATTTGGAAAGTCATCCGTTCCTGCCACTAAATTGGCAAGCCTGTCATAAAGAGCCAATGCATTTTTCCATTTCTTTTTAGCGAAATTGTCATTGGCGGTTTTTAAGATGAGATTTTTATCCGCGCTTTTCATTGCTCTTTCCTGATTGCTTACGCACGATGCTACTACCGCTACAGCAAAAAGACCTAAAATATATTTTTTCATATAAAAAATTCAACAGTTTTCGGATTATACAGCCGATTTACTAATTTGCAAAAATATAACTTTTTTGTCAATAGATTTTTTTTTATGATTATTTAACGTAAATTTAGTCTGCTGCGTATCCTAAAATTGCAAAAACGCTCATTAAGAGATTCATTCTGACTTTTTTTTCTGCCTCTTTGGAATAGGTTTCCTCACTTTTATTCGGAACATAGAGTTCATAAAAATTCCGGTTCCGGATTACAAATAAAGTGGATCCGATAATGGTGGTGAGAATATCTTCCGGTTTAGGAGTAAAAGTGAATACACCTGAGGTAACTCCTTTCTTTATTACCTCATCCAGTTTTTTGACAAAAAGCTGATAAAAATCCATTAATTCGTCTTTGAGATTTTCCGTATGGCGGAGTTCCTGGGTAACGAATCCGTGAAAGTAATTGTATTTAAACAACTGTGCGACAATGTATTTAATAATTTCTTTCATCTGCATTTCCGGTTTCCCTTCTTTAATAGTATCTGCAAACTCGGAAAAGTTTTCTCTTGTTTTCAGCACCCGATACTGATAAAGATAAGACATCATTTTTTCTTTAGACCCGAAATAATAAGAAATCATCGCAACATTGATATTTGCTTTGGAACAGATGTCTCTTACGGATGTGCCTTCGTAGCCTTTTTTTGCAATCAGCTCTTCGGCAATGTCTAAAATGTGTATTTGTTTTTCTGTAAATTTTTTCTTCATGCAATGCACTTTGAAGTAAAGTTAAGAAATTTTTAACAGATTTTATAAACGTTCGTTTAAGAATTTACGCAAGATGTAAATTAATAGTATTTTTGAATATGGAATTTTTTGATTTTCATCATCATAAGAAAAATATTTCTTTCGGAATTTACAACCTGGACCTGAATAGTGTACCGACTGATATTCCGTACTCCATTGGGATTCATCCTAAAGCTATTAACATCAGAACCCTAGAAGAGCAGTTTCAGTGGATTGAATCTACTATTACAGAAAACTGCATTGCCATTGGAGAATGCGGATTGGATTCTTTTGCAGAAGCTGATCTGAAAATGCAGGAAGATGTTTTTCTGAGGCAGATCAGAATCGCCAATGAGATTAAAAAACCTGTCATTATTCATTGTGTACGAAAATTTTATGAAGTGATTTCTTTTAAAAAGTATGCCGAACAGCCCATGATCATTCATGGTTTCAATAAAAAAGAAAGCATTGCTGAAGATTTGCTTAAAAATAATTTTTACCTGAGTTTTGGAAAAGCGCTTTTGTATAATTTATCTTTGCAAAATACTTTAAGAATTACTCCTTTAGATAAAATCTTTTTAGAAACCGATAATGACGATTTTGATATCAGAGATCTGTATCTAAAAGTTGCAGAAATAAAAGCTATTTCGCCCGAGGATTTACATCAACAAGTTTTAGAAAATTTAGAGACAATAAAAAATGGATAAATACTGGCTGGAAAGAACGGAACTTCTGATCAAAGAAGAAGGTCTGGAAAAGCTAACGAAGGCAAATGTACTGGTTATAGGTTTAGGAGGAGTCGGTTCTTTTGCCGCAGAATTCCTCGCAAGAGCCGGAGTCGGTAATATGACAATTGTAGACGGGGATACGGTAGACATCACGAATATCAACAGACAGCTTCCTGCGTTGCATTCAACCGTAGGAGAACACAAAGTGGAAGTGGTGGCAGAAAGACTTTTAGACATCAATCCCAGGCTTCATTTAACCAAAATCAATGAATTTCTTAACCCGGAAAGAATGGACCAGGTTCTTGATGAAGGAAAATTCGACTATATCCTAGACTGTATCGACAGCGTAACGCCTAAGCTAACCTTGCTAATTGCTGCGAGAAGGAGAAAAATAAAAGTGGTAAGCTCGATGGGAGCCGGTGGAAAAACAGATCCCAGTAAAGTTATGGTGCGGGATATCAGCAAAACCCACAACTGCTACCTTGCAAAACAGGTACGGAAAAGACTGAAAAAGGAGAAAATCAACAAGGGAATCCGTTGTGTTTTTTCAAATGAAATTCAGAATGAGGAAAGTTTAAAGATGACCGACGGAAGCAATTATAAGAGATCTTTTTACGGAACTATCAGCTTTATTCCTGCAATTTTCGGATTGTATGCGGCAGCAGAGGTAATTAATTACCTGGTTAAAAAAGATTAAATTCTCTTATATTTACGTCGTAAATGACAAACTTTAAATATCCCAGAGCTGAAAAGCTTAAAAAAAACACCGAGATTTCTTTACTTTTTGAAAAAGGTAAATGGCGAAGCAATGGGAACCTGAGAATTATTATTCTGAAAGATAAGCCTGCCGCACCTGTTGAACATACGAAGTTTGCGGTATCGGTTTCAAAAAAATATTTTAAAAGAGCAGTACACAGAAACCGGGTGAAAAGGCTTCTCAGAGAATGTTACCGTCTTCATAAAGATCTTTTTAAAGAAAGCTTCGGGAATAAAACAATGGCCATGCTTTTCTGGATATCTCCTGAAATGCCTGAGAAGTTTCAGGATGTTGAAGAGCAGTTTATAAAGCTTTGTCAATCGATGAAAAAAGATTAATAACCGAGAGTAATTCATTATCAGCATAAATAATTGGGGCGGAAATTTTCCGCCCCAATTATTTTATTTTTTTTGTATAATTTCCTACAATAATTCCCAAAGGACCGATTAACGGAAAAAGAATCAATGCCAGATAAGGCAAAATACCGGATCTGTTTTTAAAAAGAACTGCTATGGCTGCTGCATACAATACAGCGAAGAATATAGTAACAGTTAGTATCTGAAAAGCATTTATGGATAGTATATTCATAGATTTATCCTTTGGTTCTGAAGTCTTTTATTTCCTGAATCCTGTTTTCATAATATTCCTTCTTTTCAGGTGTTTTTTTAATGAGGGTTTCGAAAGCCTTAATGGCTTTTGTGTAAAGCTTTTGTTCAAAATAAAGGTTGGCCAGTGTCTCCGTCATCAAATGAGAAATATCGTCTCCTTTTTCCTTTATGATAAAATTACTTTCCTCCTTCAGCTGGCTGATTTTAGGATTATTCTCGATAAAAGTCTCAATGACCTTATTTTTGACTTCTGTTTTATCTTGCTTTGTTTCCGAAGATCTGTCAATCTTAAGCCAGCTTTGCCATGTATTGATGAATCCCGGAACATTGCTGTCAAGAAGACTGGATTTTTTGTTTTCCACTACATTTTCAACAGAAGAGGCTGTTTCTGCTGCTTTCTGTGTATTTTCCTGCTGTATTTCCGATTTTTGTTCTTTCTTTTCAGGCTGAGGAATCGTCCATCCTGAGCTAAAGAATGACACATTCATCACCGGTGCTTCCTCTTTATTCTCCTTCTCCATTTCCACAGCTGTATCTTCTTCTTTCGATTCTGTAAGTTCTTCTGGCTTCGCAGGCATATTTTCAACAGGTTCGATAATTTCCGTTGTCGCTAATGAGCCCGTTTCTTCAGAAATTTCTTTTTGAACAGCTTCTGCTTTGGATTCAGCAGGAATTTCCGGCTGCGGCTGAACATTTTCTACAGGTTTACTTAATAAAGAATCAGGAAGATTGGATTCGAGTGACATTGGCTTCCATGCAGTATTTACTTCCGGAGCCTGTTCAACCGCTGCTTTATTTTCTTCTGAAATTTCTTCCACCTGTTTTTCTGAGGCTTCGGGCTGAACGTTGTTTTCAATAACGCTTTCTTTATCTGCTTCTTCAGATTTCGGTTCTTCAGTTTTTACCTCAAAACTTTGTGTTTCCGAAAAGCTAATGTCGTTTCCTGCATTTTCCGACTCTTCCTCTATTTTAGGAGTTTCGGAAGCTGCTTTCTCTTTCATTTTTTTCTCAACCTCTTCAATCAGTCTGCGCATTTCATCTTCATGCTTGCTGAAACCCGGCTGGGAAATTTCCTTTATTTTTTCATCCGTGTTCGGTTGTATTTTCACATCCGGCAGGAAAGATTCCATTCCGTGGAAGCTTAATTCGGAATCATCATGAAGGGTTTCTTTTTCCTCAGACGATGAAAGCCTGTCTTCATTAACAATTGTTTCCGTAGTGAAGTCGGCTACTTCTTCTGTATTTTCGTATTCATTTTCATTTTCATTTTGAGTGATCTGAACATCCGGAAGAAATGATTCAGTTTCATGGAAACTTAATTCAGAATTGTTTAAAACCTCTTCTTTTTCGGATTCGGACTTTATTTTTTCTTCTTCAATAATGGTTTCCGGTGTAAAATCCTCAGCTTCAATAATTTCAGGATCTTCATCCTCCTGAAGAAATTCCTGATCTTGTAGTATTTCTTCTTTTTTATCAGGTTTTTGAGTAATAATAGAACCGGATTCCAGTGTGGATTCCAGATCAATCACCTCAACATTGTCATCTTCAAGAAAATTCTCTTCTCCTTCAAATAAAATTCTGTTTCTTTCCCCGTTTACAAAAACTTCTTTGGCTTCAGGCTTTGGTTCCGGAGGTATTCCAAAACTATTTTCATCGTCAGCAAGTATTTCTGCCGTCTCTTCAACTGTTTCAGGATGATCTTCCGAAACGGGTTCTTCTTCTCTTTTTAAAGGAAAAACAGAAGCTTTAGACCGCAATAAAAGCTGAAGCGGATTTTCCATAGGAATGATTTTTTCCTGTATCGTTTCCGCAGGAATTTCTGCCTTAGGTTTCTGTTGGATTTTACCGTTAATCAGCTGATAAAGAATTTTTTTATCCGTGGTATATGCTGCTGTGGTAGAGAGCACTTTCTGATAATTTTCTTTATCGTACAGATGAACTCCATACAAGTACAATGCTCTGATATTTTGAATATAGGGAAAAGAATTAATTTCCTCTTTCAGAAGATTGAGATCTTCCGACTGAATGCTTTTTGGGGTCTTTAATAATTCTAAAACTCTATGATTCATCTTACCAGTTCGCTACAATGTCGTTAAATATCTTATTAATAATCCTGTCGGTCGCAATTTTCACCTGAGAGCTTTCGATATCAGATTGCGATAAATTACTGTTGAATACCGCTTCATCAGAATATGACCTGTCGAAGCTTAGTTCAGGATGAAGTCTGTTTTCATAATGCACTTTCACTGTAATGGTGAGTTTATTCTGTGACTCCTGAATTACTCCTCCCGTATTTTGATTGGTTACGGTATTAGAGCTGATCGTTGTAGGTGTGATTGAATAATCCGTAATTTCACCTTCCACCAGAATATCTGGGTTTTCTTTTGTTCCTTTTAACGTTGTTCTTTGTAAAAACCTGTTCTGAATGTCTGTAGAAAACTGCTGCGAAAGCGTAGGATTTACTAAGGGTGCGTTGTTCGGGAACTCATTAATCTGAATGGTCTTTTCATCTTTAAGAGATGAGCCCGTGAAAGTGTAGCACGAATTCAGCACCGACAAACACAACAGCAAAAGCCAAAATTTTGGCTGCCCGATTTTAATATTTTTAATTTTAAAGTTCATTTTTAATTCCAATTTCCTGAATTTCATCATAGGTAACCTGCTTCAAAGCATCTTCATACGCAAAGTAATGCGCAGCATACAAAAAAGGCATGGTAAAAATCAAACCAATAAAGCATGCAATAATCCCCAACTGCGATAAGACTCCTACAGCCAGTGAGTATAAAAAGATTGACAATAGATTTCCTTTAGTCATTACGGAAGAGATCTTCCATGCTTCTTTAATATCTATAATTCTTCCTAGAGAAATTAAAGCTGGCATATAGAATCCTTTCAGACAAACGATTAAGATCGCTATATAAACGAAGATCATATAAATAATAAAAAGAGCTGGCGGACCTGCGGAAGGATCTCTGTCTGCCAGCATCGGGATCATAAACAGCATCGGAATATAGATTACCATCATCCCGCCCAGCAAAACCAGTTGTATCAGAAAGTAAGGCGTAAAATCATCAAAATTGAAAATATCCCCTGCACTTACATTTCTTCCGGCTCTTAAATCGCGGCAATATTTATAAAAATTCCCTATCGCCAAAAGCCCGCAGAAAGGGATAATGGACATGATCATGGCAAGCAGAAAAGCTCCCAGCAAACTTCCGAAATTTGCTTTGTAAAACTCATATCCGTTGCTGATGTATTCTCCTATTTTAAAGTTGACCGGTTTTGCGTTAAGTTTAATCATGATTATTATTCTTCTAAGTTATATTGTTTTATTTTCCTGTACAGGGTTCTTTGGGAAATCCCCAATTCATCTGCCGCTTTGTTTCTTCTGCCTTTATGTTTTTCCAATGCTTTAATAATGAGATCCTTTTCATTGTTCTGAAGTGATAAGGATTCCGGTCTGTGCTCTTCAATTTCTATATCTTCCACATCTTCATAGCTGTCGTCCTGCCCGGAAATGATGGTAGGATTCTGGATTACCGGTGCATCATTATTTTTATTTTCAAAATACAGCAATGAATTTGGCGCTACATTTTGCTGGCTTTCAGGGGTATAAATCCTATTGATCAGATTTTTTTCATGATTGCTCAGATCAGATGTACCGCGGTTTTTAATCAATTCCGAAGTTAAGGATTTTAAATCATTAATATCGTTTCTCATATCAAAGAGAATTTTGTACATGATTTCCCTTTCACTGCCGAAATCACTTTGTTTTTGAGCATTCGGTGTATTTACAACCATCGGAAGATGAGACTCCATCGGAATATACTCTGCCAGTTTCTCCGGGGTAACATGCCTGTTCCTCTCTACAACAGTCATCTGCTCAACAAGATTCCTGAGCTGACGTACATTTCCGGGGAATGTATAATTTTCGACATAATGCACCGCTCCCGGCTCAAGTTCCAGTTCCGGCATTCTGTATTTTTCGGCAAAATCGATAGCAAATTTTCTGAATAGTAAATGAATATCCCCTTTTCTTTCTCTCAAAGGCGGCATATCGATCTGCACTGTATTTAAACGATAATAAAGATCTTCCCGGAATCTTCCGTCCTGGATGGCCTTCATCATATTAACATTGGTTGCTGCAACAATTCTCACATTGGTTTTCTGGACCTGTGAAGATCCTACTTTCATGAATTCCCCGCTTTCCAGCACTCTTAATAAACGAACCTGAGTTTGCAAAGGCAATTCCCCTACCTCATCAAGGAATATGGTTCCGCCGTCTGCCACCTCGAAATATCCTTTTCTGGTTGCCGTAGCTCCGGTAAAGGCTCCTTTTTCATGCCCGAATAATTCTGAGTCGATGGTTCCCTCCGGAATCGCTCCGCAGTTTACCACAATATAAGGCTGGTGTTTTCTTTTGGATTCTGAATGAATAATTTTAGGAATAAATTCTTTCCCGACACCACTTTCCCCAATGACAAGGACCGAAATATCTGTGGGTGCTACCTGGATGGCTTTTTCCAAAGCACGGTTTAAGGCCGGAAAATTCCCGATAATTCCGAAACGGTTTTTTATATTTTGAAGCTCATTGCTCATACGTAAAGTTTTTAGATTATTTTTTTACAGTTTTTGCTGTAAGTTTAGTTAAATGTTTGACTCGTCTGAATAATTAACCAATTGTACTTAAATAATCTTTGTTCCTGACTTTTGAAACTTTAGTTTTAAAATATAAATTGATGGTAAAGAGGTTTTCTTTACTGTTTTTTTCAAAATTTTTAAGGAGCAGCTGATGTTTTTGCTTTTCGGCAATATCTGCTCCGGACTTATTTTTAAAAGAAAATTTTTGATCCTGATCAGGATAGCTTCGCCCAATAAGATCAGCAGCATTTTCTTTATGACTGATTGCAAAATTCCGTACGGATCTTTTAAGAACACTTAATTCTTTAGAAACTCCATGATCCTGCTGCAAAATCTTGCTGTATAGCCTGTACAATTGTTGGCAATCGGTGTTTTCCACAGAGCCATTGCTGACCTGCGCCGAGATGTTAGTACAGATGATTACTAACAATACACTTAGGCAATATTTATGAAGTTTCTCCATTGTCTGAGTTTAAAATGTTAATAAAATCTTGTTTTCAGTTTCATAGAATTTTCTTTCATTAGAATCTTTTATCCTCATTAACTTTAAATAGTGCGACCATGAAAGATTGAAATTAACAGAAGTTGTCTGTTGAATTATATTTGATGAATTCGTCAACACTGTTGACGAAATTTGTTCAGAATAAGTTTTATAGAAAAACCTCATTCTATCAAGATTTTCTACTGAGAATCCTTTTCCAAATTTTTCAGTAAGGCGCAAAGACAAATCTTTAAGAACAGCTTTACCATATTCTGCTCTATTTCCCCCATTCTGCTCATCCTCCACAATCATTCTTCCTATTTCGTAATAGGTAAGCACGATGGTTTGATTTACAGCTACAGCAACTTTTTTTCTTGCATTATCGAGTAATGAAGAAATATTTTGCAGAAGTTGTGTATTTTGTAAATCTTTCATTGAAAGAATATATTCTAAATTTTATTTTATCATTGAATTGCACGCAGCCCGACTTGAGTGGAGCTCTTTTTATTTTTCAAAAAATAAAAAAGCGGGAACGGAAGGCGGAAAAGCTGCCCAAATAATCTACTTTACTGTTTCCCCTAAAAGTGTACCCTGGGTGTTGTCAAAAACAAAAACATCCACCAGGTCACCAATTTTCTGGCCCTCCAGCTTATCGAATACACAAACCGCATTCTGGGAATTCCTTCCTTTCCATTGGTTTTCATTCTTTTTGGAAGTTCCTTCGATTAAAACCTGATGCACTTTTCCGACATAAGACTTCATTCTATTCCTTGACAGTTCTCCCTGTAAAGCAATTACTTCCGCAAGACGTCGCTGTTTAACATCTGCAGGAATATTGTCCTCCATTTTCTTGTGAGCAGGCGTTCCCGGTCTTTCTGAATAAGCAAACATATAACCGTAATCATATTCCACTTCTCTCATTAAGCTTAACGTATCCTGGTGATCTTCCTCTGTTTCATTGCAGAAACCAACGATCATGTCCTGAGAAAAAGCGACTTCCGGAACGATTTCCTTGGCTTTTTTAATTAAATCTAAATATTCTTCACGGGTATGTTGTCTGTTCATTGCTTCCAGCATATTGTTGCTTCCGCTCTGAACCGGTAAATGAACATATTTGCAGATATTTTCGTGCTTTGCCATCATTCTGAAGACATCAAGGCTCATATCCTGAGGATTTGAGGTTGAAAAGCGGATTCTCATCTGAGGAACTGCTTTCGCTACTAAATCCAGCAATTGGGCAAAATTCACAGCAGTTGCTTTCTGCATTTCAGATGCTTTGATAAAGTCTTTTTTCGGGCCGCCTCCGTACCAAAGGTAAGAGTCTACATTTTGCCCCAAAAGTGTTATTTCCTTATATCCGTTTTCCCAAAGACCTTTACATTCTTCTAAAATTGAATGCGGATCACGGCTTCTTTCGCGACCTCTGGTGAAAGGAACTACGCAGAATGTACACATATTATCGCATCCTCTGGTAATGGTAACATAAGCCGTAACACCGTTTCCTCCCAAACGAACAGGATTGATGTCTGCATACGTTTCTTCTTTAGAAAGAATGACGTTGATGGCATCTCTTCCATCTTCGGTTTCTTTTAAAAGATTCGGTAAATCACGGTACGCATCGGGACCTACTACAAGATCTACCAATTGTTCTTCTTCCAGGAATTTTGTTTTCAGCCTTTCAGCCATACAACCCAAAACTCCAACTGTCATATTGGGTTTTCCTTTTTTCAAATTTTTGAACTGGGAAAGACGCATTCTTACGGTCTGTTCTGCTTTTTCACGGATAGAACATGTATTCAGAAGGATAAGATCTGCTTCTTCTACCTTAAGCGTGGTATTGTATCCCTGCTCATTAAGGATGGATGCAACGATCTCTGAGTCGGAGAAATTCATCTGACATCCATAGCTCTCAAGAAACAATTTCTTTGAGTTACCATCTTTTTCGGCAATAGCAAAAGCTTCTCCCTGTTTTGTTTCGTCTATATATTTTTCCTGCACGATAATCTTATTTAAGGTTTAAAATTTAAGGTTTGTAGCTCTACACATACAGATTTGAACTCAAAACATTAAATACTTAACTTATTGAATTTGCAAAGATACAAAATTGTGACAGAATGTCAGGATTATCTTTCACGGAAAGTTGTCGAAAAATTAAACGGATAAATTATTTTTTCTTTGATTGGAATGTTAGAGTACAAAGCCGGCTTCCATACTTTCTTAAGTCTCGAAAGTGTCAGTAAAAAGCTGACATTAAAATTTCTATCATTTATCTGCGGGTAAATTCTCGGATTGGTAATATGACCTTCTTTATCAACATAAAACTCAAGATTAATATCTCCGTTGATGTGGTAATCCATAAACAAACTCATGAATTCATCATGAAAATCTTTCTTAAGCTTCTCATAGCCACCAGGATATTGAGCAGCAATTTTAAATTTTAATGCATTATATCCTTCCTTGTAATTACTCATCACATCTTTCGGGTAGAAAATAAATTCTGTAAGCGCACCAAATTTCCCGCCTTTTACTTGCGCAGCCTTCCAATTTTTAAGATTTTTTAAAAGCATTAAAGAAATATCGTAAGCACATTTATTCTTTGAAATATTTGCAGTATCTGAATCTTTAATCAATTTAATCGTACCTTCTTTAGTCACAATAAACCTGGGCTGGTAAATTTCTTCCGCATTACACTCTTTCACATTATTTTTTACCAGATAATCATGGCTTTCTTTGTAAAAGCTGATCAGGCCTCCTTCATAAAAATCCTGCTTTTCGGGATATTCGTCTAAAATCTGAGATTTCAAGAAGGAAAAGAATACCATTGTAAGAGAAATAAAAGTTTTTTTAATCATAATTATATGTGTTATTGATGAAAATTATTGTCGCTTTTTTGAAGGAACCTTTTACAACTCAAAATTAATAAGGGCAGCATGATTTCATAGTCAAAAGCACAGCTAAACATCAGTTGCGATGGTAGATAAATTCATTTTGATTTTGATTTGTGAGGTCACCGGTTTTCCATTGCAGACAGCAGGAATCCAGTTTTTCTTTATTCTTCTTACGATATATTTCATATCATCAAAGAATATACGGCTGTTGGCAACTTTGGGAGACCCTTCAATATCGGTAACTTTCCCATTTTGATCTACCGTAATGGTAAATGTAAAATCTCCGTTCAGAACATAAAAATCGGTATTGAGATATACATACATATATTTTCTAAGAATTTCTTTATAAGCTGGAATTCCACCTTCAAAAGTAGCGGCCTGAAAATCACTGCAGTTCTTTACGGCAACCTGAAGCAAGGGTTCTTTAATATCTATTTTTAAAATACTCTTGTTATTTTCCGTAATAAAATTATCGTCCCTGTCTTCTACATCAAACTGAGCAGATGCAAAGCCTGAAATCAAAAGTGCTGATAAAAACAAAATAGCTTTCATAGGATATTTAGAATTAATAAACAAAGATAATACTTCTTCTGTTGAAAGAAAACAGCTCCATACAAAGTAAAGTATGAAGCTGCTTTTTTACAATATGTCTTTTATGTGTTTATAATTGCTTTTCACGGTGTCTAACGCTTCTTCCATTTTTCCGCCGAGCATCAGCTGAGCCATTGATTTCGTCATCCCGAGAACCTGGTCGAATTCAATTTTCGGAGGCAAGGCCAGCGCATTAGGATTGGTAAAAATATTCAGAAGATAAGGTCCGTTGTAATCGAGGCATTCTTTAATAGCAGTCTCCACTTCTTCAGGTTTGTGAACATTTTTTCCGGGATATCCCATGGCGTGAGCAATCATTGCAAAATCCGGGTTCACCATATCCGTTTCATTATCCGGCATACCTCCTACTTCCATCTCCAGCTTTACCATTCCCAGAGATCTGTTATTGTATACAATAATCTTTACGGGAAGTTTATATTGAAAAATGGTTGCCATATCTCCCAAAAGCATTGAAAGTCCCCCATCTCCACACATCGCGATAACCTGTCTTCCCGGATATGCCAGGGAAGCACCAATTGCCATCGGCATAGCATTCGCCATAGAACCATGATTAAAAGAACCCAGCATTTTTCTTGCGCCCGTTCCGGTAATATATCTGGCTCCCCAAACACAACACATTCCTGTATCTACTGTGAAAACCGCATCTTTTTTTGCTAATTTATCTAAAGTATAGGTAACAAACTCCGGCTGAATTCCGTTTTCCGTTCCGGGGTCTTTTACATAGGTCAACTGATCTTCTTTAACCTTTTCATAGAATTCCAGTTGCTGCTTCAGGAAATTTGCATCTGTTTTTTCTTTTAACAAAGGCAATAAAGCCTTGATCGTTTCCTTTACATCTCCCGCCAATCCAAGTTCAAGCTTGGCTCTTCGTCCTAATCTCTCAGGACTTTCATCAATCTGAACAATTTTATTTTTAACGGGCATGAATTTCTCATATGGAAAATCGGTACCTAAAAGAAGTAACAGATCCGCTTCATGCATTGCGTGATAAGCAGAAGGCAACCCTAAAAGCCCGGTAAGCCCTACTTCATTTGGGTTATTCGGCTGGATGGCCATTTTTCCACGGAAAGAATACCCCACCGGTGCTTTTAGATGTTTTGATAATTCCACAACTTCCGGATTGGCATCTTCTGCGCCGATACCGCAATAAACCGTTACTTTTTCGCTTTCGTTGATCAAACTGGCCAACTGGTTTAATTCTTCATCTGACGGACGAATTATAGGATTTGTCTTAAAAATCTTGTTAGATGTTGTTGCCTCTTCCGCATCCAGCTCAGATACATCGCCGGGAAGACCGACTACCGCTACTCCTTTTTTGGAAATTGCATGCTGAATGGCTGTCTGCACCGTTCTCTGTACCTGCTCCGGCCTTGTGATCATCTGGTTGTAATGACTGCAGTCATCAAAAAGTTTTATGGTGTTTGTTTCCTGGAAATAATCCATTCCCATTTCATTGCTCGGAATCGTGGAGGCAATCACCAGCATCGGAACGTGCGAACGATGGGCTTCATAGACTCCGTTGATGAGATGCACATGTCCCGGGCCACAACTTCCGGCACATACAGCAAACCCGTCCAGTTCAGCTTCGGCGGCAGCGGCATATGCTCCGGCTTCTTCATGCCTTACGTGGATCCATTCGATACTGCTTTTTTTAACAGCGATATTTAGATGATTGAGACTGTCTCCGGTAACAGCGTAGATTCTTTTAACATTGGCTTCTTCGAGCATTTCTACAATCTGCTCTGCGATGTTTTTGGCCATAATTAATATTTTTTGGTGTTATTATTTGAACGTGAAGTGGAATGGATCAAAAAGCTTAATCCTGTAAAGATTATGCCATTAACAAATGTAAGGATTATAAAATCTGAATAAGAATAATCAGGTTGATACATCAGCACAAATAAAAAACTCTACATTTCTGTAGAGTTTTATATAAATATTAAATTACTTCAATCTGATTTTTGAGAAGATCTTCAAATTCATCTCTTTTTCTGATGAGATGCGCTTTTCCGTCTAAGAATAATACCTCGGCAGGCTTAAGTCTCGAATTAAAATTAGAACTCATTTCAAAGCCGTAAGCTCCCGCATTGTGGAATGCCAGAATATCTCCTTCTCTTACTTCATTCAGTTTTCTGTCCCAGGCAAAAGTATCGGTTTCACAGATATTTCCTACGACGGTATAAATCCTTTCCGCACCTTTTGGATTGGATAAATTTTCGATCACGTGGTAAGAATCATAGAACATCGGGCGGATCAGGTGGTTAAAACCGGAATTTACCCCAACAAAAACCGTTGCCGTAGTCTGTTTAATAACATTGGCTTTCACCAAAAGATAACCGCTCTTTCCTACCAGAAATTTCCCCGGTTCAAACCAAAGCTCAAACTTCTTTCCAGTGGATTTTGAAAATTCGGCAATTACCTTTTCTACTTTTTTACCCAGCGTTTTTACATCCGTTTCTTCTTCGGTATCCTGATATGGAATTTTAAAACCGCTTCCCATGTCCAGATATTTTAAATTCGGGAAGTGTTCAGACAATTCCAACATGATGTCCAAAGCCTGAAGAAATACATCCGGATCTTTGATCTCGCTTCCGGTGTGCATGTGCAGCCCTTCTACATTCAGGTTGGTAGACTTCATCACTCTTTCGATATGGCGTACCTGATGAATGGAAATTCCGAATTTGCTGTCGATATGCCCTGTTGAAATTTTATAGTTTCCTCCAGCGAAAATATGCGGATTGATTCTTACTAAAATCGGATAGGTATTTCCGTATTTGTTGCCAAACTGCTCAAGAATGGAAATATTATCAATATTAATGTGTACCCCGAATGTCATTGCCTCTTCAATTTCGGCAAGATCTACACAATTCGGGGTGAACAATATTTTTTCTTTGGTAAACCCAGCCTTTAGCCCGAGTTTCACTTCATTAATTGATACACAATCCAAAGAAGCACCCAGGTTCTTGACATACTTAAGAATATTGATATTGGTCAACGCCTTTGCAGCATAGAAGAACTTCGTGTGTTTAAGAAAAGATGATGTAAGTTTTTCGTATTGGGTTTTAATCGATTCAGCATCGTAAACATACACCGGTGTACCAAACTCATTGGCAATCTTCAGTAATTCTTTTGGATTCATAATTAATTAAGTAAAACTTATTTGTGTTATTAAGAAAGTACAAAGGTAATAAGAAATTGTTTACCATTTAAAATCAAATACATAGAACATTATTCTTTTGTTTTAATTTTAAAAGAATAAAAAACTTAAAAACCGCGATAAAAAAGCATTTTTCACTTTGGAAAAATCTACAAGCTTTAAACATATTACTGAAAGATCAGACAGCAGTAGAGCGCACACATCTCCGAAACTCCCATTGTTAACGGAAAATATGCGTGTTTTATCTTTTTAAATCTTGCTAAATTATTGATAAGTAAAAATCAGTTACTTAGGTAACGGCAGTGTTTCAAAATCTCCCCGCAAAAGCGCAAGTTGCAGTTCATTTACCAAATCTCCTGACTGGTATTGCAGATCGATTTTTAATTTTGAAATTTTACTCAGCGTCTGGATCTGTGTAAAAAGCTCGTAAAATCCATAGGAAGTCACCTTTCCGTTTTCAACAAGAAGAAAAAGTTTTTCACCCAGTCTTCTGCCGGATCCCAGCCAAAGCTCATTACGTTTTTTAAAATCAATTTTCTTTTTAAAAACTTCAACATCCGTATATTCTTCCAGTTTACTGATGAATTCAACAGCCTTTGCACCCTGGGTAAAAGACCTAAATTTCAGGATTGGCTTTTCAGCTTTGTTAAGCTTATTTTTTTCAACCACATATTTTTGATTTCTGTGATAAAGCCCGAAAGGTAATATTTCCTTTTTTCTGATGCCTTTTGAATTCAGGATCAGTTTGGCAATAATATCGGTTCCGGTAAGTTCATAATTGATCTGCTCAACCGCTTTCTGAATTTCTTCCCATCTTTTGGATTTGGAATTGAAAACCTTTTTGGAAAACTTGTTGATATCCTGAACGTAATCTGAAAGAATAATTTTACCCTCTTCATTCTGGAAATACACAAAGCCTTTATCGTTCGGAAGATCCTGAGTAAGCACCTTTATCTTATTGATATAGGTTTTTGCGTTAGATTCCTCGTGCTGCTTCTGAATAATCTCGTTTTCAGTATCTTTTGAAATCAAGAGTTTGAAAAGCTCAAGCGTCGCACGTGCATCTCCATCCGCTCTGTGGTGGTTTGTAAGAGGAATACCTAAAGATTTTACCAACTTCCCAAGCGAATAGCTGACCTCATCCGGAATGAGCTTTTTAGCCAGCGGAATAGTATCTAAAGTATTGATTTTAAAATCATAACCTAATCTTTGAAATGACTGGCGAAGCATTCTGTAATCAAAATCAATATTATGCCCCACCAAAGTAGTATTGGCCGTAATTTCCACAATTCTGCGTGCAATTTCATGGAATTTCGGAGCTGTTTTTACCATTTTGGGAGTTATATTGGTGAGTTTCTGCACAAAAGGCGTGATATCGCTTTCGGGATTTACAAGAGAGATGAACTGGTCAATAATTTTTTGCCCATCATACCTGTAAATAGCAATATCTATAATGCATTCTTTTCTGTAACCTGCACCATTGCTTTCTATATCAATAATTGAATACATTTAAACTTTATACAACTTTCTTTTAGATTAATTATAACGTGTACAGACTGTACTTATCTTAAATAACACAATACATGCCATATCTTCATTAAGACAATCCTGCTAAAATAGGAAAAATTCTATCAATCTTATCAAAATTGTGCATGAATACCCTACAATAGTATTACAAAAAACATCGATTATCTTCTCCTACCGCCGAGACCCAGCATCCCTAAGATGGCCTTTGCTCCTTCCCGCATCAGCGTCCCGGTAAAAGTGCGTGCTGCTTTACTTTGCAAAATCTGCTCAACCATTCCCGGCTCTTCTTTTGCAGGCTTTGTTTTTTGATTTACAGGAGTTTCCGCTGCTGCCTGCTCCATTCTTCTTACCAGCATTTCGTACGCCGAATCACGATCAACCACGTTTTCATATTTAATAACCAAAGCAGATTGGCCTGTCAGTTCCGAAATTTCCGCATCATTAAGAACATCCATTCTTGATTCGGGAGAAATTAAATAGGTATGTACCAAAGGGGTAGGAATTCCTTTTTCGTCCAGAGCAGTCACAAAAGCCTCCCCAATTCCGAGATTCTGAATTAAAGTAGCAGCATCATAAAATTCCGTTGTGGGATAATTTCCCACTGCCTTTGTAATTTCTTTTTTATCTTTTGCTGTAAACCCCCTCAGCGCATGCTGAATTTTTAGCCCTAATTGCGAGAGCACAGCCTCCGGAACATCTCCGGGTATCTGGGTAATAAAGTAAATTCCGACACCTTTGGAACGGATCAGTTTTACCATTGTTTCAATCTGCGAAACCAGGGCTTTGGAAGATTCATCAAAAATAAGATGCGCCTCGTCTATAAATAATACCAGTTTCGGCTTGCCGGTATCGCCTTCCTCAGGGAATGTCATATAAATCTCTGCAAAAAGCGAAAGCATAAATGTAGAAAATAATTGAGGTTTGCTCTGAATATCTGCTACCCTTAAAATATTAACCACTCCTTTCCCGTCTCTTGTCTGCAGCAAATCATGTACATCAAAACTTAATTCACCGAAAAACTTTGATGCTTCCTGCTGTTCCAGTGCTACGATAGACCTCAGAATTGCTCCCAATGAAGATGATGCGATTGAACCATAATCAGCCGAGAGTTCCGCCTTTCCCTGCGGGTTTTCGGTAACATACTGAAGAACCTTTTTAAGATCATTCAGATCAATGAGAGGCAGTCCTTTGTCATCACAATATTTAAAAACAATGGCCATGATACTTTGCTGTGTATCGTTCAGCTGAAGGATCTTACTCAGCAGTACCGGCCCGAATTCCGTTACGGTAGCCCTCAGCTTTACGCCTCTTTCTCCCGAAATCGTCATTAATTCTACCGGAAAAGGCTGCGGACTGTACGGAAGCTGTGTTTTGGCATAACGTTCCTGAATAACCGGATTTTCTGTTCCTGCTTCTGCAATTCCCGAGAAATCTCCTTTTATATCCAGAACCAAGGAAGGAATTCCTTTGTGGGAAAGCTGCTCAGCAAACACCTGTAAGGTTTTGGTTTTCCCGGTTCCCGTAGCTCCTGCAATAAGTCCGTGACGGTTGATCGTCTTTAAAGGAATCGCAACATTTACTTCAGGAACCACTTCTCCGTCCAGCATGCCTTTGCCTAAAATAATATATTCTCCTTTTGATGTATACTTTGCACTCAGTTCTTCAATAAATTGTGTTTTGTCTGCCATTTGATTTTTTACATAAATATAATTTTTTTTAAAATATGAACCGGCTAAGTTTTCATTATGATTAATTTCATCCGCAAAATATTAACAAATATGCCTAACTTAGTACCACAGAATCATGTATGACTATGATAACTACCGCATATCGAGAAGGTCTGGACTTTATAGATTTATTCTATTGGCATAGATTTTTTTATTTTGCCTTTTTTCAGAAAATAAACACGATTTTTGCAGATATTAAAAAAAACTTAAAAAGTTACACCACATAATGAAAGTCGAACAAATATACACCGGATGTCTGGCTCAGGGTGCCTATTATATCGTATCCGAAAACGAGGCAGCTATTATTGATCCTTTAAGAGAAGTAAAGCCCTACCTTGATCGTCTGGAAAAAGACAATGTAACGCTAAAATATATTTTTGAAACCCATTTCCATGCAGATTTCGTTTCAGGCCATCTGGATCTGAGCAAAGCAACAGGCGCTCCTATCGTCTATGGGCCTACAGCGCAACCTGAATTTGACGCTATTATCGCGGAAGACAATCAGATTTTTGAGATCGGAAAGGTAAAAATTAAAGTTCTCCATACGCCCGGCCACACGATGGAAAGCAGCACCTATCTCCTAATTGACGAAAACGGAGTGGAAACTGCTATTTTCACTGGTGACACTTTATTCCTCGGAGATGTTGGCAGACCTGATCTTGCACAGAAAGCAACCAGCCTCACCCAGGAAGATCTCGCAGGAATTCTATATGAAAGCCTTCAAACGAAAATTATGCCGCTTGATGACAGCATTACCGTATATCCTGCACATGGAGCAGGTTCTGCCTGTGGAAAGAATATGCAGAAAGAAACCGTTGATCTATTAGGAAATCAGAAAAAAACAAATTACGCACTCAATCAGCCGGATAAGGAATCTTTTGTAAAGGAAGTTCTTGACGGGCTTACAGCGCCTCCCAAATATTTCGGGATGAACGTTGCCATGAATAAAGGGGGTTATGAAAGCCTTGACGTAGTAATGAATAAAGGATTGACCGCAATTCCTGCTGAAGATTTTGAAGCATATGCCGAAGAAACCGGTGCCTTGATTTTAGATACGAGAAGTCCGGCAGAGTTTCATAAAGGATTTATCCCTAATTCTATAAACATCGGACTCAAAGGAGATTTTGCACCTTGGGTGGGGGCATTAATTGTTGATGTAAAACATCCTTTATTATTGGTAGTAGAAAAAGGTACTGAGGAAGAAGCCATCACCAGATTAAGCAGAGTTGGATTTGATCATGTTGTAGGCTATCTGAAAGGAGGTTTCGAATCATGGAAGAACAACAGTAAAGAAACCGACGAAATAAAAAGAATTTCTCCGGAAGAATTTGCAGAGCAGTTTGATAAAACCTCTAAAGTGATCGATGTCCGTAAAATTTCGGAATATTCTGCCGAACATATTGACAACGCCTACAACAGGCCTCTGGATGAAATCAGTGAGTGGATAAATACTATTGATGATGCTGAGCATTTTTTCCTGCATTGTGCGGGAGGCTACAGAAGCATGATCGCCGCAAGCATTCTTAATTCACATGGAATCAGGAATTTCACTGAAGTGGAAGGAGGTTTTAACGGAATTAAAAAAACAGGAAAGCTTCCTACTTCTGATTTTGTATGCCAGTCTAAAACCCTGTAAATAATGAAAAGCTTCTACGGATTTTTTATTGTATTAATTTTTATATTGAACTCATGCAAAACACGCTCTTCTGCAACGCTTCCTGATAAAAATATCAAAGACGTGGTGAACAGCCCGAATGTAGTTCTTGTAGATGTAAGAGTTGCTGAACAGTATGAAGAAGGATCGGCAAAAAATGCGATTAACATTCCTTTAGCTGAACTATCTGAAAACACACAATCTCTGAAAGGAAAAAAAGTAGTTGTTTTCTGTAACAAAGGAATTCAGGCAGATCAGGCAATGGAAATCTTAAAGAAAGAAGGTATTGAAGTTTATGATGGTACAACGTGGAAAAATGTAAAAGCCATCCAGGACGAAAAACCTTCTAAAAACACTAATTTAGATTAATAAAACCAAAACAATGTCACAAAAATTCCAGGAAATCATCAATTCTGAAAGACCTGTTTTAATAGATTTTTTTGCAACGTGGTGTCAACCCTGCAAAGTACAGTCTTCAGTTCTTAATACCGTTAAAGAAAATGTAGGCGAAAGCGCGAGAATCATTAAGGTGGATGTAGATCAATATCCTGCTTTAGCGGCACAATATGGTGTGCGCGGCGTTCCTACGCTGGCCGTTTTCAAAAACGGGGAAATGCTCTGGAAGGAGAGCGGCGTTCATGATGTGAATACGCTGACACAGCTTTTAAAACAATATGCTTAAGATTAAGGCTAAGGTTGAGACCAAGATTAATACAATGTGCCTCGACCTTAACTTTAGCCTTCATAACTCAATTTCAAAAGAATCGCGGTCATTTAAAAACTGAAAATGGCCCCTGAAATCTTTTAATTCTTCTAAATGCAATTCTGCAGTAACAAGATTTCCTTCTTTTATAGAAATTTCCTTCCCGTCAGCAAAAAAACAATGGGAACTTTCCTTATAGAAAAGATGATTTCCATCTGTCCCGACCCTGTTTAGCCCGAAAACAAAGGAAAGATTTTCGATAGCCCGCGCTTTCAACAGATGCTCCCAGGCGTCCACTCTTTTTTCAGGCCAGTTGGCGACATACAAAACCATATCATAATCGTCATTATTTCTTGCAAAAACGGGAAACCTGAGATCATAGCAGACCTGCAGCAAGATTCTAAAACCCTGATAATTAACAATGATCCGTTTCTTTCCCGGCGTATAAACCTTATCCTCTCCCGAAAAGGAAAACAGATGACGTTTGTCGTAAAAATCCACATTTCCCTCCGGATGAACAAAATACATCCTGTTGTAAAACTTACCATCTTCTTGCACAGAAGCACTTCCGCAGAAAGCCGCATTTTTATTCTTTGCCATTTCTTTCAGGAATGCAAGAGATTCCAGATTCCTGTCTGCCACTTCTGAAGCATCCATACAAAATCCTGTAGAAAACATTTCCGGTAAAAGAAAAAGATCCGCTTCCTGAAGATGCAGTTCATTTTTGATCATTTGAAAATTCTTTTCTTTATTTTTCCAGACGATATCTAAATTCAGTGCTGTAATTTTCATAAACTATGTTAAAAAACTTCACTAAAAATACGATTTTCGGATGATTTCGGTTCTATCTTTGTTGCAGATATTTTTTAAATAATAACATAAAAAGATAACTATATGAAGAAATTGTGTTTTGTGCTGATGCTTATTTTTGCAGGAGCAACTGCCAGTGCGCAGGCCTGGACAGGGAAAGGAGATCAGAAAATCAATGCAGGACTAAGCGCATGGGGCTACGGAACAGGAATTACAGGAACGTATGATTACGGACTGAACCAGCTTATTTCTGTAGGCGCCGGAATCAACGGCTATTTCAGTAATTACAAAGACAATGATGACGACAACCGTGTTTTCGTTTTTGGAAGACTGAACTTTCACTTAAAAGACGCACTGCAACTTCCCGAAAAACTGGATATCTATCCGGGAATTGATGTAGGCGTTGTAGGAAGAGATTTCGGGCTGGGAGCACATATCGGAGCCAGGTATTTCTTTACGGAGAGAATCGGGGTTTTTGCGGAAGTCGGCAACAATGGCAGTCTTGGTGTTTCTATTAATTTATAATAAATCATCATATTATATGACAAAGCTTCTCGTTTCGGGAAGCTTTTTTATTTGGCATAGTTTTGAGAATTGTTACCTTTGCAAATTAACATACAAAAGCATTAATGGAAATAGCAATCAAACTGTTTCAATTTATATTGAGCATTTCTATCTTAGTCCTTCTTCATGAGCTTGGGCATTTCTTACCCGCAAAGTGGTTCAAAACCAGAGCAGAGAAATTTTTCCTGTTTTTTGACCCGTGGTTCTCAATTTTTTCAATGAAAAAAATCAATGGAAAATGGCAGTATAAATTTCTTTCCAAAAACCTTCCGGATACCGAAATCATTGAAGTGAACGGCGAAAAGAAAGAAGTTCCCATCGATATATCAAAACTTCCGGACAGTGACTGGAGAAAACATCCCGAACAGACAAAATACGGTATCGGCTGGCTGCCTTTCGGAGGATATGTAAAAATTGCCGGAATGGTTGATGAAAGCATGGATATCGAACAACTGAAGAAGCCGGCACAGCCTTGGGAATTCAGATCGAAACCGGCATGGCAGAGACTGATTATCATGTTGGGAGGTGTTACCGTGAATTTTTTCCTAGCCTGGCTCATCTACACCTGCCTTTCTCTTTTTAATGGTGAAACATACACCGACCTTACGAAATTCAACAGCGGAATTGGCGTAACGGAAGCCGGGAAAAAAATGGGATTCCAGAATGGCGATAAAATCATAAACATCGACGGAAAACCTGCCGAAAGGCTGGAAAATGCTTCCATCAATATTTTATTGGGAGACCATGTAACCGTTTTAAGAGATGGAAAAGAAACCACTTTCCCGATTAATAAAGACGGTGTTGCGGATGTTCTGAAGCAGAAAGAAGCGAAATTATACATCCTACCAAGATTCCCAATGATTATTGATTCATTGGCAACACCATCAGCAAAAGCTTCCGGACTGGTAAAAGGAGACAAAGTAATTGCTATTAACGGACAGCCAACGCAGTATTTTGATGAGGTAGGAACTGTTCTGAATCAAAATAAAGGAAAAACAGTACAAATTGAGGTTCTTAGAAACGGCAATTCTGAAACGGTTTCTGCAGCAGTTGATAAAAATGGTAAATTAGGAATAAAAACTGCTCAAAAGACCCTTTCGAATGTTACTACCAATAAAAAATATTCTTTCGGAGAAGCGATTCCAAGAGGTTTTGTAAGAACCATTGAAGCGCTTACCATGCAGGTAAAGCAGTTTAAAATCATGTTTAATTCAAAAATTCAGGGATATAAAAACGTGGGCGGACCGATTGCCATCGTTAAAAATATGCCTGTTGACAAAGATGCGAACGGTAATATTTCTGTTAACTGGGTTGCATTCTGGAGTTTTACGGCCATGTTTTCGGTTTGGCTGGCTTTCCTGAATTTAATTCCGATTCCGGGGTTAGATGGTGGCCATGTGCTTTTCACTTTATATGAAATTATTGTTGGAAAACCGGTGCCTCAAAAAGTTCTTGAAAACGCCCAGATGATTGGTGTAATCTTCCTTTTAGGCTTAATGATCCTGATTTTCGGAAGCGATATTTTCAAAATATTTGCAGGGAAATTGTAATATGTAAAATTTTTAAAAAAATATTTGCAGGGTATAAATATTCGTCCTATATTTGCACCACTTAAAACAAAGGACATTCCTCCTTAGCTCAGTTGGTTAGAGCATCTGACTGTTAATCAGAGGGTCGCTGGTTCGAGCCCAGCAGGAGGAGCCATTGAAAATCAAACACTTACATCAATGTAGGTGTTTTTATTTTTGTCAAGGTCAAGGTTTGAGTCAAGGCTTTTATCAAAAAATAGTAAAATGAAGTCAAGGTTTCGGTCAAGGTAACTAAAAATTCAAGCTCATTTCTAACAAAAACTGTTACCATTCTATAAAATTTTAGAACTTTTTTTTACAAATCTTATCAAAATCATTTTTCAAGACCAAAATCTGGAGTTTTTAGGGGAGTACACACAAAATCAAAAATCATGGGTGGGGCTGTTTTCTATATAGGTACTTGCACGATACATAAAAAGAGGTTTTCACATTCTGGAAAAAACCAAAGTTCTCAACATATAATTTTCATAATAACTTTAAATTAAATTTTAATGTGACACGTTTTGTCGTTACCCTATTCTACATTTGGAGAAAAGTAATTAAATGGAAATAAAGATAAAATGAAAAGCTCAATTTATTGGAATATCAAAAAAATCTTTAAGTTCAATTTTTAAAGCTTTACAAAGTACAATAGCTGTCTTGAAAGTAATGTTGGTTCTGCCATTTTCAATTCTGGAAATAGCAGTTTTCTCCAAATCACACAGAGAAGCCAAATCGGTTAAGGAATACCCCTGAGATTCCCTGATAGTTTTCAGTCTCTCTCCAAGATTCTTTTGATAGGATATAAATTTGTTAGGGTCTATTGACATTGATGTCAATATTATCTTTTATATTTGCTCAGTGGGTAAACATTAATGTCTACATTGGCTTTGTGATTTTCACAGCTCAATGAATTTTTGTAACATTGTAAACCTTCTAATGCACAAGAAAAATTATTATTTATGATGAAAAAATTACAGTTTTTGCCTTTGCTGTGTGTAAGTATATGGGGACTGGGGCAGATACCTAATTTTCCCACTTCCCAAGCTCCCAATCCAAGTAATCTGGGCATTTTTTCCAATTCAAATTATGGAAGTCCAGCACGGTCTGTTGTTCCATCGGTTCCTCATGGTGGCTTATCCAGGCAAAGAAGTTCAAAGATAGAACAGCAAAACCAAAGAATGTTTCAGGATGACTTTAAAAGGATTGCTCAGGAACAGGAACTCACAAACAGAAAAGAAGAATACAACAGGCAACAAGCCTTAGAACATTCATTTTACAATCTTCCTTCTTTATCAGGAAAGGCAGGAACACAAGCCTATTACGATGCTTACAACAAATTAGCATCACTCAATACTGAAAACTACCCTATAAGCGAAGCCAATTTCATTGTAGAAAATGCTTATTATGGAGGTAAACAAAATCTCAATCAGTTTAAATCTGGAATTCAGAAAACAGCAAAACAGCTCTTACAGAAAATGAAAGACAGAAAGCAGGATACTGAAAGCAATACGGACAAAAACCTGATGATTTTTGAGTATCTGTCTAAAGGTATGAAGCTTGGAGGTGTTCAGAATAAATCTATCAAATACGATTTTGAGGACTATATGGGTGCAAAGGATTGGAGCAAAATGTTTGTTTCAAAACTTCTAAAAACAGGTTCAGGGCAATGCCACTCAATGCCCTTACTATATCTGATGTTAGCAGAAGAGATGAATACCGAAGCCTATTTAGCTTATGCCCCTAATCATACTTATATCAAGTTTTTGGATGGTGAGGGAGAATGGCAAAATGCAGAACTTACCAATGGTATTTTTACAGCCAATTCTTTAATTCTGGAATCTGGATATATCAAATCTGAGGCTTTACAGAATGATATTTATATGAAAAACCTTAGCAAAAAGGAACTTTTAGCACAGTTTTATGCTGATTTAGCCAATGGGTACATTCATAAATACGGAATGGATGAGTTTGTTGGAAATACATTAGACAAAGCATTGGAATACTCACCTAACAATATTTATGCTAATCAGCTTAAATCTATGTACCAACAAGCAAGATTAGCTTATGTAGCTGGTCAGTTAGGTGTTACAGATTTAGAAAATCCAGAAGACCTTAAAAAGATAAGATTTTACCCTAAGGCAGTAGCCATATTGCAGGAAACCAAAGCCCAGTTTAATAATATTGATAATCTGGGATTTGTAATGATGCCAGAAGGAGCTTATGAGCAGTGGTTAGGTAATATGAAAGGAGAATCTAACAGGCAGAAAAGTGAAGAAATTGCTGAAAGAATGAGACAGGTTAATGCTGAAAAGCAAAAACAACAGGAAGCTTTGAAACAAGCTCAGGAACAAAAGAGAAGAGAATCCGAGCAATCAAAAGAGAAGGCTCAATATTTTAAGATAGACCCCAAACATTTTTAATGAAAAAATATTTACAAACTAAAACAACTTTGCTTTTAATGCTCTTGTGGCTTTGCTGTGGGATGGTTAAAGCCCAAAGTAATCAATTTTACGATGATGCTTATCAGACCATTGACAACATGGTGAATGATAAACAGAAATACAGTTTTAAAGATGCTGTATTTAGTGTAGAGAATGCCTATTTTCAGGGAAAATTAGACACAGTTCAACTGAATAATCAAGTCAGGTTTTTGACAAGATTTGCAAAGGCAATCATTGCAAACAGGGAGTTAACCTATAAACAATCTGATAAAGACAAAGTAAGCAAATATGCAGCAGTGTATTCTATTATGTGCCAGTCTTTACCCATTGCTGTTAAAGATACCGTAGTTCAATACAAGCCCTTTAACTATGACTTTAAAGATGTTTTCGGGCATAATGATATAACAAACCTTTTTGTCTCAAAATTACTAATGACTAAAGAAGGAAATTGTAATTCAATGCCTTATCTATACAAGATTTTAGCTGAGGAATTGGGAGTAGATGCAAATCTGGCATTAGCACCGAATCATGTTTATATCAAGCATCAAATCAAATCTGATGGTTGGTATAATACGGAACTTACAAGTGGTATATTTCCACAGGATTCATGGCTAATGGCTTCTGGATACATTCACTTAGATGCCATCAAAAATGGTGTGTTTATGAAAGCCCTGAGCAATAAAGAAAGCCTTGCTTTATGTTTGTTTGATTTAGCACAGGCATACAACAGGAATTTTCCTGACAATGATGGAGGTTTTGTATTAAAGGCTGTAAATAGGGCAATAGAGATTTACCCCAACTTTGCCAAAGCCTTAATCCTAAGAGCTGAAACTCACAAAGCACAGTTTGAAAAATTGATGGATAAACAGAATTTGAGTTCTACCAATCCTGAAAACATAAAAAAGGCTCAACAAGACCCAAAAGCTAAAGAAATCATGGAGTTAATGACTAAAGAATATACTCATATCTATGAGCTGGGATACAGACAGATGCCAGAGGAAATGTATTTAGACTGGCTGGTGTCACTAAAAACAGAAAGAGAAAAATACGAGAATAAAAAATTATTAAATAACTTTACGAAATAACAAATGACTATGAAAAGAATTGTATTGACTGGCTTTGTTCTTATAGCAGGATTTACACATGCACAAGAAAAAAGCAAAACCCAGACTAAGCCCAAAGCAGAGAAACCATATATTAACCCTGTAAAGCTTACCAAAGAGGAAAGAAACAGACCTTACATGGATGAGGTTTTGAAATCGAGAGACCCATTAACTCCAGAGGAAGCAGAAAGAAGGAGAAAAAATATTGAGGCTGGAAATCCCTTTAAGAAATATGGTTATTACCCTAAAGTAGCTACACTCAGTAAAGGAAAATATTTAGAATTTCATGATAAGGATTCCATCGTAAGTATTGGTTCAGTAAGGTTCAACAAAAAGACAAAAGAGATTGTTGAGTTCCGAGAGATAGATTTAAGTGACCCAGATGCACAACCTTATTTGGATACAGCAGGGAGATGGTTTTCACCTGACCCTTTGAGTGAAGAGTATTCAAGTTGGTCTCCTTACAATATGGTTATGAATAACCCAATAAAAAACATTGACCCTGATGGTAGAGGTGTTCTTGATAACTTTCAATTACTTCAAAATGGTCAAGTAAAGCTTATAGAAAAAACTGATGATAAAACTGATACTTTGTTTGCTTCTGATAAAAAAGGGAACGTGGACAAAAGCAATAGTGTTACGGTTCAAAAAGGAATAGTTGGACAGTTACAATATTATAGAGATGGGAATACATCAGATAGCTATCCAGCATATCACCAAGCCATAAAAGAAAGTACAGAATCTACCCAAAATGACATGTCTAAATTGTTTGATTTCTCAGCCAAAAACTCTACAGTTGAATTTTCACTGACTGATTTTAAGATAAATGATAAAAAATTCATATCTCTACAAACTTATAATTCAGATGAAAGGTCACCAGGTATGAACCAAATCGGTGTCAAAGATGGCAGTGAAATAAAATTGAAACATAATCATCCAAGCAAAGATACTTATGATAGTACTTTTACAGAAATAAACTCTATGGGGTATAAATCACAAAATGGAAGAACAAAAATTTCTGGGGATTATTACAATGTAAGAGGAAATGGTACTGGTAAACCAATCAATTACAAGTATCAAACTTATTTTCCAAAATCAGGAAATCTATATAATATTACCCCTACAGGAATTAAACTCGTTAGATAAATTAACAATAATCTAAGATTCAGAATAATGAAAGTCACAATAATTTCAGCTTTTGCTTTTTTCCTATTTACTTCATGTGAAAAGAAAAAAAACAATACAGATTTAAATGATAATTTGTATAATGTTTTAATTGATTATCAGAAAAAAAATCCATTTAAAGAAACTCCCGAGAATTCGATTTATGTTTATGAAGTTTATTTTTATCAAGACAGCACTCTATCTGTTACTCTTAGTCCTATTGGAGTAAATCGTGAGGAGAAAAATCTCTATGGTATCTATAAAGATGAAACTTTAAAAGCTACTTACATTATAGACAATAACAGAATTGGAAAAAATTTTGTGAAAAAATATTTTCAAAAAAACTTAGAAAAATTTACTCAAAAAGATTTTGTAATTAACGATGCTATGTATCCAGAATATATTTATAAAATTAATGGAAAAAATCTCATATTGAAAGACTCTGTAAGAGGAAATATTAATAGATAAAGATATTCTCAAAAGTTAAATCTAATTTCAGTCATGCAAATTAAGGATGTGAAAATTTATATTATAGCATTTATTTTATTTTTTAATAATGCTATTTCACAAACAAAAAAGAGTGATTGTTTTTCCCTAAATCCTTTTATAAATGTTTTTATAGAAAACCTGATTAGCAAAGAAGTTAATTTGGATAAAAATTATTTAACCTTAATAAGCTTGAAGGATAAAGAAGGAAACTATAATATTGATTTTGAACTCACTTCTGGTGATATAAAAACTTTTAAGATTATATCATCCAAAGAAATTAAAAAAACATATGGCAACATAACAATCTTGTTAGTGGGTAAAACTGATGAGGATTTGAAGTTTTTAAAAAAATCAATTGGAAAATCTAAAAAAATATTTCTAAATAAAGATAAATCTAAGAATAATACATCTTTTTATGATGAGGATTATGTTTGGAGTACATTTTTTGACAACAAAAAAGAGTTAATAAACTTTTATATACCAGAAGAAAAAGAATCTGCTAATAAAATCTTCGATGATGTAAAAAATAATATTCGTATTAGTCCAAACTTTAAAAAAATAGATTGTAATTGTCTTTAACATTTCGTTTTTTATTTAAAAAAAATCAGATAAAATACATGTAAAAATCCAATCTGCCTTTTGGTTTTAATAAATAATTGATAATCAGTATTTTAACATATAAAATAATCCAAGCTTGTGTTACCTATATATTATAGCCAAACAAAATCCCCTCTAAAACGGAGGGGATTATTTCTTTCTAAAACCTCGTAAAAGGTCTATGCCTATTGTTTGATTTATAAAGAATTTCTTTCAGTAACAACAGCTTTGTAATTTGGATAGATTTTGGTAAACTTTACTAACTCCTCAAAATATCTGTCATATCTCCTGTTCAATGGAGTCAACTTTATAAATAATGAAGAAAACAGTATTAATATTATTTGTATTGGGATTCGTAGTTTCAATTTTTGTAGGAATAGATTTTTGGATAACTAAAACTAACTCTTTTAGCTATCAATTTAAGATAATTCCCAATTTCTCGCTTTTAGATATTGCTTTTTTAAATTCTACTGAAAAATATATAAATCTCATTTTATTAGTAACGTCGTTTATTTATTTTTTGCATTGTCAGTAATATCGTATAAGAAAAATTCTTCTACGTATCTTTTACTTGGGTTAATTCTATTCCAACTTTTGTATGATTTTCTTTGTATTTATAATGTTTACATCGGAAAATATCACGGAGAGCATTTTAGAATTGACATTTTAATATTTGTTTATGGTCTCATTATATGGCGTAAATTATCCTCACTCCACAAACAAACATAAAGAAAAAAATTAAAATGGTTCGATCCCCAAAATGAGTCGTGTTTTGATGGAACTATTTAATAATCAAAAGCAATCGGTTCGATAATCGCACAGTAGGGGGAGCTAAAAGACTTACAGAAATGTAAGTCTTTTTTTATTTAACTGTTCTGAAATAATATTTTCCGGTAAGATAAATTTAATCTCCTGAAAAATAATTATATAGCTTGCATCGCCCGCTGTTACAGGAAAATTCTCATTATTTTTAAACCAAAAATTTGTTTGATATTAATATTCCTTTTATATTTGCACCACTAAAACAACAGGAAATTCCTCCTTAGCTCAGTTGGTTAGAGCATCTGACTGTTAATCAGAGGGTCGCTGGTTCGAGCCCAGCAGGAGGAGCAAAAAGACTTACAGCAATGTAGGTCTTTTTTTATTTTATTAACCACCAATCACTTTAACAAAATAATAACAGCACAGCAACTTATCAATCATGTTATTTCCTTACATTTGCAGTTTTGTATTTATTTACTTGAAAAATTAAATATTATTGAACCATTACAATAAATCTGCATACTTTTTGTTTATGCAATAGCTTGAAGAACAACAAATGTTAATTAACAGACCGCGATATTATCCCTTTTTAATTTTTATCCTCCTTTCCCATTTTGTATATGCCCAAAATGCTGCCAGCGGAAAAATTACAGACGCCAAAACCAATAAAGAAATCAGCGGTGTCGATATCTTTATTAATGAAAGCAATAAGGCTGCATTAACAACAACTTCGGGAAACTTTGCCGTTCAGTCGGACAGCATTATTTACAAGCTGAAGTTTTTAAGAAAAAATTACGCTCTAGAAAGCGTAGATGTTACTCCTGAGAATGCCAACAATATTTTTGTAAAACTTTCGCAGGAAAAAGTAAGCAACATCGAAGAAGTAGTGATCCACAACGAAAAACCGAAATATAAAAATAAAAAGGAAAACCCGGCGTATGCCATCATGCAGAAAGTCTGGGCCAGAAAAAGAAATAACGGATTGGATAAATTCGATACGTACACCTATAAAGAGTACGAAAAAATCCAGTTTGACGCAAACAACCTTGACAGCGCCTTTATGAAGAGAAAAATTTTCAATAAACTTGAATTTATTTTCGATTATAAAGATTCTACCGCCAGTGGTAAAATAGGACTTCCTGTATTTCTTAATGAAGCGGTGTATGAAAATTACGGCGAAAACAGACCTTCAAAAAAAACAAAAAGACTGTTGGTCGCACAAAAAACATCCGGGTTTCAGGACAACCAGATCGTAACGCTTACCGCCAAAAACCTTTACCGGGATATTAATATCTATGATAATACTTTAAATTATTTCGATATCGGTTTTCCAAGTCCTGTGGGAGAAACAGGTTTCAGCACGTATGATTATAATTTAATTGACACCGTTTCCGTTCGGGGAGAAAATGCTTTTAAGATCAGGTATCAGCCGAAAAGAACGGAAGTTCTGGCTTTTCAGGGTTATCTGTATATTGATACAGACAGTTATGCCGTGCTGGGAGCCACTTTAAAATCCACCCAGAAAATCAATGTTAATTTCATCAACGGGATTTCTACCGAACTGGAGTATGATAATCCCGACGAAAATACTTTTTTACCGAGAAAATTTGTTACCGAAATTGAAATGACGCCGTTTTCCAAAAAGAAAACCGCAAAAAGTATTGTTGCCAAACGGTCGGTCGATTATTCCGAATATGAATTTAACAAACCTTTGGAAGATCAGGTTTTCAAACGAAAAGAAGAAGAATATTCTGATAGCTTCACAGACAAAGATGATGCCTACTGGCTTAAAGCAAGGCCCGATTCTTTATCTAAAACCGAACAGGGAATCTACGACATGTTGGATAAACTTCAGCAGACTCCGAAATTCAACAGAATAGTAAAACTGTATGAAACGTTGGGTTCCGGTTATTATAATGTGAAAAAATTAGGCATTGATATCGGTCCTATTTTCTCTGTTTACGGTAAAAATGAGGTAGAAGGAGACAGAATACGTTTGGGCGCAAGAACTTATTTCACGAGAAATGATCCGTGGAGGGTTCAGTTTTATACGGCTTACGGTTTCAAAGACCAGCAGGTAAAATACGGAGCCGAAGCAAGATTCATGTTCAACAGGGTAAACAGGTTTACCGTAGGAGCCGGAACCCGGAGAGATATACTTCAGCTGGGAGTACAGCTTACCAATGATGACGGGATTATGGCCAGGACTTTTGCCTCTTCAACCATTTTTGCAAGAGGAGAAAATGCATCTTTAAGCTCGCTTAATCAGACAAACGTCTTTACCTCAATCGAACCTTGGAAGAACTTCCAGATCAGGCTCGACGGAACGATGCAGAGCATTAAATCTGCCAATCCCGATGGTTTCAGCCTGATGTACTATAAAGATGGTGCTTTAAGGAAAACCACAAACGATTCGCACTTTACGCTTAGCCTGATCGCAAGACCGGGAGCGAAATTTTCCCAGACCGGGATTGATCGTTATGAGCATGGAACTCTGGCTCCGACCATTGTCTTAAAATACACAAAAGGAGTGGAAGGATTATTCGGATCTGATTTTAATTATAATAAACTACAGTTCCTTTTCTACAAGCCGTTTTTAATTGGAAGCTGGGGAAAACTGCAGGTCAACTTTGAAGCCGGAAAGAACTTCGACACTGTTCCTTTGGCGCTGCAGAATGTGATTCCCGGAAATCAGTCGTACAGTCTTGCACAGAATACTTTTGCACAGCTGAATTATTATGAATTTGTAGCAGACACTTACACAACACTTCATCTGGAACATCATTTTAACGGTAAGATTCTTTCCTTTATTCCGTTAATTAAAAAACTGAAATTAAGAGAAATAGCCTTTATCAGAGGAGCATACGGTACATTGAGCGACGCTTCTAAAGCCATTAACGTGGAAGGCTTTAAATACTCTGCTCCTACTGATCATATTTATTACGAATATGGTTTCGGAATCGAGAATATAGGTTTTGGAAACCTGAGAATTTTCAGGGTAGACTTTAACTGGCGAGGAAATTATCTTGACCGACCTGATATTTCAACCTTTGGCATAAAAGCCGGATTCCAGGTAAACTTTTAGCAGGAAAAATAAATCTCCTTCGTGAAGGAGATTTTTGTTTCTTAGGACTCTACAGGATAATCTTTACATCCGTTGCAATGTGCTACAATATAAACAATATTACACGGAGGCCTTTCTCCTTCCGGAATACTGCAATAAATATTGCATGGTAAACATTCTTTTACAGGAGCGATACCTCCCGTAACTTCTTTAAGATCCTGTCTTGTGATTTTCTTTAAATTTTTCATATCAGTTAAATTTTGTTTGATTTGATGTTAAATATAAGAAATATATTCATTCGTGATTGTAATTTGATAAAATAAAAAACCTCAGCAAATTGCTGAGGTTTTAATTTTTATGAAACGCTTAAATTATGCGTTTGCTTCTACAGATACGAAAGATCTGTTGTTTGCTTTCTTTCTGAAAACTACTTTACCGTCTACCAGAGCGAACAAAGTGTGATCTTTACCAATTCCCACGTTTGCACCTGGGTGGTGTTGTGTACCTCTTTGTCTAACAATAATGTTTCCGGCAATAGCTTCCTGACCACCGAAAATCTTTACCCCTAATCTTTTAGAGTGAGATTCTCTACCGTTTTTGGAACTACCAACTCCTTTCTTATGTGCCATTTTATTTTAAGGTTTTTTGGTTTAACAATTATTCTGCACTTTCAGCAGCTTCAGCATCTGCCTTTTTTGTTGTTTTTTTAGCAGGTTTTTCTGCTTTCTTAGCTCCTTCAAATCCTGTAATACCAGTGATCTGAATTTGAGTTAATGATTGTCTGTGACCGTTTTTCACTTTGTAACCTTTTCTTCTTTTCTTTTTGAAAATGATTACTTTATCAGCTTTTACGTGGTCTAGGATCTCTGCTTCTACAGTGATTCCGCTTACAGCTGGGGCGCCTACAGTGATTGCTCCGTTTACAGTAAGAAGTACTTTATCGAAAGATACTTTACCTCCTTTGTCTCCTGATAAACGGTTTACAAACAACTTCTGGTCTTGCTCAACTTTGTATTGAAGCCCTGCTATTTCTACAATTGCAAACATTGTTTATAAAATTTTTAGTTATTTCGAGGTGCAAATATAAGAAATATTTTCTAATCTCCTCAAATTCAATCCAATCTTTTTTAATTAAATTTTAACTATGTTTTGAATAATTTATCACAATAAAGTGATATTATTTCCCGTTAAATAATATATCTTCGCTAAACCAAAATATTTTATATGAAAAGAAACTTTAATTTCCGCATCCTGGCGGGAGCAATTGCTGCACTTTCTTTGTCAGCATGTAACGACGACACACTGGAAACTCCGGTACAGCCAGAACAACAAACCGAAAGTCAAAGAATCGAACAACCCAATGCTTTAGAGAAAGTATGTTATTATGTAGACCAAAACTGGAGCTCTTCTGCCGTTTTACTGACATCTTTACAGAATTCTACAGATACTAACTTTATGAATTCGCAAATGACAAAAATTGCGAGTCTTTGGGGAAGAAGCAATCCTACGCTTCGTTTTGTAAACGATCCGTCGAATTATAATTCTACATATAATGCGATTTCGTATTCAACGGGTAAAATTTATTACGGATATGCCATTTATTATGATGCCAAATCCAAAGGCGGAGATATTGTTAACGCTATGATTTTAGCCCATGAATATGGACACCAGCTGCAATACATCTTCGGACTTCCTTCAGTAAACGAATCTACGGCAAGACCTAATGAACTGGAAGCAGACGGATTTGCAGGATATTATTTAAGAAGACCGAACGGTTATAACCAAACAAGTTTTACACAAATCGCAGCGGCCTATGAATTTGCACAAAGCATCGGAGATTACCAGACGAACAGTCCGGGTCATCACGGAACACCGCCACAAAGAAGATCTGCTGTACGTTTAGGTTTCCTTTTAGGACAATATGATCTTACCGCATCTGCATTTGATTATAATTTCTTCTATTATTATCAGGGCGTTTTAAACGGAACTTATAAAACTGCAAAAAATGCTCAATATCCTGAGCTTGATGCTTACATGAGCCAATATCTTGATGAATTGAAAAAAATTCAGACGGGAGAAATCTCTGCTGAAGATTTCAAAAATTTAAAGTAACATTCATTTTCGATATATCTTTCTTAGAGACAGGCCAATATTCCTGTCTCTTTTCTTTTTAAAAATATTTCATAAAGTTTATTTACTTTTGATGCATTATCTATATATAATGAAAAGAGATCTCTATATTGATTTTGCAAAAGGGCTGGCAACACTCTCTATCATATTTATTCATACGGCATTTTGGTCCGGACAATTTTATATCCCGGCAGAAGTGAGAGTATTTTCTCTGGTTTTTGATGTGGCTCTATTTTATGCTTTAAGTGGAATAACCTCGGGCTCCAATATCGAAAAAACATTTTACAGATTACTGAAACTACAGATCACATACATGATTTTTGTGACCTTTCTGTTTTTTATGGATTATTTCTTTAAAATTTTTGGCCTGAATTTTTTTTCTCTTGAATGGCTAAAGAACTTTTATTCCACCTTTGGATCGAAATATACAATTAATAGTATTTCAACATCGCCACAATGGGAAAATCTTGGAAATTGGTACCTGCATCAATATACCAATGCCGACACTTTCCCGGTAGTCATGGGAAGTTTCTGGTATCTGAAAGTATATTTTATTCTGACGGTTTTCGGAGTCTTGATTTTACGGTTTTTTCCTAAACATATCAATTGGTTTATCGCTCTATGTGTTGTTTTAACACTGCTGTTTAATATTTTTCCTGAAATATATCCGGACGGACAAGTAGGATACGTAGCATTTTATCTTGCAATTTTTCTGATCGGAAATAGAATGAAAGGCAAAAAAATACCTGATAAAATGATTCCGGCTTTGTATACTTTGGTAGCTGCAGCGTTAATATGGATGTTTTGGTATTATGGAAATGAGATCTTTTATAAGATCAACAGAAATAAATTTCCACCTAAAATTCCGTACATCATCTGGGCGATGTTTTCTCTGGTAACATTATTCGTATTTTATAACCGGTTAAAAATTTCGGCAGAAAGCTTTGTAACATACATTGGTAAAAATGCCATCTTTTTTTATTTCGCCCAGGGAATAAGTTCTTCGCTCGTTTATTTTTTGGTAGTTCCCTTAAAAGAAAAAATGCCTTGGTGGATTCTAATGATATTAATTTATATCATTAATGTTTTTCTGGCATTTGGGATTTCAGCTGTATTAAAGAAAGTAGACAGCATTGGATGGAATATCCTGGAAATATTGCGAAAAAAAACTGCTATTAAATAGCAGTTTTTTATTTTTTATTAGTCTCTTCTTCCGCTCCTCGCTATCAATGCTATAATGATAATGAGAACAATAGCCCCTCCAATAATATACACCGGATTGGCATACCATTCTGTGGTGGTTGTGGTATTGTTTTCTGTAGTAACTACCCCACCGGCAGTATCTTGTGCAAACGAAAAAATAGACATGAATACTGAAAATGCAAATGCAAGTAAGGCATTCATTTTACTTTTAATAGCTGTAATTGTTTCCATAATGTTTATATTTTTAATTGGTTTTAAAACAATAACAAAAAAAGTACCATCAAGTTTACATAATTCATAAAAAACATGAATTTAAATGAAAATTTTCAAACAAAATAAAACTTCTGTCATATCACAAAATATTTTAATTTTACACAAAATTTGAAACATGTTTAAGTTGAAACTTCCTACCGATCCCAGGTGGGCAAATATTGCAGAAGGAAACATTGAAGAAATTTTAACGGATCATGCCTGGTGTGAGCAAAAAGCGGCTACCAACGCTATCGGGCTGATCACAATGCTTCCTGAATATCCTGAAATCGTAACCGAACTTCTTGCCATCGCGCAGGAAGAGCTGGAACATTTCAGACAGGTTCATGAGATTATTAAAAAGAGAGGATATATATTCGGCCGTACCCGAAAAGATGATTATGTGAACGAATTGGTCAACTTCATCCAGAAAGGAGGCAACAGAGATGATCTTATTGTTGATAAGATGCTTTTTGCGGCCATGATCGAAGCAAGGAGCTGTGAACGATTCAAAGTGCTTACAGAGAACATCAAAGATGAAGAGCTTAAAACGTTCTACAGAGAATTAATGATCTCCGAAGCCAATCATTACACCACATTCATAGGATTTGCAAGACAATTGGGCGATGAGCAGAAAGTAAATGCAAGATGGGAAGAATGGCTGGAATATGAAGCAAAAATTATCCAGTCTTACGGAAAAGGAGAAACCATCCACGGATAAAACTATATTTTAAAATTGAAAAAGCTGACGTTTGAAAATATTGCCAATTTTTTCCTGAAAAACTTCTTTCAGGGACTTGTCATTATTGGTCCTATCGGACTGACGATGTTTGTCATCTGGTATGTAGTGACCTCCATTGACAATATTATTCCTTCGGTAGCCAAAGAGATTCCCGGGCTGGTTTTTATTTCAACCATCGTATTTACAGCAATTTTAGGATATTTAGGAAACAAATTTGTAGTCGGACGGTTCTTTTTTGATGCCATGGATCGTCTTCTTGAAAAAACTCCGGGCGTTAAGCACATTTATACCCCTACAAAAGATGTCATGTCTTCATTCGTAGGAGATAAGAAAAAATTCAACGATCCTGTCTGGGTAAAAACCAATGAAAATCCTGAAATCTGGAGAATAGGCTTTCTCACCCAGAAGGAAATGGCAGACGTGGAAAAACATAATTATGTAGCGGTTTACCTGCCGCATTCTTACGCCATTTCAGGATGGGTAATTGTTACGGAAGAAAAAAACATCAAACCGGTAGTGGGCATGACAGCGGCTTCTGCAATGAAATTTGCGGTGAGCGGTGGCGTTGCAGGATTCCACTCCGATGATAATATCTTTAAAGCTCCGGAGTAGTAAAGCTTTAAACACATTATCCTTTGATGAATTTGAAATTATTTCAAATAAAAATTCTTACAAACAATCTAATAAATACTATCATGAATTTACCGTACGCGGAACCTTTCCGCATTAAAATGATTGAGGAAATCCGTCAGTCAACAAGAGAAGAAAGAGAACAGTGGCTTAAAGAAGCAAACTATAATTTATTTAATCTAAAATCTTCACAGGTTTTTATCGACCTTCTTACCGATTCCGGAACGGGAGCAATGTCTGACAGACAGTGGGGCGCTTTAATGATGGGGGATGAAAGCTATGCCGGATCACGTTCTTTTGAGCAGCTTCACCAGACTGTACAGAATATCACAGGCTTTAAATATCTTTTACCAACTCACCAGGGAAGAGCTGCAGAAAATGTTCTGTTTTCCGTTTTGGTAAAAGAAGGAGATGTAATACCCGGAAACTCTCATTTTGACACCACAAAAGGGCATATTGAATTCAGAAAAGCTCACGCTATCGACTGTACGATCGATGAAGCTTTTGACATTAATGATCTTCATCCATTCAAAGGAAATATCAATATTGAAAAACTTGAAGAAGTTTATAAAAAGTATCCAAAAGAAAATATCCCTTTCTGCCTGATTACCATTACCTGCAATTCATCCGGAGGACAGCCTGTATCCCTGGAAAACATGAAAGCGGTAAAAGAGCTTTCTGATAAATATGGAGTACCTGTATTTTTCGATTCAGCGAGATTTGCTGAGAATGCCTATTTCATCAAAAAAAGAGAAGCCGGACAGGAAAACAGAAGCATCAAAGAAATCTGTAAAGAAATTTTCTCTTACGGTGACGGGATGACGATGAGTTCTAAAAAAGACGGATTGGTAAATATCGGAGGTTTTATCGCTTTAAATGATGAAGAAGTTTTCAGAAAAGCTTCTAATTTTACCATTATTTATGAAGGTTTCATTACCTACGGTGGAATGGCCGGAAGAGACATGGCTGCTTTAGCTGTTGGTCTTGATGAAGCGACAGAATTCGCTTATTTAGAAAGCCGAATTTCCCAGGTGGAATATCTTGGAAATAAATTAATCGAATACGGAATTCCGGTTCAGAAACCTATCGGCGGACACGCTGTTTTCATTGATTCTTTGAATTTCCTTCCAAAAGTTGACCGCTCGGAATATCCTGCACAAACATTGGGACTTGAAATCTATAAAGAAGCCGGAATCAGAACCGTAGAAATCGGGACATTATTGGCCGACAGAGATCCTGAAACAAGAGAAAACCGTTATCCGAAGCTGGAACTTGTACGTCTGGCCATCCCAAGAAGAACGTATACGAACAACCATATGGATTATATTGCCGCTGCTATCAAAAACGTTTATGAAAGACGTGATGAGATTGCAAAAGGCTATAAGATAACCTGGGAACCGGATCTGTTAAGACATTTTACGGTTCAGCTTGAGGAAGCTTAAAATCGGTTCGGGCTCAAAACTTCGTTTTGAGCCCGAACCTTTATATAAAAGACTACAATAAGATTATTTTTTTGAAATTCTGTATAGTTTTCCGCTGTCGGTTACCGCATACAAATTGCCGTCACTTCCGTTCAGCACATCACGAAAACGTTCTTTCTCGTCCGACAAAAGCCTTTCTTCCCCCACTACTTTATTATCCTTCATCACAATTCTGTTGATATGTTCTCCGCTGAGACATCCGATCATCAGGTTTCCTTTCCATTCATCAATATTTCCGGTGTAAAAAGTAACACCACTTGGAGAGATTACCGGATCCCAGTAATATACAGGCTGCTCAGTTCCTGCTTTTTGAGTCGTTCCGTTATTTATTTTTTCACCGGAATATTCAATTCCGTAGGTTACATCACCCCATCCGTAATTTTTTCCGGCTTTAATTAAATTAATTTCGTCACCACCTCTCGGTCCCATTTCCACATCCCAGAGATTTCCGTTGGGATCAATGGCCATTCCCTGAGGATTTCTGATTCCATATGCATAAATTTCGGGTTTAAACCCTGCTTTACCGATAAATGGATTACCGGGAGCAGGCTTTCCTTCTTTTGTAATTTTTAGTATTTTACCTAAATAATTATCTGTTCGCTGTGCGTACACTCTTGTCTGCTTATCGGACCGTTCTCCTGTGCTCACAAATAAATTTCCATCTTTATCGAAAGCCAGTCTGCTTCCGTAATGCTTATCTCCATCATAGGTTGGAGTTGCTCTGAATATAACTTTCACTTCAGAAATAGTTTTAAAATCAGGAGACAATTTTCCTTTCCCTACCGCCGTATGATTTCCCTTTTCATAAGGTTCTGAAAAACTAAAGTAAATAATATTGTTGGTGGCGAAATCCGGATCTAAAGCGACATCAAGCATTCCGCCCTGACCTTTGGAATCAACTTTCGGGAATCCATCAATTTTTGAGATTTGCTTTCCGTCAGTGGAAACAATATTCATATATCCCCTTTTATCCGTAATCAGAAGTCTTCCGTCCGGAAGGTTAATAATTCCCCAGGGCTTCCCTAAATCTTTACTCAAGACTTCAACCTTGTAAGGTGTTGAAGTTTTTACTGCTTTAATTCTCGTCTGTCCGGTAAAGGCAGGTTTATATTCCGGAGAATTCGGTGCTTTTGTTTCAACACTTCCGTCGCTTCCCGCCTGCTGAGCATTAACTTTGCCTTCTTTACATGATGCCAGAATAAGAAACAAACTGACCGCTGAAATATAAAATTTATTGGTTTTCATATGATTAAGATGGATTATTTTGCTGAAGAATGGAAAAATAGTGCCACAAAAACTTGCCGGTTTAAATTTTTATTCTACATTTGTAGAAACAATTACAAATCTGTAGAATATGAAAGAAATAAAACTAACCGATTCTGAAAAAGATCTTATGGAAATACTCTGGGAAAAAGAAAAGGTTTTCATGAAAGATATTTTAGAATCTTATCCGGACCCTAAACCTGCCACAACAACAATCGCGACACTCCTGAAAAGAATGCAGAATAAAGATTTTGTGGGGTATACACTGTATGGAAATTCCCGCGAATATTATCCGAAAGTCGCAAAGGGAGAATATTTTAAGGAAGAAATGTCTTCCATGATTGACCGTTTTTTTAATAATTCCGTGACGCAGTTTGCCTCTTTTTTCACGTCTAATGCTAAACTTTCACAAGAAGAATTGAAAGAACTCAGAGAAATTATTGACAAGCAAATTGACGAAAAATGATGATTATTTTAAAAATAATTTTAGGGTCTTCTATGCTTCTGGCCGTATACTATGTGTTGTTACAGAAGGAAAAAATGTATAGGTTCAATAGGTTTTACCTAATGTTTTCTATTCTGTTTTCTTATGCCGTTCCATTTATTTCTATTCAATCGGAAAACTTAAAACCGAGTAATCGAATTCAAACGACCGTTGAGACAACACAACAGGTTTTAGACATTACTAAGGGACAGGAAAATTTTAACTTAATTAACTGGCTCTGGATTATTTACGGAACTGTTACCCTGATTTTTTTAATAAAGTTGATCCATTCATTTTTAGTAATTAAAAAGATGAAGGGCAAGAGGATAAAGTATCACAACCAAAATATCCTGATTACCAAAGAGTATACCTCTCCTTTTAGCTTTTGGAATACTATTTATTTAGGGGAAAATTATCTCATTGACAGTAAAATAGATCCACGGATTTTTCTGCATGAAAAAAGTCACCTCGAACAGAAGCACAGCGTCGATGTTATAATTATTGAAATCCTGAAAGCCTTTACCTGGTTCAATCCTTCGATATTTTTTTACCGAAAAGCCATTATTACCAATCATGAATTTCTGGCAGATGAATCTGTCTTAAAAAATGATTTCAACATAAAAGATTATCAGAATTTAATTCTGGACGAAATTATTTTAAATCAAAACTATAACCTTACCCATACATTCAATTTTAATAACACCAAAAAAAGATTTATTATGATGAACACTAAAAAGTCTAAAATGACCATCATCAAAAAAGTAATCAGCATTCCTGTATTACTTATCGCTTTCGGATTATTTGTACAGAAAACATATGCCGGAAACGTAGAAAGTGCAGCCAAAATATTCCCGGAAATACCAGGAAAAGATTCTGAAAACAAAGAAGAAAATTTTGCAGAAGAACACATAAAATCTTCAGCGAAAGATGGTTCAACAGTCGAAAAAACAAAAGATAATCCTGCCAATAACTTTCTTCCTTCAGGCAAAATGAGCCGGGAAAAAGAGAAAAGCACCGATAAATCTTCGGAAATACAACCGAAAATCGACAGCAATTTACAAACTACTACTACTGTTGCGGAATATCCCGGAGGCCAAAATGAGCTAAGAAATAAAGTAGCCAGCTTATTTGACGCATCTAAAATCACACATGGAAAAGAACAAAAAATGATGAAAACAGACATTACTTACACGGTTGATGGAAATGGACGTGTTACCAATATCAACGCTGCCGGCAATAACAAAACCTTTAATGATGAAGCAGTTTCTGCATTTAAGAAAGCCAATGAAAATGTGGTCTGGAAACCTGCAGAAAAAGATGGAAAAGCTGTTCCATACGGAATGAAAATGCCACTAACAATGTCTTTCGAGTAAATTAAAAAAAGCACTCCTTGGGGGTGCTTTTGTATTTTACAATATTTCTGTAATTAAAAACATTTTTCAGTGAGTGAATACTTTAAATGACAAATATATCTTTCGTATTTTTGTTAGATAAGATCACAATTATCTATGCAATTCAAACTTCAATCAGAATATAAACCTACCGGAGACCAGCCACAAGCTATTGAAAAACTTACCGAAGGTATTAAAATTGGTGAAAAATACCAGACCCTTTTAGGAGTTACCGGATCCGGGAAAACTTTTACGGTAGCGAACGTCGTTCAGAATGTTCAGAAACCAACGCTTGTCCTGGCCCATAATAAAACACTGGCGGCACAGCTTTTCATGGAATTTAAAGAATTTTTTCCTGAGAATGCCGTTGAATATTTCGTCAGCTACTACGACTATTATCAGCCGGAAGCCTACATAGCCACTACCGGAACTTATATTGAGAAAGATCTCAGCATCAATGAAGAAGTCGAAAAATTAAGACTTTCTGCTACGGCAAGTCTGCTTTCGGGAAGAAGAGATGTTTTAATTGTAGCTTCGGTGTCATGTATTTACGGTATCGGTAATCCTACGGAATTTCATAAATCTCTTATTTCGATTGCTATCGGAGAGAAAGTAACACGCACGGCACTTCTTCATTCTTTAGTTAACGCTTTATATTCCAGGACACTGAATGAGTTTCAAAGAGGAACATTTCGTGTAAAAGGAGATGTTATTGATGTTTTCCCGGCGTATGCCGATAATGCGGTGAGAATTCAGTTTTTCGGAGATGAGATTGAAAAAATTCAAAGCTTCGACCCTGTTTCCGGAAATGTAACTTCCAGTTTTGAACAGATTCAGATTTATCCTGCCAATCTTTTCGTAACCTCAAAAGAAACATTGAATGGCGCCATCCGGAATATTCAGGATGATCTTGTAAAACAGGTTGATTTTTTTAATTCAGTAGAAAAACCTCTCGAAGCCAAAAGATTGCAGGAACGTACCGAACTGGATCTTGAAATGATTAAGGAATTAGGCTATTGCTCGGGAATTGAAAATTATTCGAGATATCTTGACGGAAGATTACCGGGAACAAGGCCTTTCTGCCTTCTCGACTATTTTCCAAAAGATTATCTGATGGTAATTGATGAAAGCCACGTTACGGTTCCCCAGGTACATGCGATGTACGGCGGAGACCGAAGCAGGAAAGAATCTCTGGTGGAGTATGGTTTCAGGCTTCCTGCCGCAATGGACAACCGACCTTTAAAGTTTGAAGAGTTTGAAGCGATTCAGAACCAGGTTATTTATGTTTCCGCCACGCCTGCAGACTATGAACTTGAAAAAACCGGCGGAGCATATATTGAGCAGATTATTCGTCCGACCGGTCTTTTGGATCCCATTATTGAAATCAGACCTACAATTAATCAGATTGATGATTTAATGGAGGAAATCCAGAAAAGAGCTGATCTTGACGAAAGAGTTCTGGTAACGACCCTCACGAAGAAGATGGCCGAAGAATTAACTAAATATTTTACAAAATTCGGAATCAGAACAAGATACATCCACTCTGATGTTGAAACCCTTGAGCGTATTCAGATCATGCAGGACCTGAGAGTCGGTCTTTTTGACGTTCTTATTGGAGTTAATCTATTAAGAGAAGGGCTTGATTTACCGGAAGTTTCACTAGTTGCCATTCTAGACGCTGATAAAGAAGGAATGCTCAGAAGCCGCCGGTCTATGATCCAAACAGTAGGCCGTGCCGCAAGGAACCTTAATGGTAGAGCTATTATGTATGCCGATAAGATCACCAAATCCATGCAGGCCACCCTGGATGAAACCGAATATCGTAGAGCTAAGCAAATGGAATACAACCAACAACACGGAAAAGTGCCTGTTGCTTTAAATAAAAAGATTTCTGAAAGCTTAGTGGGAAGAACGAAAGATTTCCCCGATGAAAAGTATACCCAAAAAGAGATCCTTCAGAAAGTTGCAGAGGCCAAAGCAAGCTATACCAATGAAGATATTGAAAAGGTAATCGCCCAAAAACAGAAAGAAATGGAATCTGCGGCGAAAAACCTGGATTTCATTAAAGCCGCAAAATTAAGAGATGAAATTGCTGCTTTGAAAGGATAAAAGTTTCGGGGGGGGGGGGGGGGGGGGGGGGCCCCCCCCCCCAACAAAAAAAAAAAAAAAAAAAAAAAAAAAAGAA
>NZ_JAYEDA010000058.1:0-319 GCF_034651565.1 Chryseobacterium sp. MHB01 | reverse complement strand
GGTTACTGTTCTACTCACTGTTGCGGTACATCCATTGGCATCAGTGATGATTACCGTGTATGTTCCGGCAGCTAGTCCTGTTCTGTCTTCCGTTGTGATTCCTCCACCCCAGTTGAATGTATAAGGTGCTGTTCCTCCTGCTGGAGTCAAGTTGATCGCTCCATTAGAAGCTCCGTTACATGCTACGTTTGTTACTACCGTTGTTCCGCTTACTGCACTTGCTGGCTGCGTTACTGTGGCATTAACTGTTGCGGTACATCCGTTGGCATCAGTGATGATTACCGTGTATGTTCCGGCAGCTAAACCTGTTCTGTCTTCT
>NZ_JAYEDA010000057.1:0-337 GCF_034651565.1 Chryseobacterium sp. MHB01 | reverse complement strand
CGTTACAGCTGTAGGCTGCGTTACTGTTCTACTCACTGTTGCAGTACATCCGTTGGCATCAGTGATAGTTACCGTATATGTTCCGGCAGCTAAACCTGTTCTGTCTTCCGTTGTGATTCCACCACCCCAGTTGAATGTATAAGGTGCTGTTCCTCCTGCTGGAGTCAAGTTGATCGCGCCGTTAGAAGCGCCGTTACATGCTACATTCGTTACTACCGTTGTTCCGCTTACTGCACTTGCTGGCTGCGTTACTGTGGCATTAACTGTTGCAGTACATCCATTGGCATCAGTGATGATTACCGTATATGTTCCGGCAGCTAGTCCTGTTCTGTCTTCA
>NZ_JAYEDA010000056.1:0-398 GCF_034651565.1 Chryseobacterium sp. MHB01 | reverse complement strand
CAGCCTACAGCTCTTAGTGCTACTACTTCCCAGACGAATATCGCATGTAATGGCGGATCTACAGGAGTAGCAACTGTTAACGTTTCAGGAGGAACAGCACCTTATACGTATTCATGGTCACCATCAGGAGGAACAGCTGCAACGGCTACGGGCTTATCTGCCGGAACTTATACAGTAACTGTTACTGATGCTAACGCATGTACCTTAACCAGAACATTCACTATTACACAGCCAACGGCTCTTAGTGCTACTACTTCCCAGACGAATATCGCATGTAATGGCGGATCTACAGGAGTAGCAACTGTTAACGTTTCAGGAGGAACAGCACCTTATACGTATTCATGGTCTCCATCAGGAGGAACAGCTGCAACGGCTACAGGATTATCTGCCGGAACTTA
>NZ_JAYEDA010000055.1:0-407 GCF_034651565.1 Chryseobacterium sp. MHB01 | reverse complement strand
TAACCGTAAGGGTAATTGTAACCGCTTAAAACCGACTGAAATGCATATTTCTGAACTACTTTGCCTGAAACGGTTTTCAGTTCTATACTTTCCAGTTGAAACGGATCAGAGTATGACTTTCTCTTAGTGGCATCAAAGGAATAGTTTACATTGATTTCACCATAGTCATGGGCTGTAATTTTTTTTGTTTTAAGACTTTTTACCGGGTACAGAATGCCCGCAGTACCAAATGTATAGTTATCTTCCTGATATTCAAATTTTAAAAGTTCCACCCCGTTTACATCCACAATTTTTGACAGGTAAAAGCCAACAGGAAATGTCTGAGGATTTCCAGCCATATAAGCATAGGAAATATCGGTCTTATCAAAGTAAAATTTGGTTCCCGCTTCATCGGTAATGATAAAGTT
>NZ_JAYEDA010000054.1:0-426 GCF_034651565.1 Chryseobacterium sp. MHB01 | reverse complement strand
GGTCTTCAGTCTGTTGCTGTTGTTATTGTTGAAATAAACATAACTAAGATTATCAATTAATCCTGCCGTAGTATTTCCTTCCAGGGATGCTGTCCTTTTCAGGTTGGTGATATTGCCGTTTAAATCATAGCTCATTTTTTCAAAATATTCCTGAGCAGAAGGGCGATCTTCTCTTTGATAAACACCTGCAGACAATCTGTTCAGCTTATCATAAACATAGCCGTATCTTCTCAGGTAATCCGAAGAAGCCGTGTTGGTACGCCAGTCTACTTCAGCAATATTCCCATTGTATTTAGGCAATACTTTTAAACTGCTGTCAAACGGATCGGGAGTTTGTTGTCCCTCAACCTGATTATATTTGATTTCATATCCGAACAGTTTCCCGTTAAGATTTTTGGGATCATTGACCTTTGTCATCCAACCGCG
>NZ_JAYEDA010000053.1:0-470 GCF_034651565.1 Chryseobacterium sp. MHB01 | reverse complement strand
ATTTTAGATTTTTCCAAGATAGAATCCGGAAAATTGGAGCTGTTGATTGAGAAAAGCGATGTGTATGACATGGTGAGCCAGGTCATCAATGTGATCCTTTATCAGTCGCAGAAAAAAAATATCGAACTTCTCCTGAATATCGAGCCGGGACTACCCAAAACACTTCTGATCGATGAATCCAGATTAAAACAGATCCTGATCAATTTGCTTGGAAATGCCGTTAAGTTTACGGAAAAAGGAGAGATTGAGCTGAAAGTGGAGAAGCTCCGCATGGATGATAAAAATATTTCACTGCGGTTTTCTGTAAGAGATACGGGAATTGGTATTCCGGTTGAAAAGCAGAAATATATTTTTAATGCATTTACCCAGGAAAACAGTTCGATCAGCAAACGATATGGCGGAACGGGGCTTGGCCTTACCATTTCAAACAATATTCTGAAATATATGGGAAGTCATTTGTCGCTGATCAG
>NZ_JAYEDA010000052.1:0-479 GCF_034651565.1 Chryseobacterium sp. MHB01 | reverse complement strand
AACTTTAAATATGGTAATGAAATATTTGATAATATTTCAAACAAAAAACATAATTCTGATTTGCCTATTCTCGCAATAACACAAGACTATGGTGCTATTCCGAGAGATTTAATTGATTTTAAAATAACCGTTACCGATAAAAGTGTTGAAAGTTATAAAGTTGTAGAAGTTGGAGATTTTATTATTAGTTTAAGGAGTTTTCAAGGAGGTATTGAATATTCTAAGTACAAAGGTATATGTAGCCCAGCATATATTATATTGAGACCTAGTATATCAATAGATAGAATTTTTTTTAAATATTACCTTAAAACTCCAAAATATATAACCCATCTTAATAGGAAGTTAGAGGGAATAAGAGATGGCAAAATGATTAGCTATTCATATTTCTCCGACATTATTCTTCCGCTTCCTTCCATTGAGGAGCAGAACAAAGTCTCAAAGTTTTTATCACTTATTGAAAATAGAATTCAAACCCAAAG
>NZ_JAYEDA010000051.1:0-490 GCF_034651565.1 Chryseobacterium sp. MHB01 | reverse complement strand
AGTACATCCGTTGGCATCAGTGATGATTACCGTATATGTTCCGGCAGCTAGGCCTGTTCTGTCTTCGGTTGTGATTCCACCACCCCAGTTGAATGTATAAGGTGCTGTTCCTCCTGCCGGAGTCAAGTTGATCGCGCCATTAGAAGCGCCGTTACATGCTACGTTTGTTACTACCGTTGTTCCGCTTACCGCACTTGCTGGCTGCGTAATAGTGAATGTTCTTGTTAATGTACATGCATTAGCATCAGTAACAGTCACGGTGTAAGTTCCGGCAGATAAGCCCGTAGCCGTTGCAGCTGTTCCCCCTGATGGAGACCATGAATACGTATAAGGTGCTGTTCCTCCTGAAACGTTAACAGTTGCTACTCCTGTAGATCCGCCATTACATGCGATATTCGTCTGGGAAGTAGTGGCACTAAGTGCTGTAGGCTGAGTAATAGTGAATGTTCTGGTTAATGTACATGCATTAGCATCAGTAACAGTCACGGTG
>NZ_JAYEDA010000050.1:0-500 GCF_034651565.1 Chryseobacterium sp. MHB01 | reverse complement strand
GAGGTGAAGAAATTGGGAGAAGTTGCTAACATCGGAAGAGGAAAATCCAAACATAGACCAAGAGATGCCGAATTTTTGTTTGGAGGTAAATATCCTTTTGTACAGACTGGCGATGTACGAAAAGCAGGTTTATATCTCACTGAGTTTACGCAAACTTATTCTGAAGCAGGATTACTGCAAAGCAAATTATGGAATGAAGATACTTTGTGTATTACAATTGCTGCAAATATTGCTGAAACTTCTATTCTTAAAATAAAAGCTTGTTTTCCTGATAGTATTATTGGATTGATTCCTAAGGAAAATAAAACAATTGTTCTTTTTGTAAAGTATCTGTTTGATAAATTTAAAATTGAGATACAAAATCTTTCGCAAGGGGCAGCACAAGATAATCTCAATCAAGATAAGTTGTCAAAAATAGAATTTACTTTCCCCCATATAGAAGAACAGAAGAAAATTTCATCTTTTATATTTTCAATTGACTCTCGTATCCAAACCCAAAA
>NZ_JAYEDA010000005.1:0-285577 GCF_034651565.1 Chryseobacterium sp. MHB01 | reverse complement strand
CCAAAAACTAAAACCGGAAAAGAGCTCAGACATGCCGTTCGATCAGGGCTAGGTTTTGACAGTTATTCAATCTTTGACCATATTCAAAAATACAGATTTGGTATTACTTCACTAAACGAAGTGTCATTGTTATCTTTAAAACATTCAAAATAATTAAGATCTTCTTTATTTATTCTTGCGATAAAATACTTTTCACAGTGATAATAAACAAGTATGAAAACAATTTAATTTTAAGCCAATAATAAAATTTCTCCCAAACAAAATAAAAACTTACGAATATTCGATCCTTTTCCTATTTTTGTGCTACTAATATTATTTGAAATGTCTGAAATTGAGAACCACGAAACTCAAAACATAAAGAATAACCCGAAGATTATGAAAGCCTGGGCAGTCTATGACTGGGCCAATTCAGTATACTCTCTCGTTATTACTTCTACCATTTTCCCCATTTATTATTCCATTCTTACTACAGCGTACGAAAAGAAAGAATATGTGGAAGAAACAAAGTCCTGGATTGATGTTCCGGTAAGACACATGATTACCATTTTTGGAAAAGAATACCAGCCGGATGCCGTGTACGGATATTCGTTAACGATTTCTTTCTTTATCGTGGTATTGTTGTCTCCGTTTCTCTCATCATTAGCAGATACTATCGGGAATAAAAAATCCTTTCTGCAGTTTTTCTGTTATCTGGGGGCCACTTCTTGTATGGGATTGGCCATGTTTACCGGTATGCACAATGTCTTCCTTGGGCTTCTGTTCAGTATTACGGCAAGTGTCGGATTTTGGGGCAGTCTTGTATTTTATAATTCGTTCCTTCCGGATATCGCTACAAGGGACAAACAGGATGCACTTTCCGCAAAAGGGTATGTTTACGGCTATATCGGTTCGGTTGTCTTGGTAATTATTTGTCTATTATTAATACAGGTTGTAGCCAAGGGAGACCCTGCAAAACAACTTTTGTTCACAAGGGTAAGCTTCCTGCTGACAGGCGCCTGGTGGTTTGGTTTTTCACAATATACCTTTAAGCATCTGCCTCAGTTCGGTGATGTTAAAGAAAAGCTTCCGAAAGATCTTGTATTATTAAATTATAAAAACATCTTTAAAAAACACGAAGAACAGGGCGGTTTTTTTGAAGTATTGAAAGATAACCTGTGCTTCTATAAAGATATTGCCAGAGAAAGTTTCAATGAATTATTTAAAGTCGGAAAGGAGCTGTTTAAACACAGAAACCTTAAATTTTTCCTCTCCAGTTTCTTTTTCTACAGTGTAGGGATGCAGACTATTTTCCTAATGGCGACCCTGTTCGGGAAAAGTGAAATAAATCTTCCTCAGGATAAGCTTATAGGAACCCTTCTCATTATCCAGATTGAAGCCATCATAGGTGCAGTTATATTCTCAAGATTATCAAGAAAAATCGGAAATAAAAATGTAATATCCATCGCCGTAGTATTGTGGATTGTGGCCTGTATCTGGGCATACTTCCTTAATAAAGAAAATCCTACGGTTGAATACCAGTTCTATGGTGTTGCAGCGGTTGTCGGGCTTGTAATGGGAGGTCTTCAGGCAATGTCAAGATCCACTTATTCCAAGCTTTTGCCGGAAAATTCAATGGAAAACACTACATTTTTCAGCTTTTATGATGTACTGGAAAAAATTGCCATTATTGTAGGAACTTTTGTTTTTGCATTATTTATTGATAAGTACGATGCTCTACGGTCTATTTTTGCTAAAATTGATGTTATGCTTCCATCTGCCTCCGGGATGAGGTTTGCAGCATTTTCAATGGCAATCTTCTTCTTTGTAGGATTAATTCTTATAAGGTTTTTGAAACTCACTACTCCTAAAAACGATTAAAAACAAATAAAATAAAAAAGACGCTGTTGTAAGCGTCTTTTTTTTATGCATGGAAATTTGTGTTAATTAAGGGATTATTATATAATACATATCATATTAACATTAATTTTATGTTTTTTTTCGTTTATTTGCAAATTGTTAAATCTATTAAAAATAATGATAAAAAAGCTACTCACGATCTGCATTTTACAATGTGCGGTATTGGGTTTTTCTCAGAGTCTTCGCCCTGTTGCAGCGAAAATTTCAGAATACCGGTTTCAAAAGAAAACTTTTGAAAAATATGATCTTTTTACCTTAAATAACAGTTCGGAAAAACTTACTGAATATAAAAGGGCAGCTACAGATATTTCTGTTCTGAATGTAGATAGCAGACAACTTAAAAAGCTTGTTCACGACAAACCGGAATTCCTTGAAGTATCTTTTCCCTTCGATGGAAAACAAATCACCATGGAACTTTACAAAAATGAAATTTTCACTAAAGACTTCAAGGTTACTACCAGCAAAGGGGAAATAGTAGATTATACTCCCGGAGTTTATTATCAGGGAATTGTAAAGGGAGATAACCAGTCTGTGGTTGCATTCAGCTTTTTTGATGCCGATATTGTGGGGGTTGCCTCTACTCCTGAATTGGGAAATATTGTTGTGGGAAAAGCAAAAAATTCTTCAGACTTTGTAAGTTATTCAGATTCAAAGCTTACAGGAATCAATCCGTTCGTATGCGGCGTGGATGAATTGGCGGAAAATCAAAATCAGAAAATATCCTTTGATCCGAATGCACAAAAAAATGCAGGAAAGGTTATGACGCAAAACTGCGTAAGGATATATTATGAGATATGTTATATCCCTTATGTAAACAATGGTTCTAATGTTACCACTACAACAAACTGGCTTACTGCCATTCATAACAATATTGCCACACTTTACAACAACGACGATATAAAAATTGCACTGAATGAAGTTTTTGTCTGGACTACAGCAGACCCTTATACAGGTAATCCGAACGCTAATCTCGCAAGTTTCAGGGCAAACAGACAATCTTTCAACGGTGATCTTGCGCATTTGGTAAATCAGCCTTCTACAACAAGTGTGGCATATGTAAATTCACTTTGTACAACAAGCAGACACGCATATTCAGGAGCCGCTCAAACGTATAGCAACGTTCCTGTTTATTCATGGACAATCGAAGCAATGACTCATGAAATGGGCCATAGTTTAGGTTCTCCTCATACCCATGCCTGTGCATGGAACGGAAATTCCACGGCAATTGACGGATGCGGAACAGTAGCCGGATATCCTGAAGGAACATGCCCTACAGGCCCGATTCCTGCGCCAAGTGTTAAGGGTACCATTATGAGTTACTGTCATTTGGTTTCGGGAGTGGGAATTAATTTTGCCAACGGCTTCGGTCCTCAGCCTGGTGCACTGATCAGGAGTACCGTAGACTCGAAATCATGTTTGGGAATGGATTGTACAACGGCCTGCAGCACTACAATCTCAGGATTGTCCGTTTCAAATATTACACAGACTTCAGCAAGTGCAACTTTTAATGATGCTACATCGGCTTCATGGAAATACAGACTTACAAAATTTGACGGAACTGCTGTTGCCAGCGGAAATAGTACAACCCAGTCCTTAAGTTTTTCAAATCTTCAGCCTGCAACCTATTATTTGTTATCCGTAGGAACAGACTGTTCCGCTGCATACCAGAGAACGCAATTATTTATGACCGATGGCAACTGGTGTAATGGAGCGATTTTCACAGATACGGGCGGAACGACCGCAAATTATGGTGACAACCAAACTGTTGTAAAGACATTTTATCCGTCTTCCGGAGCACTTTCTATGACTTTTACAGAATTCGCACTGGAACAGGATTATGATTTTATGTATATCTACAACGGGCCTTCTACAAGTTCACCATTGTTTGCCAATGGAAATGCCTTAACGGGAACAACTTTACCGGGAACATTTACTTCTACACATCCTTCCGGAGCTATTACGGTAAGATTTGTTTCTGATGTTGAAGTGAATGATATCGGCTGGAAAGCAAATTTCTCATGTTCCGTGCTGGCTGTTGAAGATGTCAATACCAAAGACAACAGCGTAAGTATTTACCCTAATCCTGCAAGAAATATTATAACCATTTCTTCTAAAGAAGCTTTAAAATCATTTAAAATTTTCGACGAAGCCGGACGACTGGTAAAATCAGAATCTTCATTAAAAGGAAGCAGGATGGATGTCAATATTTCCTCAATGCAGACCGGAAATTATGTGGTAACCGTTGAAACGGAAAAACAAAAAGTCACTAAAAAATTAATAAAACAATAATTTAAATATTTTACAATATAAGCCTGATTATTCAGGCTTTTTTTATTAACTTTAATAAAAAACTAAGATGATTTTTGATATTTTAAAATTAATTGTAATAATGAATGTTAAAAACTATCAATATTCGGCTTAAGTTTTGCTTGTATTCAGGAGAATAATTTTACATTTGCAAAAAATTTATTAAATTAAATGACAAACCCATTATTTTACGCAAAAATTCTTTTGTTCGGAGAATATGGAATCATAGAAGATTCCCAAGGTTTGACATTACCTTATAGCTTCTATAAAGGTACCCTCAAGTTCTCATCATTAGATTCCGAATTCGAAAAAAAGTCTAATGAACATTTAAAAAAATATGCCCAATATCTTGAAGATCTGAACCTTCCCGAAACTTTTGAGCTTAATGTTTTAAGATTTAAAGAAGAAATTTCTTCAGGATTATTTTTTGACAGTAATATTCCTCAGGGATATGGTGTAGGAAGTTCCGGTGCATTGGTAGCCGCTATTTTTGAACGCTATTCCATATCAAAGCACGAACCTGAAAATATTTCCAAAGATGAATTAAAAAGTCTTCGCCATGTTTTTGGATTAATGGAAAGCTATTTTCACGGCAAAAGTTCCGGAATTGATCCTTTGATTTGTTATATGAACCTTCCGATCCTGATCGAAAGCAAAGAAAGTGTTGACAAAGTGGCAATTCCTGCAAGTGAAGCCGGAAAAGGCGCTATTTTTCTGATCGACTCCGGTATGACCGGCGAGACAGGACCAATGGTTCAGATTTTCTTTGAAAAAATGAAAACAGAAGGTTTCAGGAAAACACTTAAAGAAGAATTTATACGTTATAACAACGCCTGTATTGATGCTTTTCTGAAAAAAGACATGAATCCTTTTTTCAGAAATCTGAAAAAACTTTCTCATTGGGCATATGAACATTTCAGACCAATGATTCCTGAAAGTTTATTTAATGTGTGGAAAAAAGGCCTTGATTCTAATGCCTATTATTTAAAGCTCTGCGGAAGCGGTGGTGGTGGTTATATTTTAGGTTTTACCAAAGATTACGAAAAAGCGGAAAAAATGCTTGACGGTTTTAATAAAGAAGTGATTTATAGATTCTAAACAGTTGGAAATGAATTCTGAAAAAGAAAATTTCCAGGAAAAAAAATACGTCAAAAAATCTATTATTTACAGATTTTCACAATTTGTGGGCTTTCTTTTGGGAGCTCGCTTTTTTGTTGCAGCACTCCTTACTTTAGCTCTTTATGTTTCTACTTTTTTTCTCTTTAACCAGGATGAAAGTTTCAGAAAATTCGTCTTTGATTTTAAAGTTCACGGTATTATTTTCTGTACCGTACTTACAATTCTGGCAGGAGGCATTATCAACCAGTTTTATGATTTTGAAAAGGATCATCTTGTAAAGCCTTTCAGAACAAGAATTCAGAGTTTTATAAAGCAGAAATATTTTTTGTATGCATATCTTATTTTAAGTTTGATTTCTCTTGGGGTTGCATGGATGATCTCCCACAATGTATTTATTTTTTTTATTGTTTATCAGTTTTTTATGTGGTTTTACAGCCATAAACTGAGCCGGATTTTAATTCTCAATAACCTTACTTTTGTAAGTCTTACGCTGTATCCTTTTTTCGGCATGATGGTTTATTATCAGACTTTTTCAAAGAAAGTTCTTTTAATGGCTGTGTTTCTTTTCCTGATTTTATTATGTATTGACATTGTGAAAGATACATTGACAAAAAGAGTAGATGAAACATTCGGGTACACCACGATCCCTACTTATTTTGATATTAAAACTGTAAATGGAATTATCGTCTCTTTGCTTATCGTAACAATAGCAGTTTCTATGAAGCTGATTCTGAAAACGGGAATTGCCGGATTTATGGCTTATTATTTCGCAGTGGGATTATTTGTTTTTATTCTATGTATTTATCTTATTATCAATAGTTCAAGACAGAATAAATTTTTCACCATTAATATTTTAAGATTCTGGGTTTTTGCCGGAATTATAGCAATGCTGCTTAGCGGACTGGAAGGTAAATTGTAGAAAAATTTCTTTAAAAAACCTTTCCTTATCCTTACCTTTGTGGAACTATAAATCTATATAAGTAATGCCCATTTTCAACGATACTAAAATCGCATTTGCGGATAAATCTGATGCACAGTTAAGAAAAGCGTATTGGATGTTCAAGATGATTGAGCAGCCTTCACTCACAAAAGTAGGAACTTCTTTGCTTAATTTTACCGTACATAATAATTTCCCTTTCGTTACCAGAATTGTCAAAAATACTTTATTTGAACAGTTTTGCGGTGGTGAAACCCGTGAAGAGAGTATGAAAGTGGTAAAACAGCTTTTCAAAAGAGGAGTAGGCAGTATTTTCGATTATTCTATTGAGGGTAAAGAAGATGAAGAAACTTTTGATGCCGTTTGCAAAGAGATTAAAGACATCGTAAGATTTTCTGTGGGAAACCCGGCAATTCCTTTTATTGTCTTTAAGCCTACCGCTTTTGGAAGAATTGATTTATATGAATCGGTTGGAAAAAATAATGAACTTACTTCAAGCCAGAAAGAAGAATGGGAAAGAGTGGTGAAAAGATTTGATGAAGTGTGTAACCTGTGTCACGAAAATGATAAGAAAGTAATGGTAGATGCAGAAGAAACATGGATGCAGGATGCTGCCGACAAGCTTTGTGAAGACATGATGGAAAAATATAACCAGGAAAAACCTATTGTATGGAATACCATTCAGATGTACCGTACCGGAAGGCTTGAATATATGGAGGAGCATGTAGAGAGAGCAAGGGAGAAAGGCTATTTTATCGGTTATAAGATTGTTCGTGGTGCCTATATGGAAAAGGAAAGGGCAAGAGCTGCAGAAAAAGGATATCCGGATCCGATCCAGCCAACAAAAGAGTCATCAGATAAAAATTATAATGCCGGAATTGATTTTGTAATGAACCACCTTGATAAAGTTTCAGCTTTCTTTGGAACCCATAATGAAATCTCTTCAGAGCTGGTAATGGATAAAATGAAAGCAAAAAACCTTGAAAACGGGAATAACCATGTCCATTTCGGACAGCTTTACGGAATGAGTGATAACATTACTTTCTATCTTTCAGATAAAGGCTATAATGTTGCGAAATATCTTCCATATGGACCGGTGAAAGATGTTGTACCATATCTTACGAGAAGAGCACAGGAGAATACTTCTGTTGCCGGACAAACCGGAAGGGAACTCGGTCTTATCAAAAAAGAACTGGAAAGAAGAAAGAACAGCAGATAATTATTCAGATAAAATATAGAAGCCTTACAATTTGTAAGGCTTTTTTTATGATCAGTATTTTCATTCTTAAGGCTCAAAACTTTCAAATTTTCCATTTTCATAAAAGATAACAATACGCTTTATCGCAACACCTTTATTGTCAGCTGATTGAATGGTATTTATTGGAATGTAATTTTCTAATCGCTGAGAATCGGTTATTTTTTCTCTCGCTTGACTTTGGCTCGGTATAAAGGATTCTGCAGGCGTTTGTTTCGGAGCCTCCATTTCATTTTCTTCAGCACCAAAATCTTCATCGTCATTCATCATCGTAAAAAGATCCGGGAGAGAAGTCGGCTTAGATTTTTCTTCTTCACTATTATCTGAACTTTCAACTTCAGTTTTGGTAATTTCCGGTAATTCAGATTTCAGCATTTGCCCTTCACCCGTTACGAGCCAGTCCCAGAGGATTTCAGGAAAGCGGGATTTTATTTTGATGATAAATTCTAAAGAAGGTTTATTCCGGCCTGAAGTAACATGCGAAATAGAAGAACGTTGTACATCGATTTCATCTGCGAACTCAGAGGGAGTTAACCCGGAATATTCAATAACCTTAGAAATTCTTTCATTTAAGCTCATAAAATTGGTTTATCAATCTTTTTACAAATGTAAAAATAAAATTTACAATTGACAAATACAAAAGTAAATTAGTAACGTGATTTTTAATATACAGATGTAAATAATTAATATACTGATTAATAGAATCTTATATTTATATTTATTAAATGCAAGCATTTTTATTTAACATATTTTCCACAAGTGATCAAATAAATTTCTTTACTTAAAGTAATACATGAAGTAAATGCAATAATGTTAATTTTTATATTAGATATGACTAATTATCTTAGTATTCATGCGTTGTAGGAAGCTTTTCGCGGATTAAAATACCTGAAAATAGAGTAGGGCTTTACATGTATCTGATTAAATGGCAAAAAGGTTTATTATAGCTCAAATTTCAGTAACCATGTTTCTATTACATACTATTATCAGGGAAATCATCAGCTGTATCTGAAATAGCATATTTAATAGGATTTTAATATTAGGTTTATTATGTTACATTATTAAATTCAATCATAAATCTTGCTTTTCAAACAAATTAAAGATCTAAATTATCAACAATTTACATTTGTATATCAAGTTAATTTAATCTTTTCCACATCAAAACTTGTTTAAGGGAATTACAAGCAAATGTAGATAAGGATACCATTTTCCACTTCAAGTAATATTCAATTTTAAATTTAATTAAAATTCATAAAATACTGAATATTAAAATTTTAAATATCGATAATTGAATTATTGTTAATCCACAATTTTATCCACAGACAAAATGGCAATTTTTACTGTTTGACGATATTACAAATGTTAATTTTATTTATCAACGAAATTTTGTTAATTTTGACTCTTGTAAATTATTACACAATGAATTTTGAAAAGCTGTATCAACAAAATCCCAATTTCCCCAATCGCTATATTTTCCCTGAAAAATTATTTTTTTTCCTACAGACCAATCTTGGCGATTATATTAATGAGATAGGAAGATCTTATCTGGGTAAACCGGTTTATCAGCTGACAATCGGAAACGGTGATATCAATATTATTGCATGGTCCCAGATGCACGGAAATGAATCGAATGCCACTCATGCTATGCTTGATCTGTTTGCAACCTTAGATAATGCTCTCGATTTGAAAGCTGAGTTGTTCAGCAAAATAAAACTGGATTTTATATTTATGCTTAATCCTGACGGATCCGAAAGATGGACCAGGCTTAATGCTTCAGATATTGACCTGAACAGGGATTTTCATAATGAAGCCAGCAAGGAAATCAAATTATTGAAAGAGGCTGTTGCAAAGAAGAAATATGATTATGCACTAAACCTTCATGAGCAGAGAACGATTTTTACTACAGACGGAATTCATCCTGCTACTCTTTCATTTCTGGCCCCGTCGGAAAATGTTGAACGAACTATAACGGAAAACAGAAAAAAATGTATGGCTGTTATAGCATCGGTTTATGGAAAGCTGAAAGAACTGATCCCAAACCAGATCGGAAGATATTCTGATGAGTTTTATCCTGCATCTACGGGAGATAATTTCATCAAAGCCGGAATGCCAACCATTCTTTTTGAAGGCGGACATTTTATAGACGATTATACAAGAGCAGAAACCCGGAAATATTATACCATTGCACTTTATTATGCATTAAGTGCAATGACCGAACTGAATTCCGGGACGGAAGGATGGGAAGCTTATCTGGAAATTCCTGAAAATAAAGAAACGCATTATGATATTATTTACCGTAATGTAAAGCTGAACACGGATCATGAATGTGTTTTGGATATTGCTGTTCAGTATCGGGAACTGAAAGAAGAAGGCAGGGATGAAATTTCTTTCATACCATTTGTTATGGAAGTAGGTGATGTTAAAAAACGGAAAGGATGGAAAGAAATAGACTGTACAAACAAAAAGTTTATTTGTCCGACCAAATATCCAAAACTTGATGCGGAAGTAAATTTTTTCATTGAAGATTAAAAATAATCAGCGGAACCTTTGGTTCCGCTGATTATTTTATGTTGTTATTGGAGAATAAACTAATTGATAGATATCGTGATTAATTAACCACCTTAATTCCGTTCGCTACAAATCTGATTTCTTCCTTCGGTGTTTTGATGGCGTCTATTTCAGCTTGTGGTTTTTTAGCATCTTCTGCATAATGTTTTTGCTCGTCTACAGAAGTTACTTTTCTTTCGGCAGAACCTTCAAGCACTACATTTTTCCCTTTTAATGCAGTAGGTACAAAGAATCCGTAATCCTTCATTTTTACAAAAAACTGGGAGTTGTCTTCCGTCTGAATCGTCAGCCAGCAACCTTTTTTATCGCAAACATCTGTTACTTTACCTTTTACAACAACATTTTCCACTTTTTTATTATCCTTTTTCAGCTTTTTGCTAAGTTTATCTACGGAAATTGCTTTAGACTCTGCATTAGAAGCAACACCTCCTCCGTAGACATCACCTACAACAGCATTTCCAGCCGGCGGACCGGATTTTTTTGATTCCTGTGCAAAAGCTAAAGTTGAAACACTTACTGCTGCTGCAAATAATAATGATTTGAATTTCATATTGATTTTTTTTCAAAAATAGTAATAAAATCTGAATGACAAAACGACGGTAAACTTGATAAAAAGCAGGTTTGCTTTTCGGTAATTAATTCGCTATGCTTAATTCTTTTTAACGCAACGCTATTAATCAATTATGGTCCGTTCGCAAAGGCGTCTCACCAGTAAAGGAACTTTGCTATTATTTGCTGAATGAAATGTGTTTGTGCTTAAAAAATAACCACCTGGTTACTCACAACCCTCGCGTCTCTTGGGTTAAAAGCCGACGAGTACCAATTTTTAGCACAACGTCCACAAAGAAAATTAATCAATCCTCCTGCATAATCCGTTCGCAAGGGCGTTTCACTCAGCAAAATGATAGCAGATTATTATACGTAAAGCCTTTGCTGAATGGAATGCCTTCGCACCGAAAAATATGCTCCCTGTTATTCAATGAACCTTAGTGCTCCCTTCGTATTAAAACAATAAATGCCTCTTGATCATTCAATAAACTGTTCTTTCATTAGCTAAGCAAAACGCATTAGCGACCGGAAAATATGCTCCGTTATTCAATAAAATCCTTGCGACCGTTGCGTTAAAAACGAATAAGATACCTCAGTTATAATTTAAAACAAACTAATCCTATATTTATTTATATTTGGAGCCTATACTTCACTATGCAGAAAAAACTAAAACTTTGGGACGCCATCATGTTGGTAATGGGGTCGATGATCGGAAGCGGAATTTTCATTGTAACCGCAGATATGATGCGTAATCTTGGTTCAGGCTTCTGGCTGATTATCGTTTGGGTCATCACAGGAATCATGACAGTAGCTGCAGCGATAAGCTACGGCGAACTTTCGGCTTTATTTCCAAAAGCAGGCGGACAATACACTTACCTGAAAGAAATCTTCGGTAAAAGAATGGGTTTCCTTTACGGATGGGGCCTTTTTACGGTGATCCAAACAGGAACGATTGCTGCTGTAGCGATGGCATTCGGAAAATTTACGGCTTACCTGATTCCTTCTCTTAATGATGCAGCACCTATTTTCCAGAGTGGTGAATTTAAAATTACGTGGATTCAGATGCTTGCCATCGCCATTATCCTTTTGCTTACTTACATCAATACAAGAGGCATGGAAAGTGGAAAGCTATTGCAGAATATTTTTACAGGATCAAAAATCATTGCCTTGTTGGGATTAATTGCGGCAGGATTTATTCTGGTTGACGTATCCCATCTTGCCGAAAATTTCAGCTTCGGATATGATGCTTTTAACAATCTTACCAAAGACCGGTTCGGAAATTTCTTAAAAGAAGGCTGGGAACCCATTGGCGGGATGACCCTCCTTGGAGGAATTGCCGCAGCGATGGTAGGTTCTGTATTCAGTTCCGTAGCCTGGGAAAGTGTAACGTTTGTATCGGGTGAAATTGAAAATCCTAAGAAAAATGTTGTTAAATCAATGATCTACGGAACAACAGCGGTTATGATCTTATATATTGCCGTGAACTATGTTTATCTTAATGCTCTCGACAGAGATTCCATCGCATTTGCAGAAAACGACAGGGTAGCGGTGGCAGCCTCCCATTTTATTTTCGGAAGTGCAGGAACTGTTATTATTGCAGTTCTTGTTATGGTTTCCACTTTCGGATGCAACAACGGGTTGATTCTTGCCGGAGCAAGGGTTTTTCAGACCATGGCCAAAGATGGAATGTTCTTCAGGCAGGCAGAAAAAAATAACAAAAATGCAGTTCCTGAAAATGCATTATGGATGCAGGGAATCTGGGCTTCGATATTATGTCTTAGCGGTCAGTACGGAAATCTTCTGGATATGATTTCTTTTGTTATTGTATTATTCTACATGATTACCGTTTTCGGGGTCATTTATCTGAGATTTAAAAAACCTGAGCTGGAAAGGCCTTACAAAACATGGCTGTATCCTGTTACGCCTGTTATCTATTTGTTAATAGGTACTGTCTTCTGCATTTTACTGCTGATCTACAAGCAGCAGTACACCTGGCCTGGCTTCGTTTTGGTGTTGCTTGGACTTCCGGTGTACTATTTTATCAATAGGAAAAATCCGCGGCCGTAATCCGTCACGATTCCAGACATGGAGTAAATCATCCTTTACTAAGTGTTATTTTAACCTTGTTTTCAGAGATAAATAGGTAAAGTTAACATCCAAAAACAACATTTTACTTGCAAGCCTTTCAACTCATGCGCAGGAGTTGACAAAAACCTAAGCACAAGTTGCTCAACTCCTAAGCAAGAGTTGGTGAAATCCTGCGCAGGAGTTTGACGGATCATAAGCAGGCATTAAAAAGGAAGTTACGGCCTGGAATTTCTGCTGTTAAGGATTTATTTTTTCAGGAGCTAAATCTTGCTTTCCGCTGTATCTTTTGGGTTACGGCCTCCGCTTGGCTCCGGCCGCACCCCAAAAGGATGCCGCTGCAATCAAGGCTAGGGTATTCGTCTGTACCATTACCAGTCGACATAAAAGTAGCAGACAACCATATAAAATCGATATAAGCAGATGGAGCAATATGCAATATCTATAAGTCAATCGGCTTATATTTTTTATTTATAAGTAATTATGCTTATATTTGCAGAATGATAGCGGTCATTACCGGAGATATTATTAATTCACAACAGGCGGATACGGAAGTTTGGATTACCAGACTTAAAAATCTTCTCGAAAATTGGGGAAGCGCTCCCCAGACATGGGAAATTTACAGAGGCGACGAATTTCAGTTCAAATGTAATATCGACGATGTATTCTGGCGTTTTTTAGCGATAAAATCACTCATTAAAAGTCAGGAAAATTTAGACGTACGAATTGCCATAGGTATTGGCGAAGAAAATTTCTCTTCAGATAAAATCACGGAATCTAACGGAACCGCTTACGTTCATTCAGGGAGATTACTCAATGATCTTAAAAACGACGGACATACTGTTTCCGTTAAAACTTCCAACGACTCTGTAGACAGAGATCTTAATATTCTGCTCAAATGGTCTTCAAAAGATTTCGACAACTGGACGATGGCCACTGCTGAAATTATTCATGAAATGATTATGAATAAAGAAATCACACAGGAAGATCTTGCCAAGAAATTTGCCATCTCACAGTCCTCGGTAAGCCAGAGACTGAAGCGTGCCAATTACGAATTAATTGTAGAAACCAATCAATATTTCAGAAAGAAAATTTCGGAACTCTAAACATGATTTTTATTAAACTCATATTGGCGCATTTACTCGGAGATTTTATTCTTCAGCCGGATTCATGGGTTGCAGACAAAGAGAGCAAAAAACTGAAAAGCGTATATCTGTATATTCATGTTTTGATTCACACGGTTTTAAGCTTTATTTTCCTTTGGGATTTACAGCTTTGGTGGGTCGCTATTTTGATAGGTGTTTCGCATTTTATTATTGATGCATGTAAACTCAGTTTTCAAACTTATAAAAATAAGAAGAACTGGTTTTTCATCGATCAGGCTTTCCATGTTTTGGTGATCGCAGGAGTTTCTTTTTATTTTAATGAATTTAATTTTGAATTTCTTCAAAATCAGGAATTGTTAAAAATTGTAATGGCAGCCTTGTTTTTAACAGCGCCCGCTTCGATTTTTATTAAAATATTATTGTCTTCATGGACGCCAGTTCCGGAGACAACCAACAATATACAAACCGAATCTTTATCGAGTGCAGGGAAATATATTGGGATTTTGGAACGTTTATTAGTTTTCACTTTTATTGTAGTGAATCATTGGGAAGGGGTAGGTTTTATGGTGGCTGCAAAGTCTGTTTTCAGATTTAGCGACCTTGCCCAGGCAAAACAGAGAAAGTTAACCGAGTATGTACTGATCGGAACGCTTTTAAGTTTTGGACTGGCAGTTTTAACAGGAATTTTAATTAAATAAATATAATATAAATCTAATAAAAAGTAATTTTAGAAAATGGAAAAGTTAGAAATGTTGTACGAAGGTAAAGCAAAACAGGTATTTGCTACCGATAATCCTGACCAGGTAATTGTGCGTTTCAAAGACGATGCTACTGCATTCAACGCTCAGAAAAGAGGTTCTGTAGACCTGAAAGGAGAAATGAACAACGCAATCACTACGCTTATCTTTGAATACCTGAATGAAAAAGGAATCAAAACTCATTTTATAAAACAACTGAACGAAAGAGAGCAGCTCGTAAGAAAAGTATCTATTATTCCTCTCGAAATGGTGGTAAGAAACTATTCTGCAGGAAGTATGGCTCAAAGACTGGGAGTAGAAGAAGGAATCAAGTCTCCGGTTACTATTTTCGATATCTGTTACAAAAAAGACGAGTTGGGAGATCCGCTTATCAATGATCACCACGCAGTTTTCTTAGGAGCTGCAACGTATGAAGAACTTGACGAAATGTATGAGCTCACTTCAGATATTAACGATATCCTGATCGATCTTTTCGACAAAATGAATATTATCCTGGTTGATTTTAAAATCGAATTAGGAAAAACTTCAGATGGTGAAATCATTTTAGCAGATGAAATTTCCCCGGATACTTGCAGACTTTGGGACAAGGATACCATGAAGAAACTGGATAAAGACAGATTCAGAAGAGATCTTGGAGAAGTTACCGAAGCATACGTTGAGATCTACAACAGGCTGAAAGAAGCTCTGGGTAAATAATTCCAGGAACTAATGAGATGTAAGTTTTTTATTTAACATAATATTTAATTTTTCATCTAATTAAAAGATCTACCTAATACAATCTAGATTAGAAAAAATAGAAATGAAAAGTTTAGACATTCATAAAAGTGAATATTTAAAGCAGTTTGAAACCCAGACCTACGGAAGAAATCTTTTCAGGACGCAGGAAGAAGAAAGACTGGATGCTCCTAATGAGGAGTGCGGGATCTTCGGGATGTATTCTGATAATGACCTCGATACGTTTTCGCTTTCGCAGTTCGGTCTTTTTGCATTGCAGCACAGAGGCCAGGAAGCTTGTGGTATTTCTGTTTTGAAGAACGGGAGAATCACCAACATGAAAGATGAGGGACTGGTTTTGGACGTTTATAAAGAAATCCCGGATCCGGAAACTTTTATGGGAAATTCTGCAATCGGGCATACCCGCTACACGACTGCAGGAGATAAGAAAAAATATAATTTCCAGCCTTTTTTTGCAAAGAATGAATATGATCAGATTATTCTTTCCATTGCGCATAACGGTAACCTTACCAATGCAAAGGAACTGAAGGCGGAGCTGGAGGCAGAAGGTGTCGTTTTCAGGGCAACTTCAGATTCTGAGGTAATCCTTAGGCTTATTCAGAAAAACCTTGATCTCGGACTTCGTGGAGCTATTAAAGTGACCATGGAAAAAATCGAAGGTGCATATTCTGTTGTCGGGATGACAAGAAATAAATTCTTTGCTTTCAGAGATTTCAACGGGATCAGACCTCTTGTGTTGGGAGCAATAGATGAAAAATCCTATGTTGTTGCATCAGAATCTGTGGCATTGGATGCAGTAGGCGCTCAGTATGTTCGTGATATTTTACCGGGAGAAATCGTTTACACCAATGAAAACGAGCCCGGAAAACTTCATTCTTATATGGCTGATGAAGAAAAAGGAAAACAGAGAATCTGTTCATTTGAATATATTTACTTTGCAAGACCGGATTCTTCATTAGAAAATATAAACGTCTATGAAATCAGGGAAAAATCAGGAGAGAAGATCTGGCATCAGGCTCCGGTAGAAGCAGATGTTGTTATTGGGGTTCCGGATTCCGGAGTTCCGGCTGCTATTGGTTTTGCTAAAGCTTCAGGGATTCCTTTCCGTCCTGTTTTAATTAAGAACAGGTATATCGGAAGAAGTTTTATCGTTCCTACTCAGGAAATGAGAGAAAGAGTGGTAAACCTTAAGCTCAACCCGATTATCTCTGAAATTAAAGACAAAAGAGTGGTGATCATTGATGATTCTATCGTTCGTGGTACTACTTCCAAGAGACTGGTTAAGATCTTAAAAGATGCCGGGGTGAAGGAAATACACTTCAGAAGTGTTTCTCCGCCAATTATTGCTCCTTGTTATTTAGGAATCGATACCCCTTCAAAAGATGACCTGATTTCAGCAAATATGACAACTGCTGAACTGAGAGATTATCTGGGTGTAGATTCACTTGAATTTTTAAGTGTTGAAAACCTGAAAGAAATTCTTGGTTCTGCCAATCACTGTTTCGGATGTTTTACAGAACAATATCCTGTAGGTAAAGGAGAAGAAGTGGAATTATTTAATTAATAACTAACTTCTTAATAAATAATAAAAAATAAAAGGTCAGGTTTCGAGAAACCTGACCTTTTTAGTATTGAAATCAAAATTGTTTTAGAATTTAAAAGCTAAACCAACCTGGAATACATTGTTTCTGATTGCATCAGAGTTACTTGGTCTGTCTTTCGCAATATCAGTAAGACCTGCAACGTATCTCGCTGTAATACCGATATTATCTGTGAAATAGTATCCTGCACCAAGACCGATACCGAAGTTGAATTTATTTAAGCTGTCTTTGTAGTCTCCGGATTCATTAATTGTATTGTTATCCGTTTCATTCTTTAATTTATTCTTAGCATTTACCAAGAAACCGAATTCAGGACCTGCTTCTAAATAAAGATTTGGAATAATATTATACTGGAACATTACCGGAACAGTAATATAGTCTAAATGTCTTGCACTTGAATAACGTGTTCCTGCAATAGTCTGATCATACTTATCTCCATATTGAGAGTATAAAACCTCCGGCTGGATGCTGAATGATGTAGCTACAGGAATGTTAGCAAAAACACCAGCGTTAAAACCGATTTTAGAACCTTGATCATCTAATCCTGATTCATTTGTCAAAGAAGAAACGTTCATTCCTGCTTTAACACCAAATGCTACAGGAGAAGCAGATGAAGTAGAAGTGGTAGTCGTAGTCTGGGCAAATGCCAATGAACCAGCTGTAAGTGCTATTCCTAAAATTAACTTTTTCATAACTTTAATTTTTTGATAATTTACTTTTTAATTTTAAATTTTACTACTGTCAAACTAATTTGACGGGGAGTATCTTTCAAATTGCTTGCCAAAAAATAAAAGCATGATAAAAGTCAGTATTAAAAGGCATTTTGATGAAAATATGTAATTATATATTTTATTGTTAATTAGGTAGTTATAAAATATTTTCACTAAATGTTTAGAAATAATCTAAATTGACAATTTTGTCAAAAACAGCAATTTTTTTTAATAAATTACATTGATGCATCATTCAATTTCCTGTAAAATTCAATTGAAGAAGCTATCCCTTTTTTGCTGCACTGATAATCAAAAGTGCATGAACCGATTCCCGAAATTAATGAAAAATTGATTTTATTATCTGTATTCTTTTTATCATTGATTAGCAGCTCAAAGATATCTTCATCCTTAAAATCACTGATATCCAGATAAGGATAATATTTCTGAATATTTTCAATAATAATGGTACAATCTTCTTCGGAGATCAGCCCTTCCGAAAAGGACAGATGGGTTTCGGTAATCATTCCCATGGCAACAGCTTCCCCGTGGAGAACAGGATTTCCCTGGCTGAGGCAAAGACTTTCTATAGCGTGTCCTATCGTATGCCCGAAATTCAGTGTCTTACGGATATTTTTCTCCTGAAAATCCTGCTGAACAACGTCCTGCTTAATTTCCATTGATGTTTCAATGTGAGGAATAACAGCATCCGCGTCAAGTTTAGAAAGATGGATAAGATTTTCCCAGTGTTTTTCATCAGCAATAAGTCCGTGCTTCAGCATTTCCGCGAAACCGCTTCGCAGTTCTTTATAAGGAAGGGTGTCTAAAAATTTAGGGTAAACGAAAATCTGCTCCGGGAAAGTAAAGGTTCCCACCATATTTTTATAATGCATCAGGTCAATTCCTGTTTTTCCACCGATGGAAGCATCACACATCGATAAAAGAGTAGTGGGAATATTGATAAACGGAACTCCTCTTTTATAGGTAGATGCAACAAAGCCACCCATATCTGTAATCACACCGCCTCCAAGATTGATGACAAGCGCCTTGCGGTCTGCCTGTATTTCCGTAAGAATTTCCCAAAGCTGATTGGCAGTCTGAATATTTTTCATTTCTTCGCCCGGCTCTATCTCAAGAATTTCAAATGCCAGGTCGGTTTCCAGGTTCCCTAAAAGGGCAGGAAGGCAATATTCATGCGTATTCTCATCAACCAGGATGAAAATTTTACTGAATGATCTCGTGCTTAAAAAATCGTTGAGCTGTGAAAAATTATCATTTAATATTGTTATCATTTTCAGATTTTCTTTTATGTTATTGTATCACGATATGCAAAGTTATGATTCTTAATTTTTAACTCGTTATTAAATATACTATCTTTGCAGAAATTTTTAGAATGAGCAGAGATAATAATAATTCAGAACGACCAAAGAGACCAAGAATTTCAACCAAGAAAAATTCTGATAATTCTCGTGCTTCCAGATCTGGAAATTCTTCAGAATCAAAACCTTTTAAAAAGTCTTTTCCGAAGGCAGGAGAGAGAAATTCAGATTCCAGGAGAAGCGGTGACACCAGTTACCAGGCTCGAATGGATAAAAAATACGGAAAAACTGAACAGGAACCCTTTATTACCAGTGCAGGAGAAGGGAAAAAAACTTTCGGTAAATCTGCCCCGAAAAGAGGAGGAAGCAGACCCAATAATTTTGATACCAGAGATAAATACGAAAGAGGCAGCCTGAAATATGGAAAAAGACCGGGAATAGAAAACCGGGAGGATAAAAATAAATCTTTTGTACAAAAAAGACGGTTAACGAAAATTGATAAGGATATTCACAAAGATACCATTCGTCTGAATAAATACATTGCCAATTCCGGAATATGCAGCCGAAGAGAAGCGGATGATCTTATTACACAAGGACTTGTTGAGGTAAATGGAAAAGTGGTGAATGAAATGGGATATCAGGTTCAGAAAACTGATAAAGTTGTTTTTGACGGACAAAATATTACTCCTGAAAAACCGGTGTATGTTCTTCTGAATAAACCGAAAGGATATATTTCCACAACCAAAGATGATAAGGCCAGAAAAACAGTGATGGATCTTGTAGCCAATGCTTCGCCGTACCGTTTATTTCCTGTGGGAAGATTGGATCGTTCCACAACAGGCGTTATTCTTTTAACGAATGACGGACATATGACCAAAAAGCTTACGCACCCGTCTTTTGATGCGAAAAAGATCTATCACGTTACGTTAGATAAAAAACTGACGCATGAAGATATGAAGCTTATTGCTGAAGGAATTCGTCTGGATGAGGGAGTAGCAGTGGTTGATCAGATTTCTTTTATTGAAGGAAAACCTAAAAACGAAGTCGGGATAGAGATTCATATCGGCTGGAACCGTGTTATCAGAAGAATTTTCCAGAGATTAGGATATGAAGTGGAAGCGCTGGACAGAGTGATGTTTGCAGGTCTTACGAAAAAGAACATCAAGAGAGGTCACTGGAGAATCCTTACAGAACTGGAGGTGAATAATCTTAAAATGCTTTAGTCAAAAAGTATTTAATAATATAAGGCGCTCAATCAGCGTCTTTTTTTATGCTCTTGATTCAGCAGTATAAACTTTTAGGAAAAAGCCGTATTTTTCAATTATTATCATGGAAAATCAATGTTAAAATTCTATGCAATTCCGTATCTTTGGGAAAAATTTTTACAAAAATGATTGAGTGGAAAACCGCCAAAGAATACGAAGATATCACCTATAAAAAAAGTAATGGTGTCGCAAGAATCGCTTTCAACAGACCGGAAGTTCGCAATGCTTTCAGACCCAAAACAACATCGGAATTATATGATGCTTTTTACGATGCTTATGAAGATCCTTCGATAGGAGTTGTGCTGCTTTCGGGAGAAGGGCCAAGTCCTAAAGACGGTGGCTGGGCTTTCTGCAGCGGTGGAGATCAAAAAGCAAGAGGTCATCAGGGGTATGTGGGAGAAGATGGCAGACACCGATTGAATATTCTGGAGGTTCAGCGACTGATCCGTTTTATGCCGAAAGTCGTTATTGCAGTGGTTCCGGGATGGGCTGTCGGAGGCGGACATTCTCTTCACGTAGTTTGTGATTTAACATTAGCGAGTGAGGAACACGCTATTTTCAAACAAACGGATGCTGATGTTACCAGTTTCGACGGAGGCTATGGTTCTGCATATTTGGCAAAAATGGTAGGACAGAAAAAAGCCCGTGAGATTTTCTTTTTAGGTAGAAACTATTCTGCGCAGGAAGCTTTAGAAATGGGAATGGTAAACAAAGTGGTTCCTCATGCAGAACTGGAAGGCACGGCTTACGAATGGGCACAGGAAATTTTAGCCAAATCCCCGACTTCCATCAGAATGCTGAAATTCGCCATGAACCTTACCGACGACGGAATGGTTGGTCAGCAGGTTTTTGCCGGAGAAGCAACGCGTCTTGCCTACATGACGGAAGAAGCGAAAGAAGGGAGAAATGCATTCCTTGAAAAAAGAAAACCTAATTTCGGGGAAGATCAATGGATATCTTAAACATAGGCAATTGGTAATAAGTAATGAGCAATAACGGCATTACTTATTACCAATTACTCATTACTTATAAACTATGACTGACTGGATAAAAGCCGCAAGGCTTAGAACATTGCCGCTCTCTTTAAGCGGAATTATTATGGGTGCTTTCATTGCCAGATGGAGATTGTACGGTGAAGGCGGAATATGGGACTGGAGAATTTTTGCACTCGCACTTTTAGTGACTTTATTGTATCAGGTTTTATCAAACTATGCCAATGATTACGGCGACGGGGTAAAAGGTACCGATGCTAAAAGAGTTACCGAAGCGGAAGCACGCGCGGTAGCCTCAGGAAGAATAACGGCGAAACAGATGAAAAATGCAGTGATCCTGCTTTCAATTTTGTCTTTTGTGGCAACAGTTGGATTGCTTTATATAGCTTTCATCCCGGATTATATGAATGAATTTTACATTTTTATAGGCCTTGGTGTTGCAAGTATCTTAGCAGCCATTGGATATACGATTGGTAAAAAACCTTATGGTTACATGGGATTGGGAGATATTTTCGTATTTATCTTTTTCGGACTGGTCTCTGTTTGCGGAAGTTATTTTTTGTTTACAAAATCGTTCAGCTGGGATATGCTGCTTCCCGGAACGGCCATCGGAATGATGAGTATGGCGGTCCTGAACCTCAATAATATGAGGGACATCGAAAGCGATAAACTATCAGGAAAAAACAGTCTGGCTTTAAGGTTAGGGTTTAAAAACGCAATGATTTATGAAATGATCCTGTTACAGCTTCCATTAATTTTAATGTTAATGTTTTTAGCGGTGAACGGATTTTTCCAGACTCAGAATTATTATGTTTTTATCGTGATGATTCTGATGCTTCCGTTAATGAAAATCAGAAGACAGATTATGGCTGTTAAAAACCCGCGGGAACTTGATCCGTTCTTAAAGCAGGTAGGAATTATGACGTTTATGATGGCGGTTCTTACAGCTTTAGGGCTTAATTTCTTTCATTAAATAAAAGTCGGTTTTAGCATTATCCTTGTCATGCTGAGCTTGTTGAAGCATCTCTAGTTATAACAATTCAAAAATAAATTAAAATGAAAATACAATATCTGGGACAAAACTGTTTTTTGTTCACCTACAAAGACAAAACAATTTTATCAGATCCTTTTTACAATTACAAAAAAGCAGAATCTGGTTTTGATATTTCTGCACAGAAAATCGATTATATTTTACTGACTCATGCGCACGGGGATCATATTGCAGACGTTGAAGAGGTTTTGCAGCATCATCCTGAAGCAACGATTATAGCAGTTCCTGAAATCTGCGGATATTTTAAAAGCGCAAAAAATACGGATGATGTGAACTTAGGAGGATCGGCAAAAATCGACGATCTTAAAATTTCCATGGTTCCGGCCCATCATACAAGTTCGTTTCCTGACGGAAGCTACGGAGGGGTACCGGTAGGGTACATTTTCAGGTTACCTGAAGGCAAAAACCTATATCTTGCAGGGGATACTGGTGTGATGGCGGATATGGAGCTTTTTCCGAGATTATACGGCCATTTGGACCTTTCTATTCTTCCGGTTGGAAGTCACTACACCATGTGTCCGAGAAAAGCAGCTTTTGCAGCAGCAGAATTGTTGAAAACACCGAAAGTGATCGGATGCCATTTTGATACTTTCCCTGCCATTGAAATTAACCATGAAAGTGCGTTAAAACATTTTGCAGATAAAAATGTCGAACTTGTCTTACCAAGATTGGGAGAGAAGTTTGAATTTTAAATAATGTTGAAAGGTAATTTGAAAATGCTGAAACTTTTGGAAACAAAAAAAGATAATCTTCAGATTACCTCTCTTCAACTTAAATCAATAAAAAATGGCAAGCTACCTAAATCACACCGCTACGACCAATTACCTTTGCTGCGTTCCCACCCTGGAGGATTCTCAGGAGCTGGTTGTTTAGGACTTGCCGTTGCAAAGATAGGAATATTTTATAAAATTAAAAGTGTTATTAAAGAAAATTAACTGCAAAAATACTTTATCAGTGCTAATTTGCTGAGATTTAGAGCAATAATTTTTCAGAAATTTTCTAAAAATTTAGATATGACGAAAAACCCTTCCACCTTAGGAATTTTATTATTTGGAGCTACGATGATTGTTTTTTTCGTAGTGTATTACTTCTTTTCAGGAGTTGAATATTTTGATATTTCATTGAAAGCCAATGCTTTCGTTTTACCCATTATTTATGCAGGGACTGCGTTCTGGTCTGTAAAAACATACTGGAGCAGTCACAAAACAGTGAGCTTCAAAGATGCTTTTAAAAGAGCTTTCATCCCTATGTTTATTGGTGGGATTTTATCGATTTTCAGTATCTATGCTTTTCTGAATTTCGTAGATACCGATGCCAAAAAACTTCTGAATTATCAATATGTCACCAGACAAAAATCAGAATTGGATAAAGAATATACTTCTGCAAGAAAGATTTTGAAACATCAGAAAGATATTGATGAGCTTGATCAGAAATACAAAGAAAGGCTTCAAAGTTTTACGCCGGAGGCAGTTAAAGGTAAAGATATGCTTACTGCAAGTCATTTTTCAGGATATTTTGCAGCAATACTTATATTTTATGTAGTTTTGTCGTTGTTTTTCGGAGCATTTTTCAGAACAAGAACGATATACCAGGAAACAGAAATTAAAGAATAATTTTTTATCAGAATTAAATGAATTTATCTATAGTTATTCCGTTATTGAACGAAGAAGCTTCTCTGGAAGAGCTTTTCTCAAGAATTGATAAAGTATGCAGATCCAACAGTTTATCGTATGAGATCTGGTTTGTAGATGACGGAAGTACAGACTTGTCATGGAGCATCATTGAAAATCTCAAAGTTCAGAATCCGCAGATCCATGCCATTAAATTTTCTAAAAACTACGGAAAATCACAGGCGCTTCATGCAGCTTTTGAAAGAACAAACGGCGATGTTATTATTACCATGGATGCCGATCTTCAGGACTTTCCTGAGGAAATACCGGAATTATACTCAATGGTGATCAATGAAAATTACGATATTGTTTCAGGCTGGAAAAAGAAGCGTTTTGATAATGTAATGACGAAAAATGTTCCTTCAAAACTGTTCAATGCGGCTGCTAGAAAAGTTTCGGGAGTATATCTTCATGATTTTAATTGCGGGTTGAAAGCTTATAAAAAACAGGTGGTAAAAACCATTGATGTATACGGAGATATGCACCGCTATATTCCTGTTTTGGCTGCCAATGCAGGCTTCAGGAGAATTACGGAAAAAGAAGTGCAGCACCAGGCAAGACCTTACGGAACTTCAAAATTCGGAACCGAAAGATTTATCAGAGGTTTTCTGGATTTGGTAACCCTTTGGTTTGTAAGTCGTTTCGGGGGAAGACCGATGCATTTTTTTGGGGCAGTGGGAACGTTAATGTTTATTGTAGGTTTCCTTTCTGCACTTTGGCTAGGTGTTTCCAAACTGATTGATGTAGCAAGAGGGATGTATGGCCATCTGATTACTGATAATCCATGGTTTTTTATTGCTTTAACGATGATGCTGATGGGAACATTGCTTTTTATCGCCGGATTCTTAGGAGAAATGATCATCAGAACAAACAGAGAGCATAAAAATTATAATATTGATGAGGTGATTTAAGATGAATCAAAAGAGTTGTTTAAACTGTGGTCATTCAGTTTCCGATGAGTTTTGTCCTCATTGCGGACAGAAAACCGACACGGCAAGAATAACTCCCCGTTCAATTATTAAAAATGATATTTTAGGATCGATCTGGCATTTTGAAGCCCGGTTTTTCAATACTTTAAGAGATATTATATTCAGTCCCGGAAAGACGGCGATGAATTATATTGCAGGAAAAAGAATCAGATACAACAATTTTATTCCGTTGTTACTGGTTCTTTTCAGCTTTAATGTACTGGGATTGCATTATTATGAAAAATTTGCACCGGCAGAGGTTCTTGCCGAAGATTCCGAGGTTAAAGATTTCCTGTCAAAATATTCAAAAGCTATTTTATTTATTGTTATTCCGATGCTTGCAGTCAATGCATATTTTCTTTTCAGAAGAATAAAATTGAATATTGCGGAGCATTTTATCATCGGAACTGTTAGTCTTTTAGGAATTTTAACCTTATTTTTGTTGGATGATATTGTAAGTCTTATCAGTCTGTGGAAACCGGTTTCAAAGATTTTCAATAGTATCGACAGAGCCTTATTCGGTATTGCTGTTCTTTTTCCTGCTGTTACGTATTGGAATGCATTTAAAAATTCATTTACAACATGGGAGCTGACTTGGAGAGTAGCGGGATTGTATTTTCTAATGGTACTGGAAAGTTCGGTTATAGGTTTAATCTTATATGAAGTATTTTAAATGAATATGAAAGGTATTGTATATATATTCTTAGTATTATCGGTAATTTCCTGCGGAAAAGTTTCTCCAAAAGGAAATATTGAAAGAAAAGATGTGGAAGTTCCGGAATTTGTAAATCTGGATCTGGAAGGAAAGTTTCGTGTATTCTACGCAAGAGGAACTAAAAACTTTGTGGAGATTGAAACCTATCCTAATGTTGCTGATAATCTTGATGTGGATGTTGATGATAAAACATTAACGATTAAAGAAAAACGGGGGACAAAAGGAGTTGATTTTTATAATATTACCATCTATTCAAAATACAATCTTGAAAAAATTGCTATTTCAGATTCTGTAGAAATGAATATTTCAAGTGAAATTAAAACGGATAATTTTAAGCTTAATTTAAAAAATTACGCTACATTTATGGGTTCGGTAAACACAAGGAGAGCAGAAGTAGAGATGCAGAACCGAAGCAGAGCAAACTTTTTGGGGCAGACCAAAGATGCTGTTATAAAAATCTCTGATACGGCGAGCCTGATTGCTCCTTACTGGCAAATTGAAAATCTGAATATCGAATCTAAAAACGGAAATTATGCTGAAGTCAATGTGAAAGATTCATTGAAAGGTCAGATTCAGAATACAGCGAAATTTACATATTATAACGATCCGATCCGTGCATTTAAAATTGATAAAAACGCAAAAGTGGAAAATAAAAAACTGGATTAATAGATAAGAAAAGGCTGGAAGAGAGAAGCTGGAGGATGGAAGATTAAACACACAAATAATATGATGGAAAAAATAATAGCTGATGAGTTTTAAATTTGAGAAACTAACTATTTGGCAGAAATCTATGAATTTTGGGGAATATATTTTTAAATTATCTCAAAATTTCCCAAAAGATGTTTAACATCACAAATTAGAAGGGCTTCTGATTCTATTGCTCTTAATATTTCTGAAGGAAGTATTTTACAGTCAAGATTAGAGTTTAGAAAGTTTTTAGGATACTCTATCCGCTCTTTAGCTGAAGTGGTAACCTGCTTATATAAAGCGAAAAATAGGAAATATATCTCAGAAGATGATTTTAATAAATTATATAATGAAAGCTATAATATAATGAACCAGATTATAGCATTTAAAAATAGGATAAAAGAATAATAATTAGCTGGAAGTTTGAAGCTGGAGACTTCCTTGCTTCCATCTTCAAACTTCCGGCCCAAAAATACACGAAATACAAATATGACAACATTAGAAAAAGCAAGACTTTGGTTACACGAGTCATTTGATGAAGAAACAAGAAGTGCCGTACAATTATTAATTGAGGGTAATTCGCCGGACCTGGAAGATTCTTTTTACAGAGAGTTAGAATTCGGAACAGGTGGAATGAGAGGAGTTATGGGTGTTGGAACCAATCGTTTAAATAAATATACCTTAGGTCAAGCTACACAGGGACTTGCGAATTATATGTTAAAGCAGTTTCAAGGTGAAGAAATTAAAGTTGCCATTGCTTATGATGTAAGAAATAACTCCAGGGAATTTGGAAAATTAGTAGCTGATGTCTTGACGGCAAACGGAATTAAAGTATTATTATTCAAAAATCACAGGCCAACCCCGGAGCTTTCCTTTACGGTAAGAGACAGGAAATGCCACGGAGGAATTGTTTTAACGGCATCTCATAATCCGCCGGAGTACAATGGCTACAAAGTATATTGGAATGACGGTGCGCAAATTGTTCCGCCACATGACGAAGCGATTATTAACGAAGTATATTCCGTAAAATTTGAAGAAATCAAATTCAACGGAAATGATGATTTAATCGAATGGATCGGAGAGGAGCAGGATGATGTCTACATTGATGCATGCATCAAAAATTCTACATATCAGAATGTGGGAAAAGAAAACCTGAATATTGTTTTCACATCCATTCACGGGACAACGTATACCACTGTTCCTAAGGCTTTAGAAAGAGCAGGTTTCAAAAAGATTGACCTGGTAAAAGAACAGATGATCCCAAGCGGAAATTTCCCAACGGTAGATTCTCCCAATCCTGAAGAACCGGCAGCGCTGGAAATGGCAATGGATCTTGCTAAAATTACCAATGCTGATATCGTAATCGGAACAGATCCGGATGGCGACCGATTGGGAATTGCCGTAAGAAACCTTGATGGAGAAATCGAGCTTTTGAACGGAAATCAAACCAATACCATCCTGACTTATTATATTTTAAATGAATGGAGAAAGCAGGAAAGAATTACCGGGAAAGAATTCATCGGGTCTACTATTGTAACCTCTGATATTTTCTTTGATATTGCACAGAAATTCGGGGTTGACTGTAAAGTTGGTTTAACCGGATTCAAATGGATCGGAAAAATGATCCGTGATTTTGAAGGCCAGGAAAAATTCATTTGCGGCGGAGAAGAAAGCTTCGGATTTATGACAGGAGATTTTGTGCGTGATAAAGATTCTTGCGGAAGTATTGTTTTAGCTTGCGAAATCGCAGCATGGTGTAAAGCGAACGGAAGAACGATGTATCAATATCTTATTGAAATTTATCAGGAAACCGGAATGTATTATGAAGGTTTGGTAAATCTTGTAAGAAAAGGAAGAGACGGAGCAGAAGAAATTCAGAATATGATGAAGAACTTCCGTGAAAACCCGCCAAAATCATTAGCAGGATCGCCGGTAGAAGAAGTAAAAGACTTTAAAGAACAAACGAATTTCATCGTTTCAAAGAATGAGAAAAAAGTAATGGACGACATTCCAAAGTCGAATGTATTGATTTATTACACTCAGGACGGGACTAAAGTTTGTGTAAGACCTTCCGGAACGGAACCTAAGATCAAGTTTTACATATCGGTAAAAGATGATATTGCTTCTGAAGCGGATTTCAGGGATAAATTAAAATCTCTGGAAGCTAAAATTCAGGAGGTAAAAAGAGATTTACAACTCAATTAAATATAGCAATGTATCAATCTAGCAGTTTACCAATTACAACATGGTTACACTGTTACAGGAGTATATTGTTTAATTATTATATTAAATAAATTTAAATTAAATAAAGTGAAAGTTTCAAAATTAGCGGCGAACCTGATCGGTTCTGAAATTGTAAAAATTGGTAATGAAGTAAACGATTTAAAGGCAAAAGGAGCGGAGATTGCCAACCTGACGATTGGTGACCTTAATTCTAATATTTATCCCATTCCTGCCAAATTAAAGGAGGAAATTCAGAAAGCGTATCAGAATAATCTGACAAATTATCCGCCTGCTAACGGACTTTTATCTTTAAGAAAAGAAGTTTCAAAAGATTTAAAAACAAGATGGAACCTGGATTATTCTCCAAACGATATTCTGATCACAGCTGGTTCAAGACCTTTGATCTATGCTGTATACAAAACTATCGTAGACGAAGGAGACAAAGTAGTTTACCCAATTCCTTCTTGGAACAATAATCATTATGCATACCTTACTTCAGCTGATGCAATAGAAGTAAAAACAACTCCTGAAAATAATTTTCTTCCTACGGCAGACGATTTAAGGCCGCATCTTGAAGGTGCCGTTCTGCTGGCTCTCTGTTCACCACTGAATCCTACGGGAACGATGTTTACTAAAGATCAGCTTTCAGAAATCTGCGAATTAGTCTTAGCGGAAAACAAAAAAAGAGGGGATGATGAAAAACCATTATACTTAATGTATGATCAGATCTACTCTAACCTTACTTTCGGTGCAGAGCACGTAGATCCGGTTTCTCTTTTCCCGGAAATGAAAGAATATACAGTGTACATCGACGGTATTTCAAAATGTCTTGCCGCTACGGGCGTTCGTGTAGGATGGGGATTCGGGCCAGCTCATATCATGGATAAAATGAAAGCGCTTCTTACACATGTAGGAGCTTGGGCGCCAAAACCTGAACAGGAAGCTACCGCAAAATATTATGAAAACCCTGATGATGTAAATGCTTTTGTTGAAGATTTTAAAGGAAAGTTAGAAGCTAGTCTGAAAGTTCTGCATGCAGGAATCCAGGATCTGAAAGGTAAAGGATTAACTGTTGACAGCATCGAGCCGATGGGCGCGCTTTATCTTACCATTAAATTAGATTACATCGGAAAAACAAAACCGGACGGAACAGTGATTAAAAACTCTTCTGATCTTGTTTTCTATCTTATTAATGAAGCAGGAGTTGCGCTGGTTCCTTTCTCTGCTTTCGGAGAAGATAAGTCTGAGCCTTGGTTCAGAGCTTCTGTAGGAGGTTTGGCTATCGACGAAATTGAAGTCATGATGCCGAAACTGGAAAAAGCTTTGAGCGATTTGAAATAGTTTAAAATATATGCTTCGATAAGCCCGGCATGACAACTCTAAGACTAACTATGCAGTATTGGCAGCTTTTTTTTAGAGATGTCACGCTGAGCGGAGTCGAAGTGTTTTTTAAATGTAATATTTCTATGCATAAAAAATGAAAATTCCTTCAAAGAACTTTCTTGAAACCAAACTGTTGAGTTTATGTACTTTGACAGTTATTGTTGTAGTTGTTTTAAGTATCTGGTTGTCGGGATTATCTTATCAAAGGACTTTATTACAGAATTTTGTTTTTTCAACTTCAATTTTGGGAGTTGCATTTTTCCTTTTTATCAGTTTAGGTTTATATTATGGGCTTAAATTAAAGGAAAATGTTGGAAATATATTAAACAGAGAACGAGTAAAGAAGGCTGCAGACAAAATGCCTTTACTTGATAGTTTTAATTTTGATCCGCCCACTGTTGGTGATGGTATCGGAAGTATTATCCTTTCAATTATTTTGTGGTTCGTAATAGCAGTTCTTTTTACTTTCCTGCTTTATTTTTTAGGTGTTTTCTTTTGGGTAATGATTTTATTATTTGCAACCATGCTGTACTGGATTTTTTTCCGTGCTTTACGATTGGTATTTAAAAACTCAAAATACTGTAGAGGAAATTTAGCGAAAAGTTTAGGTTTTGGGTTATTTTACTCTTTTTTATATCTATCCTGGATTTACGGAATCATTTTTCTGGTTAATTATTTAAATTAAATTTACATCAAAAAATATAAAATGAAAATCATCGCAGTTATCCCCGCACGTTATGAAGCAAGCCGTTTTCCGGCAAAACTGATGCAGATGTTAGGAGAAAAAACCGTTATCACAACAACTTATCAGAATGTGGTGGAAACGGGTTTATTTGATGAAGTTTTTGTGGCAACGGATTCCGAAATTATTTTTAATGAAATTTCTAATAACGGCGGAAAAGCAGTGATGACCGGGCAGCATGAAACAGGAAGCGACCGGATTGCAGAAGCGGTACAAAATATTGACTGCGATATCGTGATCAATGTTCAGGGAGATGAACCATTTTTAAAACTTGAACCTTTACAACAGCTCATCGAAGTCTTTCATCACGACGAAAATCAGGAAATTTCTTTAGCTTCCCTAAAAATAAAGCTTCATGAAAAAGAAGAAATTGAAAATCCGAATAATGTAAAAGTAATTACTGATAACAACGGTTTTGCGCTGTATTTCAGCCGCTCTGTGATTCCTTTTCACCGCGAAACTTCCTATCATGTTGAGTATTTTAAGCACATTGGCGTTTACGCTTTCAGAAAGCATGCTTTGATTCAGTTTTCAAAACTGGAAATGAAGCCCCTGGAAATTTCGGAAAAAATAGAATGCATCCGTTATCTTGAATATGGCATGAAGATCAAGATGATAGAGACCAATTTTGTAGGAGTAGGAATTGATACACCTGAAGATCTTGAAAAAGCAAGAAAGTTAATTTGAGAATTTTTTTAAATAGATAATTTGAAATATGATGTCAGTTTTTGTATTTTCATACTGCTGCATTTTCAAATTTTCAAATTAAAAAAGCCTTATATTTGGCGTGATAAAATGAAATTAATGAAAAAGTTACTCTTAGTATTCGTCCTGATATTTTCGCATTCAATTGTTGCCCAGACTGCAAAGGATATTATTGATAAAAATATAGAATTATCCGGAGGATTAACCAATTGGAAACTTTTAAATTCCATATTACTTCAGGGAAAAGTGATTTTAGGCGTGAGAGATGAATACCCGATCAAAATCTATCAGCAGCGTCCCAATCTTACGAAAACGGTTATCACCATCGGAGGGAAAGATACTGCCATTGAAGGGTATGATGGAAAAAAAGGATATGCTATGAACTATGCAACCAATAAAGTTCAGGAATATCCGGATTACAGCCCCGAAAGTTTTGACAATGACTTTATCGACTGGGAAAGCAAAGGTTTTGACGCTAAATATTTAGGAAAGGAAAAAATTGGAAATATTTACTGTCATAAAGTTGAATTAACGAAAAATGTTAATGTAAACGTCTACTACTTTGATGCGAAAAGCTATATGCTTGTAAAAGAAGTAAAAAAAGATGAAACTTTATTGTACTCAGATTATAAAAAGGTAGGAAATTTGTTGTTGCCTTTCAGGATAGAATCATCAAGTGCAAAAAAAGACGGTGACTATGTAATGTTGATCAACAGAGTTGATATCAATAAAGTATTTCCGGACAATACATTCAAATTTTAATCAAATAATAAAATGGAGTTATGAAAAAGTTATTTTTAATGTTTCTTTCGGTAGTTGCATTTTTCAACAGCTGTGCTCAGAAAAAAAGTGAAGAATCTAAAGCCAAAACCAATCAACTTATGGGAAAATCAATATATGATTTCAAGGTAGATGCCCTGGAAGAAGGAAAGCAGATCAACTTTGCAGATTTCAAAGGAAAGAAAATTCTTATCGTGAATACGGCATCAGAGTGCGGATTTACACCGCAATATGCTGATCTCGAAAAAGTTTCGCAGGAATATAAAGACAAATTGGTGGTAGTAGGATTTCCGGCCAATAATTTCGGAGGGCAGGAACCGGGAACCAATAAGGAAATCGGTGCTTTCTGCCAGAAAAATTACGGGGTTACTTTCCCGATGGCTGCAAAAGTTTCCGTAAAAGGTGATGATACGGCACCAATCTTTAAATATTTAACTGAAAAAGATCTAAATGGAGTAAAAAATACTACGATTCTCTGGAATTTTACAAAATTCTTAATTGATGAAAACGGAAAACTGATTGATTCATTTGTAAGTACTACGAAGCCTACTGATGAAGCAATTACCAAGTATTTGAAATAAATATCAAAAAATATCGTTATTGAGTGGATTTTTATCCACTTTTTTAATTTTAAACCATGAAAAAACTATTGATCATTTTTATCCTGATGTTTTCCATAAAAGGATTCTCCCAGGATTCTTATTTTTTAGGAAAAACGAATTATTGCACACCGGAAAAAGCAGATTCAAAAAAAATATTTGAAGATGCAATTTCTGCTCTAAATTTCCCCAAAAATTATCTCTTACCAACCGTGGCTTTATTCAAAACGGCAAAAGAAGATCCTAAATATTGTGATGTTTTTTTCCTTGCAGGATATTATGCCAGACTGCAAAATCTGCACAAGGAAGCTTTGGTTTTATATTATGTAGCAGACAGCCTTGCCCAAAATAAAGCTCCGATATTTAAGCAAAATCTTGCCATACAGTTTATGAGATTCGGAAAAGTTGATAAAGCGCGTGAGAAGTACGAGGAAATGGTAAAATATTTTCCGGATAATCCTGAAGGCTATTATGGAATCGGGAATACCTCCATTGTAATAGGAGATTACGATAAAGGCCTGGAAAATCTTAAGCAGGCAGAGGAAATATATAAAAGATCAGGGAAGATTAAAGATGATGTAGTCTATATGTATGGAATGCTGTATGCCATGAAAGAAGATTATGAAGCTGGGCTTCCGTACCTGGAAGACGCCTATGGTACTTATAAAAATGATGAAGGATATCTTTCGCTGTATTCCCTCTCATTAATAAAAATCGGGAAAAGCAGAAATGACGAAAAGATGATTAAGAAAGCCAATAAGATGTATAATAAAATAAAGAACAAAGAAGGTGTTCCGGACATCAAAAAAAAGTTGGCTGCCGAGTTCAGTTAGAAAATTATAATATATCAATACATACAGTGTAGCAATGTACCCATTCAAATCCGGACGTTGTTACACTGTCTTTTTTATATCTATCAAGTATCACTTCTCGGCAAAACAGAAAATATTTCCCAGTTTTATGCTGGAATAGCCGTTGCTTTTTATTTTTGAAGAATTAATCATCGCCTTTGCTAAAATATCTGTTGGCAGCGGTTTCTGGCTTTCTAAAAGTCCTAATTTATTCGCAAATTTGATAATCCTGCTCCCAAGAACTTCCCCCGTTCTGTCGGAGTCCTTCCGTTCCAGCATTCCAGGTTTAAAAATGGTGATTTTTTCAAAATGTAATTTTTTAACAGCCTCTTCAAGCTCGCCTTTCATTCGGGAATAAAATATTTTGGATTTCGGATTGGCACCGTATGCAGAAACCAGAATATAATCTTCCACGTTGTTTTCTTTGGCAGCTTTGGCAAATTCATACTGATATTCGAAATCTACTTTCCTCTGTGCTTCTTTGCTTCCGGCTGCTTTTAAGGTTGTTCCCAGGCAGGAAAAAGCAACATCACCTTTTACTTTATCTTTCCATTCTTCCGGATGATCAAAATTCACTACCTGTATTTTTAGCTTATCATTTTGAATATCAACCGGTTTTCTCACGAAAATTGTAATTTCCTCAAAATCTTTATCTGTAAGCAGCTGGTTGACCAAGTCTTTTCCGGTAGCGCCCGTAGCACCAATGATTAAAGCTTTCATAATAATCTTTTTGTGAATTGTTGTTTGCTTCTTAAATTTACTAAATTTGGAACAATAAACAATTAGATAAAATAAACTTTAGATAAGATCATTAATCAATCATCATTAATCGTCAATAAAAAATTACTCATTACCAATTACTTATTACACATAAACCATGGATGCTAACGAAATTTTAGAGTACTGCAATGCTAAAAAGAGTGTTACTGAAAGTTTTCCTTTTGATAACGAAACACTTGTCCTTAAAGTTGGCGGAAAAATGTTTCTTTTAATGTCTTTAGAAAGACAGCCGTTGCAAATCGCCGTAAAAACGGATCCTGAATGGAGTACAGAACTTCGCGAGCAATATCCGCAGATTACCGGTGCTTATCACATGAACAAAACCCACTGGAATTCCGTTGAGATCAACGGACTGAAGAGAGAGCTTATCCTGCAGCTTATTGATCATTCCTACGAACTTGTTTTTAAATCTTTAACCAGAAAAATTCAGAATACAATACTTAATTCCTAAATAAAACTAATCCGAACATGAGGAAAATACTAATTTCCGCGGTCTACTTTTTGTCCGTTGGTGCATTTGCACAATCTAAAGAACAGTCTAAAACCTGGGAACTTTTGCTAAACAATAAAAGAGTAGAAGCACGAAACTTTTATGATAAAAATTTAAAAAATAATACAACAAAAGACTTTGAAAATCTCTTTCTCGATGCAATGATTGATGAAGAAATGGGACAGATGATTTTTGACGAAACATTCATTAAAAATTTTGCCGATTTTAAGCTGGATGATTCTTATTTGTACCCGATATTAAAAAAAACATTTCTTTTGGCAGATTATGAAAACTCGGGATTTGATGATAACTCATACAAAAAGGTTGATTTCTTGGCACAGCATCCGTTATATGGAGAAAATGTATCGGTTATTGAATTTAAAGCGACACTAGACCGGATCAGGAATAACTACAAAAGTGCAAACGATTTTTTGTCTAAAATTAAACGCATTGATCAATGGCAGTATGCAGGTGTATTTGAAAACCTTAACGGAAGCGGACTTTACAATGAATATGAACCTGAAAATATTGCCAAAAGCGACAAGCTCTTCAATGCCAACAGTTTCGGATATGTCGGCTGGTACAACAGAAAATTTCCATCTAACGACGGTTTTGAATTTTTCATCAATGAAACGGAATATGGCAGAGGGATCATGTATGCCCAAAGTTTCATCGAAAATCCGGTTGAAAGAAAAATTCTACTGGAAGTAGATACCAATTCGGAATTCCGGTTGTTTTTGAATGATACGGAAATCCTGGCAAGCACAACAGATGGCTATACAAATCTGGGATCACATCTGGTGGAAGTTTCATTACCAAAGGGGATGAACAGGCTTCTGCTGAAGTTTGATGTGAAAGATGCTAAAACTGCCTTTATGGTGGTGCCGTATGATACCAATTATCAGAAGATCTCTGATCTGAAGTATTTTGATACGTATAAAGCATATCAGAAAACTTCCCTTGCACAATTACAGGCAAAAGAACTTCCCCTGAAGTTTGAAAGACTGTTAAAAGGAAAAGTCGCTGAGAATCCGGATAGTTTTTTCTATAAATATTTACTGGCCGCAGGTTATCTTAACAATTTCCAGAACGATCAGGCAAAAGAAATTATTGACCAGATGATGAAAAGCTATCCCAAATCATCGATAGTACAGAGTCTTCTGGCCTCCTATTACAACAACCTTGAGGATAAAGAAAAGGTCAACGAAATATACAAAAACATAGAGATTAACGATTCTGAATATTTTCTCGTGCCGCTTCTGAAAATGATGGATGGAGATAAATTCCAGAATATGTCTATTCAGGAACTTGAAAAATACAGGAATATTTTAAACAAAACCAAAGCTAAATCTATAGGTGGTTTTTTCGATGTAGTTATCGCAATGCGAAACAGGGATATGGAAAAAGCCAAGTCGCACATTGCGAATCTTAAAAAAGATTTTGCCAACAACGAAAGGTTCTTCAGTATTTTTACCACATTGGAAGATATGGATAAAAAAGACCAAAGTTCTACCATCAAAAAATTTGAAGATGTATATGCACAGAAGAGCAGTCCTGATATTATGAACACGCTTTACAGCTTGTACCAGAAATCAAACCGCGTAGAAGATCAGAAAAAAATTCTTAAAAAATATATGGAATTATATCCTTCCGTAAATTCTTTCAGAGTCCAGTACCTGAACCTTCTCGACGAAAATGTTCAGAACCCTGAATACGGAACCGGACTTGAAGATGCTTTGGCCAATTTCCCATATTCTTACTCGCTGCTGGCTGCTAAAGCAGAATATCTGGCAAAACTGAACAAAAAAACAGAAGCTGTACAATTTGCCAAACTTTCTCTTTCTCATAATACGGACAATGAGCAGATGCACAAACTTTTAAGAGATCTTGACCATACAGAAGATGAAATTGATAAAGTAGGCATCAAAGATCTTTATAAGCTTGTAAGCGACCGAAGAAAGAACGCAGCTAAAGGAAAAAAAGGCGTTACAACACTCTTGGATGAGTATATTGTAAATGTTTATGATGAAGGAGGCTTTAAGAAAAGAAGCACATACGCTTATGAAATTACTTCCGAGAACGGAATCGAAGAACTGAAGGAATACGGAATCGATTATTATGATGATGTCATCAAAGCAGAAATCGTAAAGCCGGACGGAAGTATTATTCCGGGAGAAAGATCATCGGAAAAGATTGTATTTACCAATCTTGCCGTGGGAGATGTCATTCTTATCCAGATAGAAAGTTTAGAAAGAAAGAGCGGAAGATTTTATAAAGATTTTAATGTAAGCTCTTATTTTAATTCGCAATATCCCGTTGTAGAATCTGTCTTCACCGTTATAACGCCGGAAAATCTAAATTATCAGGTTAAATGCAATAATAAAGAAGTAGTGTCTGCGAAGAAGAAAGCAGATGGGAAATTATACCAGACCTGGAAACTTAATAATCTGGAAGAAGTGAATTTTGATGAATATTTCGGACCGACCTTTTATGATACAACCATTTCCGTAACGGCAAATTCCATCAAAACATGGCAGGAAATTGCGACCTGGTACTCAGATCTTACAAGAAAAAGTCTTGTCTCGGATAAAGTGGTGGAAAAAGCATTTAAAGAAATTTTTCCATCAGGAATTTCAGGAATGAACGATGCAGAGAAAGCAGAAAAAATTTATAATTATATTGAAAAAAATATAACGTATAGTTCGGTAGATTTCCGCCAGAGCGGTTACATTCCTCAGAAGCCTTCTAAAACACTCAGTACAAAGCTGGGCGACTGTAAAGATCTTTCGACATTGTTTGTAATTCTTGGAAACCAGGCCGGACTTAGATCCAATCTCGTGCTGGTACAGACCAACGATAATTCCGCACAGCGTTTGCTTTTACCGAACTTAAGCTTTAATCACTGTATCGTAAAAGTAAATCTTGACGGAAAAGAAACCTTCCTTGAAATGACGGACAAATTTCTTCCTTTTAATTCCCTTGTAAAAGGCAACTACAAAGCAAAAGGTTTGGTTATCGATACGGATAAGAATTCATCGGGAAATGCAGGTCTTATAGAAATCCCGTCTGCCAATAACGCAGAGTCAATATTTAAAACCACCAGTGAAGTTAACGTAAACGGAGATGATCAGAATTTTACCGTAAAACAATACGTAACAGGAGAATCTAAAAGTTATTACAACAATTTCTTTCAGGAATCTCAGACCGATGATTCCCGCAAGAAAAATGTAGAAGAGGAAATTGGGTCTGTTTTGGATAAAGTCATTAGTGTAAAAACCGTCAAACTTCTGGGAGGAAAAGATCTTACTTCAAAACCTTTGGCATACGAAGTTCAGTTTAGTGTAAATGATAAACCGCAGTCTGTAGGCAGTCTGAAAATTATGAAAATTCCTTTCGTAACAAAGCCTTTCACAAAAGAAATTGTAGCTACGGAAAACCGGAAAACGGATATTGTGTACACAAGATATGAGAAAGAGAAAAATTATTTTGAAGAAGTTTATCTGAATATCCCGGATACTATGAAATTTATTGAAATTCCGGAAAATAAAACATTGGCGTACAACAATTTTAAATATTCTATCAACTATGAGCTGGTAAAAAACAACAAGCTGAAAATTACCAGGATTGCTGATACACCCTGGGATAATATCAAAGCCGGCCAGTATACCGAATTTAAAAAATTCGTAGAAGAGGCCATGAATGCAGAAAATCAGATTTTAGGGTATAAATAAAAACAAAAGCTTACAAATTAATTGTAAGCTTTTTTATTTAAAAATGAAATTTTTCAGTTCGTTTTTTATCTTCATCCAGTTTTTCAATCAGTTTTTCAAGACCTTCAAATTTAATTTCATCGTGCAGGAAATCCCTGAAGGCAACGGTAATTTTTTCGTCATAAATATCTCCGTTAAAATCAAGAATATACACTTCAACAGTGAGCTTTTCTCCATTCACGGTAGGATTGGTCCCGATACTCAGCATTCCTTTGTATTGCTGATTTTTAAGAAAAACTTCTACAATATAAGCACCTTTTTTCGGCAAAAGTTTAACCTGATCTGTTTCGATATTGGCAGTTGGATAACCAATGGTGCGCCCTATTTTTTTACCATGAACAACTGTTCCGGAGACAGAGTAGGAATAGCCGAGCATTTCGTTGGCCTCAATAATATTCCCCGATAAAAGAGCATTTCGAACTTTGGTGGAACTGATGTTATTTTCATGAATATTAATGGCTTCCATCTGCTCAACTTCAAAATCCAGTTCTTTGGAAAGTTTCTGAAGCAGTTCAAAATTTCCGCTTTTATTTTTACCGAAAGAATGGTCATAACCAATAATAAGATACTTAATATTAAGTTTATCAACCAAAATTTTTCTTACAAATTCCTCGCCGGTAAGATTTCTGAATTCTTCATCAAATTCTTTTAAAAATAAAGTGTCAATACCATATTTTTCCATAAGAAATTTTTTCTCGTCCAGCGTATTGAGAAGCTTTAAATCTTCATTCGGATTAAAAACAAATCTTGGATGAGGCCAGAATGTAAGTATTGCTGTTTCAAGGTGATTCTCCGTACCTACTTTTATTAATTCATCGATTATACTTTTATGCCCGAGATGTACCCCGTCGAACATCCCTAAAGATAATGCTAAAGGCTTTTGAGACGTATAATCATTAAAATTCCTGAAAACTTTCAAAATGAAAAAATTTTGACTGCAAATATAAGCAAACTAATGTAACAATATAGCAATGTATTAATTTAACAATATATAAAGCCAGCACTTTCTATCACCAGCGATTTAATTGGTAAACTGTATATTGCTACATTGAATAAAAGTATGATAAAAATCTGTTTTTTACCAATTGCGGGTTAAGCAAGAATCATTATATTTGCACCAAGAAAAAATTTAGCAATGGCAAACCAAATTAAAGGTAAAATTTCTCAAATTATTGGTCCGGTAATCGACGTTGTCTTTACTGATGTGGAAGCAGTTCCAAGCATTTATGACGCGTTAGAAATTACAAAGGATAACGGTGAAAAAGTAGTTTTAGAGGTAGAACAGCATATTGGAGAAGATACGGTAAGATGTATCGCAATGGATGCTACTGATGGTCTTAAAAGAGGGCAGGATGTAATCGGATACGGAAATCCTATTACAATGCCAATCGGAGAGGCTGTAAACGGAAGACTTTTCAACGTTGTTGGTGATGCTATCGACGGGCTTCAGAATATTTCTAAGGATGGAGGACTTCCTATCCACAGAGAAGCTCCAAAATTTGATCAACTTTCAACTTCTGCTGAAGTTTTATTTACAGGTATTAAAGTAATCGACCTTATCGAGCCTTATGCAAAAGGGGGGAAAATCGGTTTGTTCGGTGGTGCTGGTGTAGGTAAAACCGTATTGATCCAGGAGTTGATTAATAATATTGCAAAAGGACACGGAGGTCTTTCTGTTTTCGCCGGAGTAGGTGAAAGAACGAGAGAAGGAAATGACCTTTTGAGAGAGATGTTGGAATCAGGAATCATCAAGTATGGTGAAGATTTCATGCACTCTATGGAAAACGGAGGTTGGGATCTATCTAAAGTAGATTTGGAAGCTATGAAAGAATCTAAAGCGGCATTCGTTTTCGGACAGATGAATGAGCCACCTGGTGCAAGAGCGAGAGTAGCACTTTCCGGTCTTACATTAGCTGAATATTATAGAGACGGTGGTGAAAGCGGACAAGGTAGAGACGTACTTTTCTTCGTAGACAACATCTTCCGTTTTACACAGGCTGGTTCTGAGGTATCTGCACTTCTTGGTCGTATGCCATCTGCGGTAGGTTACCAACCGACGCTTGCTTCTGAAATGGGTGCGATGCAGGAAAGAATTACTTCAACTAAAAATGGTTCAATTACTTCAGTACAAGCGGTTTACGTACCTGCGGATGACTTAACTGACCCGGCTCCGGCAACTACATTTGCCCACTTGGATGCAACAACGGTACTAGATAGAAAAATTGCTTCTTTAGGTATTTATCCAGCGGTAGATCCATTGGCTTCTACTTCAAGAATCCTTGCTCCAGAAGTAATCGGTGAAGAGCATTATAACTGTGCTCAGAGAGTAAAAGAAATTCTTCAGAGATACAAAGCACTTCAGGATATCATCGCCATCCTTGGTATGGAAGAACTTTCTGAAGAGGACAAATCAGTGGTTTACCGTGCAAGAAAAGTTCAGAGATTCTTGTCTCAGCCTTTCCACGTAGCAGAACAGTTTACAGGTATTCCTGGATCTTTAGTAGATATTAAAGATACCATCAAAGGATTTAACATGATCATCGATGGAGAATTGGATCACTTGCCGGAAGCTGCTTTCAACCTGAAAGGAACCATCGAGGAAGCAATCGAAGCAGGACAAAAAATGTTAGCTGATAACGCATAATAATGCTAATTGCTGATAGCCCATAGCTATTAGCCAAAAGCCAAAAGCAATTAAAATGAATATAAAAATTTTAACACCAGAATACGTAGTTTTTGAAGGGGAAGTAGAGTCGGTATTATTGCCTGGAAAGAATGGTGAATTCCACATCATGAAAAACCACGCAGGAATTGTTTCTTCTTTGATCGGTGGTAAAGTGAAATTGTACACAAAGTCTGTTGATGAAGCGTATAATAAGTATTTTACCAAAGAAAATGAGAAAGATTCTGTTTTTTCTTATCCTATCAAAAGCGGTGTTGTAGAATTTAATCATAATAAAGGAATTATCCTTTGTGAATAATTAAATGAAAAGCTAAATATATTTTTCAAGAAAGTGTAACTTTGGTTACACTTTTTTTATGTTATGTAAAATCTGGTTTTATGAAGAAGAGTTTAATTATCATGTTTACAATTCTGGGTTTTTTGCTTCATGCTCAAACAGTAAAAATCAAAAGAGGAATTGTAACGCTTGAAGGTGTGCACGTTGCCAAAGTTTTTAATAAATCTAATGTCTATACTTTTATGGATCTTAAAGAGACTCCGATCTACACTGTGGAATTTGTAGATAAAAGTATAGTAGACTCTGTAAGAGACAGTTATATTAAATTAAACAGAATTTATAATAAGGATAAAACACTTGAGCTGGATTATGTTTCACCATCTGCATTTTCGGGGGAAGAAAAATCTGCTGCTTATACCTGTGTAAAAAGCCTGAAGATTATTGACGAAAGAGGAATCAATATCAAAAATTTAGATGAACTTTTCAAAACTGCTCCTAAAAGAAAACTTGATAGCAAAACGAAAGATGCATATACCACCAGAAGCAAAATTGATAAATTAAATATAACCGTCAATAATGTCGGTGAAATATTAAGTAATGGAAAACCAGTAGGTTATTTTACCAATTTGCCTGTAAGCTTTGGATCTGAAGATACGATTACTGATAAAACTTTTGTAGATATTGAAATTTATGATGCCAACAGCAAATACATCGGAAAATACATTACCACTACAAAACAAATTAAAACAGCTGGTGGAAAAACGTTTACCTTATACAGGGAAATGTCAGGACGTGCATCTCTTCTGAAATTTCCAACCTATAAAGCCATAGCCGAAAGAATGGCAATTCTGGATCCGAATTTTATCAAAATCCAGGAAAAAGTAATTGTAGGAGAAGTTAAAAGAGATGGTATTGAGAAATGATGGTAGAAATTTGCATTAATATAGCTTGAATAGTTTTAAAAATTATAGAAAACTTCGGAAATAATCTGGAGTTTTTTTTATTTTAAGAATATTATTAAAAATTTACAGACTCAAAATTACTCCATTTTCTTTCAATTGCTGCATCGGTTTTGAAAACCAGAATAATTCAAAATTTTCAAAATTTTCTTCAAAATCAGATTTAAGTTGCTGAAGTGTAGGCTTTTTCATATTTTCAACTGAGTATTCACTGAATATTTTTATCAGCCATGCAGCATGCAGCTCATCAAAGTCAGCAGTTACAATATTGGTTTTTAAGTGTACTGTAATTTTCGTGTACGCATAATTGTACTTCTTTTTTGTTTTTATTCGATTCTCAGCGATTACGTTTTTGGCTAAAAAAATTATTTTCGAATTTCCTTTAAATGTAAAATCATCATTTTCAAGCAAGGCATCATGAATATAATCCGGATGAACGGTTGTTCTTGGAATTTTAAAATCAAACCATTCCTGAAGAGGAAGCTCAAAATTAATTCCGTGCATATAATTGAAAAGTGATTTTTTTAAACCCAAACTAAATTTTCCATGATTGATTCCTGTGCGATCTGTAAAATCCACATCATTGTTTGCAAAATAAATTTCCTGTTTTATTGGGGTAACTCCAAATTCTTCGGGATTTAATCCGACAGGTGAGTGGGCAGTCATTGCAAACTGGTGCCAGAATCCACTTTGCAAAATTCCCATTTCAAAAAGCTGGCGAACCATTTCCAGGGAATCCACTGTTTCCTGAACGGTCTGAGTAGGATAACCATACATGAGATAAGCATGGATCATGATTCCTGCTTCCGTAAAATTTCTGGTCACTTTCGCAACCTGTTCAACTGAAATTCCTTTATCGATCAATTTCAGCAAACGATCACTTGCCACTTCAAGTCCTCCCGAAACAGCAACGCATCCGGAAAGTTTTAGAAGAAAACATAAATCCCGGGTGAAACTTTTTTCAAAACGAATATTAGTCCACCAGGTTACTACGAGATTTCTCCGCAGAATTTCTAAAGCAACTTCTCTCATCAAAGCCGGAGGTGCTGCTTCATCCACAAAATGAAATCCTGTTTCCCCGGTTGTACGAATCAGTTCTTCCATTCTGTCTACAAGAATTTTTGCAGAAACAGGCTCATAGATTTTAATATAATCTAAAGAAATATCGCAGAAAGTACATTTCCCCCAATAGCATCCGTGAGCCATTGTCAGTTTGTTTCATCTTCCGTCGCTCCATAAACTGTGCATCGGATTGGCAATTTCAATCACCGAAATATATTGGTCCAGCAATAAATCTGAATAATCGGGAGTTCCGATGTCGGCTTGTTTATAATCGTGCCTGGAAGAATTATTTTTATAGGTAACTTTTTCATTTTCAATTAAAAAAGTTCTTTTGAACTGAGATTCTTCACTTTGTTCAGAATGACAAATATTTTCATAAAGCAGTTCGATTGGTAGTTCTCCGTCATCCAAAGTAATGAAATCAAAAAATTCAAAAACCCTTTGATCTTTAACTTCGCGCAATTCAGTATTTGGAAAGCCACCACCCATTGCTGTTTTTATGTGTGGATAATTTTCTTTAATGAATTTTGCACATCGGAATGCAGAATATAAATTTCCTGGAAAAGGAACTGAAAAGCAAACCAGCTTTGGCTGAGCAGAAGCTAATTTTTCATTGAGTACTTTTAAAGTGATTTTGTCAATAAATGTCTCATTCCCAATAATTTTTGCATAAAGTTCATCAAACGAATTGGCACTTTTTCCCAAACGTTCCGCATATCTGCTAAAACCGAAATCGGGATCAATATTCTCTACAATATAATCTGAAATATCTTCTAAGTATAAGGTTGCCAAATGTTTAGCTTTATCCTGAAGCCCCATATTTCCGAAAGCAAATTCCATATCATCCAGTTGGTTGAAACGTGAAGCCTCCGGAAGAAAATTCATGGAACAGATTTGTCTTGCCAGCGTTGGTATTTTGCCCTGCAGGAAAGAAATTACCTGATCGATGGTCTTGGTATAATCGTCCCGTAATGAAAAAATACGCTGTGAATTTTCAGAAATATCGCTGATCTCAATTTCTTTGTTGAAAATGTTGCTGATTCCGTTTTTGGAAAATAACTCCAAAATAACCTCAATTCCCAAATCTGCCTGGAAAGATGAAATGTTTTTAGTGTTCAAAAAACCTTTGATATAAGCGGTAGCAGGATAGGGTGTATTAAGTTGTGTAAAAGGCGGAGTGATTAGAAGCAGGTCTTTCAACAGTAAAATTTTTGCAAAGTTAAGGTTTTCAGAATATATTAGTTCAAAAAAAAACCACTGATCATTCAGTGGTTTTAATGTATACTTTTTAAATTTCTTTAAAACTTAAACCTTGTTCGGCAAGCAGTTTTTGCTCCTGATCTTTATAATGACCGCCAACAAGTTTATCGTGAATAGCCTCAAAAGCGGCTAGTGTTTCATTAATTTCAGAATCGGTATGTGATGCTGTAGGAATTAATCTTAGTAGAATCATTCCTTTAGGTATCACAGGATAAACTACTACAGATGTGAAGATTCCGTAGTTTTCTCTCAAGTCTTTCACTAAAAGGGTTGCTTCAACCGGAGTTCCCTGCATCATTACCGGAGTTACACATGTGTTGGTATCACCAATGTTGAAACCTCTTTCTTTTAAACCGTTTTGAAGCTTGTGGGTATTTTCCCAAAGCTTCGCTTTGATTTCAGGTCTTGTTCTTAACAGTTCCAGTCTTTTCAAACCTCCTATTACCATTGGCATTGTTAGAGACTTAGCAAAGATCTGAGATCTTAAATTGAACTTCAGGTATCTGATAATTTCTTTATCACCTGCGATAAAAGCCCCGAACCCGGCCATTGATTTTGCAAAAGTAGAGAAGTATACATCGATCTGATCCTGGCATCCCTGCTCTTCACCAGCCCCGGCCCCGGTTTCACCCAGTGTTCCGAATCCGTGTGCATCATCAACCAATAACCTGAATTGATATTTTGATTTTAATTCACAGATTTCTTTCAGTTTTCCCTGCTGTCCTCTCATCCCGAAAACCCCTTCAGTAATTACAAGAATACCGCCTCCGGTTTCTTCGGCTACTTTGGTTGCCCTTTCAAGGTTTTTTTCAAGACTTGCAATATCATTGTGTCTGTAAGTAAATCTTTTTCCTGCGTGAAGACGGACACCATCCACGATACATGCATGAGAGTCAACATCATAAACGATAACGTCATTTCTTCCTACCAAGGCATCAATGGTAGAAACCATTCCCTGGTATCCGAAGTTTAATAAATAGGCAGATTCTTTTTGTACAAAATCAGCAAGCTCTTTTTCCAATTGCAGATGTTGCTCTGTTTCTCCGGACATTGCTCTTGCACCCATCGGGTAAAACATTCCGAATTCTGCGGCAGCTTTCGCATCAGCTTCCAACACTTCCGGGTGGTTACACATTCCAAGATAGTCGTTCGCACTCCAGAAAATAACTTCTCTTCCCTGAAATCTCATTCTCGGGCCGATAGGTCCTTCTAATCTCGGGAAAATAAAATACCCTTCACCATAATCTGCAAATTGTCCAAGAGGTCCTGGATTTTCTTTTATTCTGTCAAAAATATCCAACATTTTTATTAATATTTTAAGTAAAAAAGCCTTTTGTGGTTACAAAAAGGCTTGATTTGTATAACTTTTTTATTCTTATTTAATAAATTCGGTTTTAAAAACTTCATCGTAGTTGTGAACACAGTTGTTTACAAAACCCTGCTCTGCCATCCATTTATCACTGTATACTTTGGTAATATATCTGGAACCGTGATCAGGATAAATCAAAACTACCATATCATTTTCTGAAAATTCGTGAGACTGGGCATATTGTATTAATGCCTGGGTAACCGCTCCTGTAGTATATCCTCCCATAATAGCTTCTTTCAGGGCGATCTCACGGGTTCTGTAAGCAGACATTTCGTCGTTTACCCTTACAAATTCATCTACTTTATCGAAAAGAAGGGCAGAAGGAATTAAATTTTTTCCCATTCCTTCAATCTGGTAAGGATGTACGTCTTCTTTATGAATTTCTCCTGTTTCATGATAGCTTTTTAAAATAGATCCGTCTGCATCAACACCAATGATTTTGATGTTTGGATTTTTCTCTTTTAAAAATTTTGCTGATCCGGACAGTGTTCCGCCGGTTCCCGTGCACGCAAAAAGGTGAGTAATTTTACCTTGCGTCTGTTCCCAGATTTCAGGGCCGGTAGTCTGATAATGTGCATCAATATTCAGTTCGTTGAAGTATTGATTGATGTATACTGAATTGGGTGTTTCTGAAGCTATTCTTTTGGCAACTTCATAATATGATCTCGGATCATCTGCAGGAACGTTGGCCGGACAAATATAAACGGTAGCTCCCAATGCCTTCAGATAGGCAATTTTCTCAGGCTTAGTTTTATCACTTACTGCAAGAATACATTTATATCCTTTAATAATGCAAACCATAGCGATTGAGAATCCTGTATTTCCCGATGTAGTTTCTACGACTACGGAATCTTCTCTTAATAAACCTTTTTTCTCAGCGTTTTCTATAATATGAAGTGCGATTCGATCTTTTGTGGAATGTCCAGGATTATATGATTCTAACTTGGCATAAACAGTTGCAGGAATTTCTTTCGTCACAGTGTTAATCTTCACCATAGGAGTATTTCCTATTAGGCCAAGTATATTATCGTAAACATTACTCATTATTTGTTATTTTTCAATAAAAATCTGTCGGCAAAAATACAAAAAAATAAATTTATTTCTAAACTTTTGTTTTGATTTCTAACCTCTAAAATAGATAAAAAAAATTTTATATTACTATTCAACAGATAAACTTTTCAAAAAACGAGCCAAATTCTTTAAATTTTGTTAAAAACCGCCTTAAATCATAGAAAAGCCTTATTTTCGCGTAATTGATTTAATACTATGAAAAATTGGACTTTCAGGCGATGGAACACCGTTCTAGGATGGGTAGTTTTCGTCATTGCATTTATTACATACTTGTCCACTATAGAACCGAATTTCAGTTTTTGGGATTGTGGCGAGTATATTTCCTCGGCGGTAAAACTTGAAGTAACGCATGCTCCCGGAGCCGCATTATTTCAGATTGTGGGTGCTGTGGCAGCCATGTTTGCATTGGGAAATGGCGAAAATTATTCTATCGTAATCAATGCGATGTCCGCATTGTTCAGTGCGTTTACGATCCTGTTTTTATTCTGGACTATCACTCATTTGGTGAGAAGACTTTTAAATAAGGATTTTGACGAAATTACCAAACATCAGGAAATTTCCATTCTTTTTGCGGGAATTGTAGGAGCTTTATGTTTTACCTTTTCAGATACCTTCTGGTTTTCCGCGGTGGAAGGGGAAGTATATTCCATGGCTTCTATGTTTATTGCACTGTTAGTCTGGTTGATTACCAAATGGGAAAATGAGTACCAGCTTCCGGATAATGAACGATGGATTATTCTGATATTCTTTATTCTGGGACTTTCTGTAGGAGTACACATGATGTGTATGCTTGCGATTCCTGCTGTATGTTTTATTTATTACGCCAGAAAATACACTTTTACCTGGAAAAATTTTATCTGGGCCAACGGTATAACGCTTTTAATTCTGGCGATTGTTTTTAAAGGAATTTTCCCGTTCATCATGACCATGTTCGGAAAACTTGAAATTTTCTTTGTTAATGGATTAGGTTTACCTTTCCATTCAGGAACAATTGCTGCGTTTATCATTATGATTGCGATCTGTTATTTCCTCATTTCCTACACCAGAAAGATGAAGAGAAATATATTTCAGACCATCGCTTTATCTGTAGTATTTATGATGATTGGTTTTTCATGCTGGATGGTGATTCCTATCAGGGCAAATGCCAATCCGCCGATGAACCTTAATGATCCGGACAACGCTATCGGGATGCTGGATTATTACAATAGAGAACAGTACGGTGACTGGCCAACGATTTACGGTCAAAACTATACCGCTTATCTTGATGCTAAAGGAATTGAAAAAAATGAAGACGGAAGCTTCAAGACACAAAAAACCGGTGAGATCTATGAAAAGGATGAGAAAACCGGAACGTACAGAAAGACCGGAGACCGCTTCAACTATGTATTCAATAAAGCGCATGTCGGTTTTATGCCGAGAATGTTTAATGAAGATAAAGATGTTATGGCCAACTACATTTCTATGTACGGCGCGCCAGACTTTAGCTTTAATTATGGCAACGAAGATGTTGCAGACAGCCCTGAAGCAAAGCAGATTTTTGATGAACTCAGAAAAAAATATGAAGATAAAACGATCACTGCTTCCGATTATTTAAAAGTAAGACCGTACGATCTTATCAATGTTCAGAGACCTTCTTTAGGACAGAATTTGGATTATTTTATTACTTTCCAGAACGGATATTACTTTGTACGATACCTGATGTGGAATTTTGTAGGACGTCAGAATGATCTTGAAGGAAATATGGAAAGCACTCGTGGAAACTGGATTTCCGGAATTTCTTTTATTGATGATTCCATTGTAGGAAATCAGGACAAAATGCCTGCAAAATTCAAAAATGAAAGTACGGTGGAATTTTTCTTTTTACCACTGCTTTTAGGACTTATCGGCTTCTTTTTCCAATTGAATAAAGACTTCGGGAGATTCTATGCCATGCTTTCAATTTTCGTATTAATGAGTGTGGGAATCATTTTCTATACCGGTGTAAAACCATTTGAACCAAGAGAAAGAGATTATGCAATGGTGGGTTCGTTTTATGTTTTTGCCATCTGGATTGGCTTGGGTGCGGCGGCCATTCTCTGGTTCCTGCAGTCTAAAGTTAAATCTAACGCAGCCAATATCGTTGCGGGAGTGGTTCTTTTGGGAGTACCTTTTATGATGGGCTTCCAGAATTATAATGTACATAACAGGCACAATCGGTATACCTCATATGACTATGGATATTCTGTATTGAAATCTTTGCCTAAGAATGATATTTTATTCGTGTATGGTGACAATGATACATATCCGGTTTGGGCGATCCAGGAGACGGAGCAGTTCAGAGACGACGTAAAAGTGGTTAACTTTACCCTTGCTTCCACTCCATGGAATATTGATCAGATCAAAAGAAGAACATATAATGCGGCGGCTGTTCCGGGTGTTTTAACGCATGATGATTACAGAGACGGCACCAACGACCAGATCTATATGATGAAAAAACAAGATTGGGAAGGGGTTTTCTCAATGCTTAAAGAACAGGGAGCTCCTGAAACAGAGTTTGCGGAATTCAGAAAATATCTTGTTCAGGATTCTATGACGATGAAAGAAGCTCTGAATTTTCTTAAACATTCATCTCCTGCGAAAAATGAGCTTCTGAAAATGTATTTCGGAGAGGAAAAATATGAAAAATACAATATTTTACCGGTTAATAAATTCATTCTTCCTGTAAATAAAACCAATGCGGTAAATTCAGGGATTATCAATGCAGCTGATCTCCCGAACACAGTAAATCAGATCATGATTACGTACAAAGCTAATACATTGTATAAAAACAACCTGATTATGCTTGATATTTTGGCTAATTTCGACTGGAAAAGGCCAATCAGTTTCTCTTCGGGAGGAATCTACGACAGTGAGAATGTTTTCTATCTGGATGAATATCTTCAATTCGACGGATTTAGCTACAGGCTGATTCCTATCCATACTCCTCAGACACCGGACGGTGAATTGGGAAGAGTAGATGCGAATTCTTTATATAATGTTGTTAAAAACTTCAGATGGGGTAATTTTAAAGACCTGAATACACATTTCGATGAGACGGCTACTTCCAATATCATCAGCTACAGATCTTCTGCAAGCAGAGCAGCGGCGGCGTTGGCTACAATGGGACAAAAAGGAAAAGCAGTTGAACTTCTTGATCTGGCATCAAGGGAGATTCCTGCAGAAAAATATAATGATCCTCGTTCATTGAGCTCATTGGTTTACGGATATATCGTTTCAGGTCAGGAAAGTAAAGGATTGAAGCTGGCAGAAGTACTGAAGAAAGGTATTTTTGAAGAATACGATTACTATATGAGTCTCAGCAAGTCGGATCAGAACTATCTGAGAAGGCAGATCAGAACAAAGCCGATGGAATATTCATTAGTCATTTCTGCGGTTACGGATGCTTACACTCGAATTGGACAGAAAGAAAAAGCATATGATTATCTCGTAAAATCCATTGAACCAATCGACAAGAAATTCAATACTTTTGTTGAAAATCTTAAAGAAATGGGCAAGGAAAAAGCAATGAATGAATCTGAGCAGGTACAGAAGATCACACCATTCTACCAATATTTATTTGATATTATGGAACCTTTTGACTCCACTTATTCGAAAGAAAAGGAAAGCCAGATTACCAACGCAATCATTAAAGCGACACAATAATAAATAAAAACGGAACTTCGGTTCCGTTTTTTTTATGTTGGGAATCAAATAATTAAAAAGAGTATATTTGTCCTGACAAAGAAACACAATGAAAGAAATAAAAAATCATAGAATCCCGGTTTATGCGGTACTTGTTACAGTACTTTTAAAATTATTATTTTTATTAACCCGCTACATTCAGGAAGATGCATTCATTACCTGGAGGGTTGCTCAGAATCTCCTGGATTACGGAGTAATCGGATTCAACGGGAATGATAAAATTTCAGCTTCCACAACGCATTTATATGTTTTTGTCTCTTATATTTTTAACCTGATTTTCGGAAAGAAAAATTTTATTGAGCCGCTGCTTATTTTCAATTCGATACTTTTTACTATCGGCAGCCTTTTTCTCTCACATCTGTTGCTGAAAAATGTCTGGAATAAAGCTCTATTTATTTTTTTAATAGGAATCTTGCCACCGGCTATAAAAATTTCGATTCTCGGAATGGAATACGGCATTCTCTTCTTTCTTGAAATGATGCTTTTGTATTATGGTTTTGGTAAAAGTAAAAAATGGGCTCAGATCGTATTGCCGGTCTTAATTATATTCACCAGAATTGATACCGTAATTTTTCTGGGAGTTGTCTTTATCATTGATATTTTATGGAATAAAAAAATACGCTGGCTTTATATTTTTGGCGGAATTTTAGGGGCGGCCGGTTTATTGGCCTTTAACTGGCTGTATTTCGGAGAAATTGTTAATAATACGATTGTCGCTAAAAAACTGGCCTATGATAAATATTATACATTCCATCAAAACCTGGATCATTTTATACAGAATTTCGGAAATTTCTGGGGAATGCTCAAGCTTCCGGGAAATTTCAATCCGTTCACTATTGTATTGCTTGTTTTTGAATGGTTTTGTTTTATTTATTTAATCAGGCAAAAAGAAAAGAGAAACTTTTTCTTATGGATTATTTTCATTTTCGGATGGGTAAAACAGCTGATTTTCCTGTCTCAGAAAAGTATGTTCGACTGGTATTACTGGGTGCCTCAGATTTTACTTTTTGTTCCTGTTTTACTTTTTGTTCTCGAGCAGAAATTAAAAAGAAACCTCTGGCTGACATTATTAATAATATTCTACAGCATTCCTATGCTGACTTTTCAGACAGTCCATGCGATCGCTACCGGAAATGGTGAATGGAACTACAGACGTACGATAGGTCTTTTTTTAAATTCTTATGAAAAAGATAAAAATCAATGGATTTTTCTTGAACCGGCAGGGTATGTTCCTTATTTTTCAGGACTGAAAACAATTGACGAAGTAGGGCTGGTTGATAAAAAAGTTCAGGATGAAATCAGAAAAGATAAAAAGAACTTTTGGATCAACACAATAAAGGACAGAAAGCCCAAATATCTGCTCTCTTATGATGATTTATTTAAATCTGAAAATGCAGAATATATAAAACTTCATTATAAACTGATCAAAGAATTCCGTGTGAAAGATCATTTGAGAAGTAATCATTTTATTTTGCAGAAAATCTATATTTTAAAACCTTCCGGGTCAGATTACAATTTATATGAAAGAATTGATTAATTTCGAAAGATTTTCAACGTCATAATTTAAATTAAAAAATGAAATACTGTGCATTTTTGCGGGGAGTGAATGTGAAAGGGACCAATATGAAAATGGCCGAAGTAGGTGATGTATTCAAAAAGGCAGGAGCAGAGAATGTAATTTCGGTACTTGCTTCAGGGAACATTCTTTTCACCTCGGAAAAAAAACCGGAAGAATTAAAAAACATTCTTGAAAAAGCAATGTCTGATCATTTTTCATATGAAGCTTTTTTATTTATAAAATCTCAACCCGAAACCGAAAAGTTCTGGAACGGAAATCCTTTTGCAAAAAATGAAAACCTTCATTGCTACAGTTTTATCGGAAATGAGGGAATTGAAAATATTTTGATGAAGGAATTTGAATCTGCAGCGAAAACTCCGCAGGAAGAAGCTAAAATCATTGATCATATTTTTTACTGGCAGGTACCGAAAGGAAATACTCTGGATTCTGTATTCGGTAAAATTTTAGGTAAGAAAAGTCTTAAAGATCAATTTACGAGTAGAAACATCAATACTTTTGAGAAGATTTTAAAAGCATTCAGCAAAATGTGATTTTGAAAATACTGAGCTTTTTCTAATCGGTTCTGCCAAATAAGAACTGAAATTCTGTCGAAATTCTTTACATGCTTATTATCAAAAATTCAAATTTGTAAATGATTATTCACTGATTTGAAAATTCACATATTCTCTCTCTCGGAAAATAAATTCTAAAATTCTTACAAGTATTTAAGTTGTACAAATTATTTTTAAGATGTACACTTTTCTGGAAAATAATTGTTTCATACCAGAAAACGTGACAAAATAATATAATTGTTACTATAACGCAGTAATACTATGAATATCATCTGCTTCTTATTATAAATTAATGATTTATGTAGATCATAACAAAAATAATTCACATTTTTTATCTCTATTGATTACAATCATAAAAAACAATTTCAGAATACTTTAGTTTTGTTCTCAGATTATTGAAATATTTTAAACGACCTGATGTAAAGGATAAAGGCAGCATTTAAGGAACTGGCGTGGTATGTATGTGGTATTTTAATTCAGGAAAATTTTAATCATTTTTTCTTTCTTTGTCTTTACCTAAAATATAATCGCATTTTTTGTGAAAATATTTTAAAATTAAATGCAAAAAGCAGGAAAAACGTAATTACTACTAAGACAGGCCAATTTTCAAAATGATAAAATATCAAGCATAAAAATAAAAACTTTAAAAAACGGGGAATAACTCTTAGGAGGGTTTTTATGAAAAAAAATAATGCTGAAGCTTACAACAGGAATTAGTAGAGATGAGAAAACATTATGAAAAACGAAAAGACTGAATTCAATTTAGAAGATTTAAACCAAAAGATTTTTGTGCAGGATGAAATTTTGGCATTAGCAAAAGAAAATTCTCCACGTCTGTTGAGCAAATTCAGATTAGTGGATCCGGACTTTTTTAAGAAATTGTCTGGTATTCAGCCCAATTTAAAAAATTCTGAGCTTATTTTCTGTATCTATTTAAAGCTCAATTTAACAACAAAGGAGATTGCAACCTATACTTTTGTTACTCCTAAAGCCATTCAAAACAGGAAGAACAGGCTAAGAAAAAAATTGAATATTGCATCTAATATTGATATTTATAAATGGTTTAATGAACTTTAAACCATTTTTTATTTTTTAAACTGCAGAATTGCTTTGTCCAGATCATGATACAACAAAATCTTCCAATGATTTTCAATTGCTTCTTTTTGCCATTTCAATCTTAGTTCCATCGCTTTTCTTCCATCAAAATCACTTTTATAAGCCAAATGATATTTCAGGTAGGACTCTTGCGGAAGGTCATCAGCTCCGTAAAAAACGGTTTCTTCACCATCTTTTATCCAGAAAACCTGCATGAAAGGAGTATGGCCGCCGGCAACCTCAAAATAAATTTCATCCGTAATAGATCCGCCATCTTCATCCATCCATACAATATTGTCCAGACTGATCAGTTTTTCCAGCGTGTCAAAATCAAAAGAGTGGCTGTCCCTGTTGTTCATGGCATATTCCAGTTCCCGTTTTTGTATGAATATTTCAGCATTGGGAAAGGTTGCTTTAAAATTTTCTCCTGTACGCGTAACAGTAGTTTCAATATGATCTTTATGCAGATGTGAAAGCAATATTTTGGTTACCTTTTCCGGTGCAATATTTTCCTCTTCCATAAGCTCGGAGATAACGGTCTTTCCTGATTCGTTTTTCCAACCGATTCCTGCATCCAGCAAAATAACATCTTTTTCTGTAGTAATGAGATAAGGAGTTACAGACATTTTAATTCCTTTTGCCGTATGGATATTTTCTTCTGTTAAGAGGGTGAAATTTTTGTTTTTACTTGTAGAAAAATTTCCTTCTTTCAGCGGTATAATCTTCATGGTGCAAATTTCTTTATAAATTCTGATTCCGGAAACCTTTTTCATCAATTGGAATCATCGCTAAAAGCGATAAAAGTTCAGGTATTGTTTATCATAAAATAAGTATTTTTGTGTCGTTAACTCTGCACATCCTTAAACAATATTATGCAGTTGAATTCTACCGGTGGGATCTCACGTACTGTAATATGGCTCATGACCATCATTTCAGGGCTTGTTGTAGCAAATATCTATTATAACCAACCTTTACTTTCATTGATTTCGGAAGATCTGCAGGTTTCCGAATCTGCAGCAGGAAAAATTTCCGTGCTTACCCAGCTGGGATATGCGGCCGGGCTTTTACTGATTGTTCCGCTGGGAGACAAACTATTCCGTAAAAAGCTTATTCTTATAGATTTGCTGTTAGTATTTTTTTCATTGGTCTGGATGACATTTGCAAAGGAACTGTGGATGCTGTATATTGCCAGCCTGCTCATAGGAGTAACCTCTGTAATTCCTCAGCTGTTTATACCTATCGCAGCAGAACTTTCAACGGATAAACAAAAATCATCAAATATCGGATTGGTTATGTCCGGACTCTTGCTGGGAATACTTTTGTCCCGTTTCATCGGGGGTGTTGTTGGACAAATCTGGGGCTGGAGAACCATGTTCGGAATAGCATCAGGAATGATGATCTTTGTTTGGATTGCTGTATATACCTTGCTTCCTGAACTTCCCCCGAATTTTAAGGGAACCTATGGCGATCTGATGAAATCGGTATTTCACCTGGCTAAAACACAGCCTGTTTTACGGCTCGCCTCATTCCGCGGCGCAATGGCTTTCGGTTCCATGTGCGCGCTGTTTACGACTTTAGTTTTCCACATGGAAAAACCACCGTTTAATGCCGGTTCATCAGTGGTGGGGAGTTTTGGTCTGGCCGGAGCAGCCGGAGCTTTAGCTGCAGCAAGGGTTGGAAAGCTGCAAAAAATATTCGATCTGAACAGAATTATCATTTATGCTTTATCAGTAGTATTGATCAGTTGGGCATTTACTTATTTCGCCGGGGAAACCTATTGGGGACTTATTGTGGGTGTTGTTCTGGTAGATCTTGGTGTTCAGTCTGCCCATATTATGAATCAGACAGACTTCTTTTTAATAAAATCCAATGCTGTAAACAGGCTCAATACCGTTTATATGGTGTCTTATTTTATAGGCGGCTCTCTGGGAACATGGCTTGCTTCCGTTGCGTGGCACTATTACCAGTGGGGCGGTGTCTGTTTTGTAGGAACAGCAATGGGCGTTCTGGCTTTAACGGCGCATCTCCTTTTCAGCAGAAAAATAAATAAAATATAAATAATTAAACTAAATAAATACGATGAAAGTAGAAATCTGGTCAGACGTCATGTGTCCGTTTTGCTATATCGGGAAAAATAATTTTGAAAAAGCACTTGAAAAACTGCCTTTCAAAGATGAAATAGAAGTAGAATGGAAAAGCTTCCAGCTTGATCCAACACTGAATCCTCAGGAAATAAAAACAACCTTTGACTATTTCAGAGAGAAAAAAGGAGTACCTGAAGTTCAGGCAAAACAGATGGTAGAACAGGTTTCACAGATGGGAAATACGGCAGGAATCAGCTTTAATTTTGACAAAGCGATCATTACCAATACCTTTTCTGCACACAAATTATTACATTTAGCAAAGAAGTATAAAAAAGCCAATGAGATGGAAGAAGCCCTTTTTATTGCTCATTTCATCGAAGGAAAAAATGTGGGAGATATCAATACACTTGTTGATATTGCCGGCTCTCTGGAAATAAATACAGATGAAGCCCGAAAGGTTTTAACATCAGAAGAATTTGATAATGAGGTAAAACATGATTTTTCCGAAGCGAAAGATCACGGAATTTCAGGAGTTCCTTTTTTTATTCTGAATGGAAAATATGCCGTTTCCGGAGCACAGCCTGTTGATTTTTTCGCCGGTGCGCTTCAGCAGACCTATGACGAAACCGTAGCTCCGCTGAAAAATCTTTCGGGAGATGATAATTCCTGTGGCACAGACGCATGCAGTATTTAGATAATATTCAAATAAAAATCATTTTATGATTACAGTAAATGAAAATCAAAGTTTTCCGTTAGACGAAACTCTTTTCGTGTTTGCCTTAGATTCTGAAGCAGGAAAAGTCTTTAATGATAAAAATAAACTCATCACTGGCATTGGAAAAGTAAATGCTGCAATGGAGCTGACGAAAGAAATTCACCGGAGAAGGCCAAAGTTAATTATAAACCTCGGTTCTGCCGGAAGCAAGAGTTTCCACAAAGGAGAAGTCGTTTGCTGTACACAATTTATCCAGCGGGATATGGATGTGAGAGGACTTGGATTTAGCCTGTACGAAACACCATTGTCCGGCATTCCGCCTGTTCTCGAATATGGATTAAAAAGAAATGGCCTTCCTGAAGGAATTTGCGGCAGCGGAGACAGCTTTGAAATGAATCATTCTGAAGCAGATTATAATGTTGTTGATATGGAAGCTTATCCGTTAGCATTGATTGCCATGAAAGAAAACATTCCATTCCTCTGCCTGAAATATATTTCCGATGATGCGGGAAATGAGGCTGCAGACGACTGGACGGTGCAGGTACATCTTGCTTCAGAAGCATTTAATAAAATTTTATTTTTAAAATAGTATGACATCAATAGTTCTGAAAAAAGCTGTTTCAGCAGATCTTCAAACCCTTCAGCAGATTGGAAAGGAAACTTTTTATGAAACGTTTTCAAAACATAACTCAGAGGCAGAAATGCAGAAATATCTGGCTGAAAGTTTCGCTTCAGAAAAAATATTGAAAGAACTTAATACCCCGGAATCACAATTTTTTATCGCGTGGGAAGATGAAAGTCCGGTAGGATATCTGAAAGTAAATTCAGGAAAGGCTCAGACCGAGCTTCAGGACGGGACGGCTATTGAGATCGAAAGAATTTATGTTAAAAGTTCCCATCAAGGTAAAAAAGTAGGACAGCTTCTGTTTGATAAAGCTCTTGAAATTGCTCGACAGCAGAATAAAAAGTACATCTGGCTGGGTGTTTGGGAAGAAAATAAAAAAGCGGTAAACTTTTATGCTAAAAACGGTTTTATAGAATTTGATAAACATATTTTCCGCTTAGGAAATGATGAACAGACCGACCTGATGATGAAAAAAGTGCTGGAATAAGATTAGATCTCATAAATTTCGGCATCAGTAAATACATAAAATCTTCCTTTTTTAGGGAGATTTTTGGTGTCAAGTCCGGTAAACTCACTGAATGCAGGTAACAAAAGCTGGTTTTCTGTCACAACAAAGCAGGGAAGCTTTATTTTTTTAACTACGGAATTGATTACAAATCCCGGATGAATGTGTCCGGTAATCTGAAACTTAGAATGCTTTTTTTCAAAATCATGAATCAGCATAAAATCTTCAATTTCCATTAATTCAGATTTAAAGTTTAAGCATAATTTGGATTCCAGTTTTTTGGAAATCCTGTCGTGGTTTCCTTCAATAAGATGGAATTCAAGATCGCCGTACTGATTTCTCCAGCTGCAGAATTCATCTACATCAGAATTATCACCGGCGTGCAGAAGATCTCCAACGACAATAAATTTTTCCGGCTTAAAATATTCAATAAGGATCGAAAGCCGTTCGAGATCATTTTTCATAATCTGGTTGGCTAATGCGATTCCGTTTTTCCGGAAATGAGCTGTTTTTCCGATGTGCAGATCTGAAAGGATAAGGGCTTTCTGCTCTTCCCAGAATAAAGCCCTTTGATTGGTAAGGATAAATGTTTCCTGACGGATCTTTATTTTTTTTGTCTGTACGTTCATTCTTTTCAGAATACTTGTTGATTATTGTGCTTTCAATTCATTTTCCATATTACTTTTAATTCTTTTCGCAGACAGATTAAGAAACCTTTTTACCAGAAATAAAGCGGAAATTGTAAGTCCGAGACCTAATGCAATCCACATTCCGAAAGCTCCCATTTTTAAGGTTACGCAAAGAAAATATCCTAGCGGAATCGTAATAATCCAGTAGGCGATAAAAGTATAGATGGAGGGAACTTTTACATCCTGCATTCCTCTGAGGGTTCCTAACGCAGTAACCTGAATTCCGTCCGAAAGCTGGAACAGGGCGGCAATGATCATTAATTTTGCAGCCAGTGCAATTACTTCAACTTCTTCTTTTTTGGTGAAAAAAGTAGGCAGGATATTTCTCCCCAGGATAAAAACAATTCCGCAGATGGCCATAAAAATAAAAGCGATCTTCAGGTTGTTAATTCCAACTTTTCTTAATTCCGTAAAGTTTTGTTCGCCCAGTTTTCTGCCGATCATCACTGTAGAAGCAACACTGAACCCGATACATAAATTAAATGTAAATGATGCCATGCTTAAAGCAATCTGGTGGGAAGCGATATCATGTGCTGAAATCAGTCCGCAGATAAAAGCTGCACCGGCAAAAGCCGTTACCTCAAAAAACATCTGGAGGGCAGTCGGCAAACCTAATCTCACCATTTTATCAAACATTTTTTTAGAAAACACTTCAATTTTTAAAGAAAAATCTTTGATATAGCGTCTGGTTTTTTCCTGATTCAAAAGGACGAAATACAGGAACACCACCATAAATATTCTGGCAATAAGACTGGCTAATGCGGAACCTTTTACTCCCATTGGCGGAAGCCCGAACAAACCTTTAATGAAAACATAATTTAAAACAATATTGATAATATTCGCAATAATTGTGGCTTTTGTAACACCAATCGTATACGATAACCCTTCCGAAACTTCCCGAAGAGTCTGAAAAGCCATAAAAGGCACAATACTGATTGCCATAATGGTAAGGAAATCTACCGTATCCGGAATAATTTTTTCCGGCTGCCCCGAATGGTAAAGCAACGGCATTGCTAAAAGCAGAACTCCCATTAAAATAATTCCGACTGTCATATTGATGATAAAGCCATGACTGAAAACCGAGTTGATGGTTTTATGGTCATGCTTCGAATGAGCCTCCGAAACAAGCGGCGGAATAGCGAAGGAAAATCCTAAAGCAAGCACAAACATGGAGAAAAAAACAGCGTTTCCCAATGAAACAGAGGCAAGTGCATCAGCTCCCAGCAGTTTTCCCACAATAATATTGTCAAAAAGATTTACCGAAACCTGTCCAACCTGTGTAAGCATTACCGGAAGGGCCAGTGTAAGGCATTCTTTTGTATAGTTTTTATTTAAAAAGTTCATAATAGTTTGAGGTTCATATCGTTTTTAATCAAAAAAAATTGCAGTAACATTTGATACTGCAATTTTCATAATTTATTTGAAGTAATACTTACATTATTTCCTTACAAAACTTGCAACGTCGTCGGCAGAAACAGTGTTTCCTCCTAAAATGATCAGCCTTTCCACAACGTTTCTCAGCTCTCTGATATTTCCTGTCCAGGAAAGTGCTTTTAAAGCTTCGATAGCTTTATCATCAAATTTCTTAGGAGCAGTTCCGTGCTCATCAGAGATTATTCCGGCGAAATGTTCAACCAGAGATTTGATGTCTTCTTTTCTTTCATCCAATGGCGGTACATAGATTTCAATAACAGAAAGTCTGTGATAAAGGTCCTCACGGAATCTTCCGGCTTCAATTTCTTTCTGCATGTTTTTATTGGTAGCGGCAAGAACTCTTACATCAACCTTTATTTCCTTATCACTTCCTACAGGAGATACTTTGCTTTCCTGTAATGCTCTTAAAACTTTTGCCTGGGCAATAAGGCTCATATCACCGATCTCATCCAGGAAAATAGTTCCGCCGTTGGCCTGCTCGAATTTTCCCTGTTTATCTTTAATTGCTCCCGTAAAAGATCCTTTCACGTGCCCGAACAACTCAGATTCTATCAATTCGGAAGGAATCGCGGCACAGTTTACTTCTACCATAGGTCCTCTGGCTCTGTCGCTCTGGTTGTGGATAGCGTGAGCTACAAGCTCTTTTCCGGCTCCGTTTGGCCCCGTAATTAAAACCCTTGCATCAGATACGGCTACCTTCTCGATCATATCCTGAATCTTCTTTAAACCTGCAGATTCACCAATCATCTGATATTTTTTGCTTACCTTTCTTTTAAGCGTTTTGTTTTCTGTCTGAAGGTTTTTGTTTTCCTTCTTCAGGCTTTCTTTGGCTAAAGCATTTTTTACACTGGTAATCAGTCTGTTGATATCAATAGGTTTGGAGATGAAATCATATGCGCCGTCTTTAAGGCAGGAAACGGCAGAATCAATGTCTGCGTGTCCTGAAATCATAATGAAAGTGGATTCCGGCTTAAGGGTTAAACTCTGTTTCAAAAGTTCGGTTCCGGAAAGTTTAGGCATTTTAATATCTGAAATCACCAGTGCGAAATCTTCTTTTTCTACCTGTTTATAACCTTCAAGGCCGTCTTCAGCGATTACAAATTCATATTCTGTAAGTTCATCGGAAAGAATACTTTGGAGTACTCCGGAGATTGCTTTTTCGTCTTCTACAATAAGGATTTTTTGCATAGTTGCAAATTTAGATTTTTTTGATTGAATTATTAGCAAAAACTATACCTAATACACTAATTTGAATAATCTCTTCTGCCGAAAATTGCCGATCCCACACGCACCGAATTGGCTCCGCATTCAATGGCAATCGGGAAGTCGTCACTCATTCCCATTGATAATGTTTCTAAAGGCTGTTGTTGATTTAATTCATCAAAAAGCTTTTTAAGGTTTAAAAATTCCTTTTTTATCTGGTTTTCATCTTCAGTAAAAGTAGCCATTCCCATTAAACCGGTGATAAGAATATTTGGAAACTCTCCGCTGAGGTATTTCTGGTACAGAATTTTTGCTTCTTCTGTTTCCAAGCCGAACTTAGTTTCTTCTTCAGCAATTTTTACCTGAAGTAAAACTTTGATGGTACGGTTATGTTTTGCCGCTTCTTTATTGATTTCCCGGATCAGTTTTTCCGAGTCCACACTCTGGATGGTATCAATAAATTCAGCAATAAATTTTACTTTATTGGTTTGGAGATGTCCTATCAGATGCCATTGGATATCTTTTGGAAGAAGAGGATATTTTTCACTCAGCTCCTGTACTTTGTTTTCCCCGAAAATCCGTTGCCCAAGATCATAAACTTCCTGAATCGCAGAAACGGGATGGGTTTTTGAAACTGCCACCAATTCTACATGCTGAGGAAGCCTGCTTTTTACAGTGTTATAATTTTCCTGAATACTCATACCTGCAAATTTCTGAATTTTAAATTAAAATGTAATCAGATTGTCAATTTTAATTTAACCGCAAAAGACACAAAAGATTAGTTTGAAATTATTTAGATAAATAAAGATCACAAAAATAAAAATTAAAGATTTTTAAAAACTTATGAGATCTTATTATATCTTACTAATAAACAACTTTAAATATATTTTTAATCTTTTGGGTCTTTTGTGGTAATTAAAAATCAAATAAAGTTTAAAGAAATATTTCAGTTCAGTATTTCATTAATTCCCGGATATTCCGAGATTTTTCTGAAAACAAAACGGTTACTTTTCTGAAGTTTCTCAATAAAAAGATCAAGCTCGTTAATAGAATCTGCATCTGTTAAATACTGATCATGGGTAAGAAAAACCAGGTGCCTGGAAGTTTTTTCAAGATCGTTAAAAAAGATACTGTCTACTTTTTTCATCATGGCTTCATGATTTCCTTTTAAAGCCATTTTATTGGTTGGTTTCCATTCAAGGTCCCATCCGATGACTTTATAACCCGCTTTTTTCAGACTGTTTGCGGCTTCTGCGGAGCTTTTCAGGTCGGTAACGGTAATATTGTTCAGTCTCCAGATGTTTCTTCCGGGTGTTCTTGCAATTTTATCGTAGAGTTTCAGGCTGTCTTTAGCCGTATCAAAATCATGAACAACCGCTACCGGATTTTTATAAAAATCAGTGTATTTGTTATGAGCATGCGTAAAACTGTGATTGGCAAGTTCTATTAGCTTATCTTTTCTAAGAAGCTGAAGGTCCTGCTCTTGTTTTTTGCTGCCGTAAACATGTTTTCCTACGAGAAAAGCAGTGGCGCAGACATTTCTTTTGTGTAGAATTCTAAGAAGGTTTTCCGTTCCACGGTTGGGCCCGTCATCGAATGTGAGGTAGATTACTCTTTTGTCGGGCGGAACAATTTCATCAATTTTGGGGACAGCTTTTGCGACGGGATGGTCTTTCTGAATCATTTTTTCTGATTCTTTCTTGTCTTTTTTCTGATTACAGCTGTTACACAGAACTGAAGTTGCACTCATCAATGCAAACATCCCAAGAAAAGTCTTTTTTAGAGACTTTTCCGCAAAAGTTTTTGTCATAAAATTAAATGGAATTGAGTTGTTAAAATTTGTTAAAAATCCAAATAATTATTAACAAAAATTATACCTTTTTATAGGCTTATTTTGCTTTTTAATTTTATTTTAATAAATTATTTATGAAGTGTTTTTTTATTCCAGAATACTTTTTAAATATAGTCCGTTTTTGACAGCTGAAGTTCCCCAGGTATTATTGAAAAATATAAAGGTCTGATGTTGAGCTGTGTTAATTTTTTTCGCTAAATCTTCAAGGAATTCTTCACTGTACCCGGACTTGTAGAGCACAGGTTTACCATGAAGCCTGTAATAAAGAATAGCAGGATGATTAATGATGACATCTTCCGGCAGATTTCCGGGAAAACTTACACCTGACACGACAATATTATTTTCTTTAAGTATGTTAAAAACCTCTTCATTCCACCATGAATCATGGCGGAATTCAATAACATTTAAATAATTGAAATCAACATTTTGAAGAATTGTATCTAAATTTTCCGGAGTGTTTTTGAAAGATGGCGGAAACTGATACAGGAAACCGGACAATTTTTCTTTCAGATGAGATTCAATATGTTCACAAAAAGCAATGATTTCCTCTTTGCACTCTTTCATCCTTTTTTCATGAGAAATGGTTTTCGGAATTTTAATGAAAAATCTGAAATCATCAGGAGTTTCGTCCGTCCATTTGATCAATGTTTTTGCAGTCGGCTTTCTGTAAAAGGTGGAATTGATTTCAACACAGTTGAATTTCTGAGAATATAAGGTAAGAAAGTCTTTACTTCTGGCATCTTCCGGATACAGCGATCCCTTCCAGTCATTATTGTAAAAACCCGAACAGCCGATGTATAGATTTTCTTTTTTCATATTTTCCATAGGTGATTTTTAATTAAGATTTTCCCAAGTATCTGGCAAATCCGTGAAATCTCCGGAAGATTAAATTATTTATTCAGATCGACCGAATTTAATCGCAACGAATTTAAAATGACAGAAAGTGAACTTACACTCATAGCTGCCGCTGCGATCATTGGTGACAATAATATTCCGAAAAACGGATACAATAATCCTGCCGCAACCGGAACTCCCAAGACATTATAGATAAAGGCAAAAAACAGATTTTCTTTAATATTTTTCAGAAGTTTTTCACTGAGAATCCTTGATTTTGCCACTCCCGAGATATCACCCTTCAATAAAGTGATTTCGGCGCTTTCCATGGCAACGTCGGTTCCTGTTCCCATTGCAATCCCGATATTGGCCTGGGCAAGGGCAGGAGAGTCGTTGATCCCATCGCCGGTCATGGCAACAATTTTTCCCTGCTGTTGTAGTTTTTTTACTTCATTGAGTTTATCTTCAGGATGGCAATTGGCTTTAAAATGTTTGATTCCGAGTTCATCAGCAACGGCTTTTGCTGTGTGTTCATTATCTCCGGTCAGCATAATCACTTCAATTCCTTCATTTACCAGTTGCTGGATTGATCTTTTAGCATTTTCCTTTATTTTATCGGTAAAACTTATGAATCCCAATACGCTTTCGTTTTCTGCAACATAAGAAACGGTATGGGCCTTCGATTGCACTTCTGCCGCTTTTTGTTTCAGCTTTTCAGGAATGGAAATACGATGAGCAGAAAGAAGACTCTCATTTCCTACATACACTGTTTTTCCGTCAATTATTCCTTTCACTCCTTTACCGGAGATATTTTCAAATTTTTCAGTCTTTTCTGCTTTGATATTTTCTTCTTTTGCCTTTTTTATAACGGCACTGGACAAAGGATGTTCCGAATTTTGATTTAAAGAATAAGCTAATTTCAGGATTAAATTTCTGTCGGTGTTCATCGTCTCGATATGTTCTGCAGAAGGCTTTCCTTCGGTTAAGGTTCCTGTTTTGTCGGTAATTAAAACATTTACTTTATTCATTTGTTCAAGCGCTTCGGCATTTTTTATTAAAATTCCGTTTCTGGCACCTTTACCAATTCCTACCATCAGAGACATCGGTGTGGCAAGGCCCAAAGCACAGGGACAGGCAACAATTAAAACGGCGACAGCATTCACAAACGCAAAAAGACTTCTCTTTTCTTCAGGGCCGAAAAGCTGCCAAAGGATAAATGTGAGAACAGCTGCCAAAATAACTGCCGGAACAAATATTTTTGAAACCTTATCGGTAAGCTTCTGGATAGGAGCTTTGCTTCTGCTGGCTTCGTTAACCATCTTTATGATATGTGACAGCAATGTATCTTCGCCTACTTTTTCAGCTTCCATAATGAAAACCTGATTTCCGTTAATGGTTCCTGATGAAACTTTATCATTAATTTTTTTCTCCACAGGAAGCGGCTCGCCGGTGATCATGCTTTCATCAACATTGGAACTTCCTTCCGTAATTTTTCCGTCAACAGGTATTTTCTCGCCTGGTTTCACTTTAAGAAAGTCACCGATTTTAACCTGTGAAAGCAGTATTTTTTTTTCTTCCCCGTTGATGATAACATTGGCTTCGTCGGGAGAAAGGTTCATTAATTCCCGGATGGCATTTCCTGTTTTCCTGTGAGCTGCCGCTTCCATTAACTGACCTAAAATGACCAGCGTTAAAATTACACATACCGCTTCAAAATATAAAGGCGTTTCATGATGCTCTCCGCGGATTTGGTGAGGAATAATATCAGGGAAGAGCAATGCTATAATACTGAAAATAAAAGCTGCCGCAACACCAAGAGCGATCAGACTGAACATATTTAGGTTCCATGTTTTAAATGAAACCCAGCCTCTTTTCATTAAGAACCACCCCGAATAAAAGAGCACGGGAAGCGTTAGAATCAATTCAATGATTCCCTGAACCTCATGAGAAAACGGAAAGTTAATAAACATTCCTCCCATAGAGAGAATGAAAACAGGAAGCGTAAACACCAGTGAAATAATAAATTTTTTCTTTAAAATTTTGTAGGTTTCATCTTCACTATCGTCTTCTTTTTCCGGCATCCTCACCAGGTCCATTCCGCAAATCGGGCAGTCTCCGGGTTCATCACGGATAATTTCCGGGTGCATGGGACAAGTGTATTTTGCCGTCTTTTTTTCAGGATATTTTACGAGATCCATTCCGCAGACAGGGCAGCCTACATTTGAGTCGTAGACTTTATCGCCTTCACAAAACATGGGACAGTAATATTTTCCCGCCATAGCATCGGTTACTTTTGGCGGCTCGTGATGATGATCATATTGGTGTGAATGATGATGATTTTGGGTTCCTGAATTTTTAACCAACTCTTCAGTAATTTCTTCCAGATGCATATTGCAGACAGGGCAGTCTCCTTGTTCAGGATAAATTTTATCGCCTTCGCAAAACATGGGACAATAATATTCACCAATATGATCTTTGAAATTTTCCGGAAGATTTGAAGAAGAATATGCTGGTTTGTAATTGGGATCTTTTGCTAATTTATCTTCAACAGGAACGAGGTACATATTGCAGACAGGACATCTTTTTCCCTGCTGGAAGTACACTTTTTCGCCTTCACATTCCATTGGGCAATAATATACGGATGAAGGGGAAACACGATCCTGAGGATTTACAAAAACATTATTTTGTTTAGAGGGGATTTCCAAACGGTAATTTCCGGCTTCTTTAAGGGCGTCATTTAAAAAATTCAGATCTGCTTTCTTATCTGAAGTAATGGTTACCGTGCTGTTTTCAAGATTAACATCGGCTTTTATATCTTCCAGACTATTGAGTTTTTCAGAAATCTTTTTCTGACACCCGGAACAGGTCATTCCTAAAACTGTATATTGATATTGCATGATTCTTTATTTATCATACAAATTTCCAAAATTGTACCGGAAGGCTGTTATAGATTTAAGGATAATGTTTACAGAATTTTGTCTGACTTTGAGTGTAGGGTTGGAGAATTATAGAGTAGGAGTTGTAATATTGTAATGTTATATAAGTTTTGATTAAATATTTCACTGTCAGCAAAAGTAAATACTATAAAACTAAAACTCTAAAAACGCTCAAACTTGTTTAAATCTGATCCAGCGGTTTCCGGTTGTGGACTTTCAGTTTTTTAAATTCTGTGGGTGTAAAACCGGTGCTGTTCCGGAACTGAGACGATAGATGCTGAACGCTTTTATAGCCAAGTTTTCCTGCAATTTCTGTTAAGGTAAACTCATTGTAAAGAAGGAGTTCTTTTACTTTTTCAATTTTTTGAAGGATAAAAAACTGCTCCAGGGTAATATTTTCGTTTTGAGAAAAAGTCTTGGAGAGTGTGCTGTACTCTTTATTAAATGTATTGCTCAGAAAATCAGAGAGGAGAAAATCCTCATCAATATCTAGTTCGCTGATTTTTATAATGATGAGGTTTTTAATTTTTTCAATAATCTGGCGGGAAGAATCTTTAATCCTTTCAAAACCTGTTTTTTCCAGTAATTTTTCCAACTGCAAAAGTTTTTCTTCAGGAACATCAGGTGAAGTCTCCACTTCACCGAGACTTATACTTTTAACGTCGATATTTATTTCGTTAAAAATACCCGAAACCGCAGTGATGCATCTTTCACACACCATATTTTTTATATAGATCTTCATTCCGGGATCTGCTTGCTCAGCCTGTCTTTTACAAATTCTACTTTAGTTTTGCCGTGTGGCGCAGGATTTCCGTTTTCATCAAGATTTACCATAACAATTTTATCCACGGTAATAATGGTCTGATGGGTCATTTTATTCCTTACATCACACTTCAGGGTAAGAGAAGTTGATCCGAATCCAGAAACTTCAATTCCGATTTCAATAATGTCTCCCTGTTTGGCAGAACTTACAAAATTAATTTCTGAGATAAATTTGGTAACTACTTTTTTATTTTCAAGCTGAATTACTGCGTATAATGCTGCTTCTTCATCAATCCACTGCAATAATCTTCCACCGAATAAAGACTGGTTAGGATTGAGATCTTCGGGTTTTACCCATTTTCTGGTATGATAATTCATAATTGTTGATTTTTCCCTAGGCAAATTTAGTGTTTAAAACAGGCAAAATCCAACTGATTTACATTTAACATCTGAAAGAAAATTATTTATTTTCTCAATGAACTTCAGTTATGAAGAAAAATTTTATTACAAATTTAGCTTAGAGTCTTATCAAAAATTAATATTTTAATAAATATTCATAAATATTTGATGATGAATTAATACTTTTTAACAAAGGTATATTTTGATTGAAAATTTTATTAATTTTTTTTAAAAAAAGCTTTTGATATGAAATTATAAGTTGTATATTGCACCTGTCTTATATCTGGAATCAATATTTGTTCATTCTTTATGTTGTTTTTCTTTTATAAACCAAATCATTTTTAACATTTTTAATTTTTTAACTCAGATGAACATTTTTGTTTCAAACATCAACTACGCAACGAAAGACTACGAGTTGCAAGATCTATTCTCAGAATTTGGAGAAGTTTCTTCAGTAAAAATCATTACAGACAAAGAAACTGGCCGTTCAAGAGGTTTCGGTTTCATCGAAATGGAAGACGCTGAAGGTCAGCAGGCTGTTGAGGCTCTTAATCAGAAAGAATTCAACGGAAAAACACTTAATGTTTCAGAGGCAAAACCAAGAGAGGAAAAGCCAAGAAGAACTTTCAGTAACAACGCAGGCGGAGGTAACAGAGGCGGCGGAAGTTACGGAGGTGGTAACAGAAGTGGAGGTTACGGAGGTAACAACAGAAGCGGTGGCGGTTACGGCGGTGGAGACCGTGGCGGTAACGGCGGTGGAAAACGTTGGTAAAAAATATAAGCGGCTCTGAAAAGAGCCGCTTTTTTTATGTCGTTATGATATTGTAATTATATTATCAAAAATGTAAGGATATTGTCTTTCTCATATTTTTTCATGATTTTATTTGGTTAACTCACAGAATATTTGTAAGTTAACATAATTAAATTAATGATTATGAGAAGAAAATTACTTTTGGCATTATTCGCAATGCCATTTATTGCCAATGCGCAATTCACCCAGAATTTTGATGCTGGAACAACAATTCCGGCAGGTTGGACAGTCCTAAACGGCGGAGATACCAATACATGGTCTATTGTAGACTATACTGGAGGAAATATTACCGCTTACAGTGGTACAAATACAGCCTCGATAGGTTATGGTTCTTCAGCTCACGATGATTATTTGGTTACTCCTGCTATTACGGTAACTGCCGGTGTGAGTGACTTCCTTTCTTTTTATGCCAGGAGCCGTGATCCTCAGTATCCTGAAACAATCAGTGTAAGAATTTCAACCACAACGCCTACAGCGGCCGCTTTTACAAATACGTTAGCTGCTTCTGTAGCACCTGCAAGCGGGGCTAATTTTTACAGGTATACCTATAATCTTTCCGCATATGTAGGACAGACTATTTATATAGGTTTTCACTCTGCTACAACCGATATGTTCTTTTTTGATCTGGACGACATTTCCGTGGGAGCTATTCCGGCGTGTGATTCTCCTTCAGGTGTTACAGTAAACTCAGTATTATCAAATTCAGCAAATGTAAGCTGGACTGCATCTCCTACCTCAGGTGCTACGTATCAGATTGAATATGGTCCTACAGGATTTACTCAGGGCACAGGTACGGTCATTACTTCGTCAACTACTTCTGCTACTATTCCTAGTCTTACACCTTCAACAGGATATCAGTTTTATGTACGATCCAACTGCGGAGCAAACGGTTTCAGTGCGTGGACTGCTGTAAAATCTTTTACAACAACCTGTACTCCGGTTTCATCATTCCCTTATACGCAAAACTTTGATACAGCAACGATCCCTTCATGCTGGGCGAATGAAGCCGTTTCAGGAGGGGGAACTGCGACATGGAGTTACGTAACAGCAAACGGAAACAGTTCAATAACGCCTAAATCTGCTCCGAGAATGGCAGAATTCAGAACGACAACCGCGGGAAATAAAGCGAAGTTATTAATGCCTGTTTTAAATATTTCCGCACTTGCAACGCCTCAATTAAGATTCAGTCTTGCGAATGTAAACTGGTTTGGCGATGTGGATGAACTGAGAATTTACTATAAAGCAAATCCTTCCGATGCCTGGACACAGATAGGAAGCTCATACACAACGGAAAATGCAGCATGGCTTGATGTAACGATACCGCTTCCGAATAAGTCTGCAAATTATACCATTGCTTTTGAGGGAACTTCAAACTGGGCAAGAGGTATAGATGTAGATAATGTTTCTGTTGTAGATGGATCTTCACTGGCTGTAAATGATGTAACAAGAAATACGGAGGATGTTAAAATCTATCCTAATCCTGTAAAAGATGTGTTGAACATCAATTCTGATAAAAAGCTTAACAGTATTGAAATATTCTCACTTACAGGACAGCTTATCAGAACCATTGACAAAGATGCCAGAAAGGTAAATGTTTCAGACCTGAAAAAAGGTGTTTATTTATTAAGGGTGAAATCCGAAGGAAAAGATCAGTCTTTCAAAATAGTTAAAGACTAGAAAATATACATGGAATTAATAAGGCTGTCTCAGGGTTGAGGCAGCCTTTTTTTATGTTGAAAGTTTTATTCCTTTTCTTTCTTTTTTTTCTTCTTTTTATCCTTGCTTTTCTTTTTATCTTTTTTAGGATTGAGAATTTCATTGGCATATTCAAACGCAGGTTCTTTTTTCAATACGGGATCAATATCAATATTAAAATCTTTCAGATCATCTGCTGAAATCAACTGCTCTTGAACCATAAAGCTTACTATTTCTTTTCCGGAACTGCTGAAAAAATTATCGGAAAGCTGGATAAGTAAGAATTTTCTGTATTCTTCAGCCGGTACAATTGTCTGGTACCTGAATATTCTTCCTTCTTTTTCTGTTGAAAGATATCCTTTTTCCGTCAGTATTTTTAGATAAGTTGAAACTGTATTCTGATGTGGTTTCGGTTCCGGATGCTGTTCCATAATATCTTTCAGATAAAAAGACCCGAGCTTCCACAAAAGTCTCATTAAGTTTTCCTCAGCAGATGTAAGATGATTTATTTTCATATGAAATTCTTAATGTTGAAACTGAATGTTGCAATAAAGATAAATAAAAGATACCACAATGGCAATTCCGGCGCCCATGAATACTTCCCTCGGTGTATGCCTTTTCAAAATAACCCGCGTAACACCTACCAGCGCTGCTATACCCAGCCATATCAGTCCGGCACCTGTATCAATAGCGAAAAACAACGCTGCAACAAAAACGTTGAAAGCAGTGTGCATGGAACTTTTAATATAATAGTTACTGATCTGCATGGCAATAAGCAGAATCAGAATGAAAAGCATGACAAAATCAATATATCCGTTTTTAAAATAATTAAAAGCAAGATAAGAGATTACACAGGCAGCAATGAAAAAATATAAACTTTTGCGCTGATTTCGGTTAGAAACATCCATATTGGTATATCTTCCGGTTTTCACATTCCATACCAGCCAGATAATTACAGGGAGAATGATCATTAATACAATCGGAAGAAAATAGAGGAGGGAATCGTTTAAAGCATAATTTTTAATGCTCATGTAAATAAAAAAAATAATTAAAGATACCAGGGGATTAAAAAAGTCTGATATAATTCTTGAGATTTTATGAATAAATGAAGGCTGTTTTTCTTCCATAATTAAGTTTGACAATGTAAATATAATATTATAAGCAAAAAAACAATGGGCAGGTATACAATAAAAACAAAGTTTTTTTTATAATTTTGCTCAACTATTTCATAATAAATAAGCAAGAGCTCAACACATGAAAGAATTTTCTAAAGAGGTATACCTGAAGTGGTATGAAGATATGACAATGTGGAGAAGGTTTGAAGACAAATGCCGTTCTCTTTATCTAAAGCAAAAAATCAGAGGTTTTTTACATTTGTATAACGGTCAGGAAGCTATTCCCGCAGGATTTACCCATGCAATGGATTTAACCAAAGACAGTATGATCACTGCTTACAGATGCCACATCCATCCGATGGCGATGGGAGTAGATCCTAAAAGAATTATGGCCGAACTTTGCGGTAAAGCTACAGGTACGTCAGGAGGTATGGGTGGATCTATGCACATCTTCAGCAAAGAGCACAGGTTTTACGGAGGCCACGGTATTGTAGGTGGGCAGATTCCTTTAGGTGCCGGGATCGCTTTTGCAGATCAGTATTTTGACAGAAAAGCGGTAAATATCTGCTTCTTTGGAGACGGAGCGGCAAGACAGGGTTCATTACATGAAACGTTTAACATGGCGATGAACTGGAAACTTCCGGTAGTTTTTGTTGTGGAAAACAACCAGTATGCAATGGGAACTTCTGTAAAAAGAACCGCCAACCACGAGGATATTTATAAATTAGGGTTGGGTTACGAAATGCCTTGTCTTGCAGTAGATGCAATGGATCCTGAAAAAGTGGCTGAAGCTGCTTATGAAGCAATCGAGAGAGCAAGAAGAGGAGATGGCCCTACTTTTATCGAAGCAAGAACATACCGTTACAGAGGTCACTCTATGTCTGATGCGGAACCATACAGATCTAAAGAAGAAGTTGCGATTCACAAAAATGATGATCCTATTGAACTGATCAAACAAAGAATCCTGGCAAACAACTGGGCTACCGAAGAAGAATTGGAAGCAATGGATAACAAATCAAGAGATTTCGTGGAAGAGTGTATCGAATTTATGGAAAACTCACCATATCCGGATGCAGAAAAAATCTATGAGTATGTATACGCTCAACAAGATTACCCGTTCTTAGACAAATTAGAAAACTAAAAGATAATAAGTCAATTTGAAAGTTTGAAAATTTGAAAATGATTTATTATCACATCTTTTTTAATTTTCAAATAAACAAATTACCAAATTTTCAAATTAAAATAAATTATGGCAGAAGTAATTACAATGCCACGTCTTTCCGATACAATGACGGAAGGAAAAGTGGCTAAATGGCATAAAAAAGTAGGAGATAAAGTAAAGGAAGGAGATATTTTAGCAGAAATTGAAACTGATAAAGCCGTTCAGGATTTTGAATCTGAAGTAGAAGGAACCCTTTTATACGTTGGAGTAGAAGAAGGAGGCGCTGCTGCTGTAGATTCTGTTTTGGCAATTATCGGTAATGAAGGAGAAGATATTTCAGGATTAACTGGTGGTGAAGCTCCTAAATCCAATGATTCTGAAGAGAAAAAAGTGGACGAAGACCATAAAACAGAAAATAATGCAACCAGTATAGAACAGGCTGATGCTGAAGTTCCTGCAGGTGTGGAAGTGATTACAATGCCAAGACTTTCCGATACAATGACGGAAGGAAAAGTGGCTAAATGGCACAAAAACGTTGGCGATACCGTGAAAGAAGGCGATCTCCTTGCTGAAATCGAAACCGATAAAGCGGTTCAGGATTTTGAATCAGAATTCAACGGAGTATTATTAAAGCAAGGTGTTGAAGAAGGTGGTGCTGCTCCTGTTGATTCAGTTTTAGCGATTATCGGACCAGAAGGAACGGATGTTTCAGGAGTTGGTGCTCCTAAAGCAGCTTCTTCATCGTCAGAAAAGCCTGCTGAACAGAAAACGGAAGTTAAATCAGAAGAAAAAGCGTCTCCTGCTGCAGATTCTTCATCTACAGACAGAGTAGCGATCTCTCCTTTAGCAAAGAAAATGGCTCAGGATAAAGGTGTTGATATTAATAGCATTCAGGGTTCAGGAGAAAACGGAAGAATCGTTAAAAAAGATATTGAAAATTACCAGCCTTCTGCATCTAAACCGGCCGCTTCAGCTCCGGCTGCAAGTCCTGCCGCACAGGTGGCATTAAGCTTCGTTCAGGGTGAAGATACGGAAACCCCGAATTCACAGGTAAGAAACGTTATCGCAAAACGTCTTTCTGAAAGTAAATTCACGGCTCCTCACTATTATCTGATGGTTGAAATCAACATGGATAAGGCAATTGAGGCGAGAAAAGAAATCAACTCTTTACCGGATACCAAAATTTCTTTTAATGATATGATCATCAAAGCAACGGCTGTTGCGTTAAGAAAACATCCGCAGGTAAATTCAAGCTGGGCAGGTGATAAGATCATTCACAGAGGAAACATCAATGTAGGTGTAGCGGTTGCAATTCCGGACGGACTGGTTGTTCCTGTTCTTAAGAATACAGATCAGATGAACTATACCCAGATTTCTGCTGCAGTGAAAGATATGGCTGCAAGAGCGAAAAACAAAGGACTTAAAGCAAATGAAATGGAAGGTTCTACATTCTCTATTTCAAACCTTGGAATGTTCGGTATTGAAACATTTACAAGCATCATCAATCAGCCCAACTCTGCAATCCTTTCAGTAGGAGCAATTATTGAAAAACCGGTTGTGAAAAACGGACAGATCGTAGTTGGAAACATCATGAAGCTTTCATTAGCTTGTGATCACAGAGTGGTGGACGGTGCTACAGGAGCTCAGTTCTTACAGACTTTAAAAACGTATCTTGAAAATCCTTTAACTTTGTTACTGTAATTCAGGAAAAATTTTAAATAAATAGAAAGCTTACCAGTATTTTTGGTAAGCTTTTTTATTTTTAAGCTAATTTTAATGACTATCCGTAAATTTTAGAATGATGATTGCTATATTTGGCTTATGAAGTTGGGCAAAATAACATTAGACAAACAAAATATTTTTCTTTTATTACTGATCATAATGGTCGCAGCAGGAAAGCTATTTCCTTTCAGAGATGATTATAATCAGTATTTCAATTTATCAGGATTCATTGACTGGGGAATAGCAGCTATTTTTTTATTATACGGATTAAAGCTTAATATTAAAGAAATTGTAAAAGATATATCCAATTGGAAACTTCACCTTTTGGTACAGTGCGGGACTTTTATTCTTTTTCCTTTGCTGGTATTTCTGTTCTATGGATTTGCAAAAGATACTGCCTATTATACTACCTGGCTTTCCCTATTTTTTCTTGCGTGTCTTCCGTCCACCGTATCATCATCGGTTGTTATGGTTTCCATTGCTAAAGGAAATGTTACTTCGGCTATATTTAATGCATCAATTTCAGGAATTATAGGAATTGTAATGACGCCTTTGTTAATGAGTTTTTTCATTCAGCCCGGACAGGAAAATATGGATAATTCTGAGATTGTTCAGCAATTATTACTCAAAGTTTTATTACCAATTATTCTGGGTCTGCTTTTAAATCCATTATTGAAAAATTGGGTAACCAGATACAGTAAAATCATTGCAGAATTTGATAAAATGATTATTCTTTTGATTGTTTATGAAAGTTTTTCAGAAGCTTTTTCCCAAAATGTTTTTGCTTCCGTTTCGCCGGTTATTTTTATCATTATTGCGGTAAGCGTCATCACTTTGTTTTTTTCAGTGTATGAAATCCTGAAACTGATTTCTAAAAAACTTCATTTTAAAAGAGAAGATATCATAACGACAACATTCTGCGGATCAAAGAAATCATTGGTTCACGGAAGTCTTTTTGTGATGGTTCTCGGAATTGCCGAAGATGAGAAAGTATTATTCCTTTTACCGGTGATGATTTATCACAGTTTTCAGCTGTTTTATGTGAGCTGGCTAGCCAATAAGATTGAGAAAAAATCTCAGATGACTAAAATATAACATAATAAAATTCCTTCTTTATTGCTTTTCAGGATTCAAATCAAATCACTATTTTTGGATTATGATTAAAGCAAGAAATATCCATAAATCTTATGGGAATTTAGAAGTATTAAAAGGTGTTGATATTCATATCAAAATTGGTGAGGTTGTTTCAATTGTAGGAGAATCGGGAGCAGGAAAATCTACCCTTTTACAGATTTTGGGAACCCTGGATCAGCCTACAGCTTCATCGAAGTTTGATACAGAGATTACCATTGCCGGTGAATCTTTTATCAATATGAACGATAAACAGCTTTCTAAATTCAGAAACCAGAATATCGGTTTTGTATTTCAGTTTCATCAGCTGCTTCCCGAATTTACGGCATTGGAAAATGTACTTTTGCCGACAAAAATTGCCGGAGCCAACGAAAAGGAAGCCATGGAGAAGGCGTATGCTTTATTTGAAGATCTTAAAATAGAGCAGAGGCTGCATCATAAGCCCAATCAGCTTTCGGGAGGAGAAGCCCAGAGAGTGGCTGTTGCCAGAGCTTTGATCAATTCTCCGAAAATCATTTTTGCCGATGAACCTACAGGAAATCTTGATTCTAAAAATGCGGATGACCTTCACCGGTTATTTTTTGATCTGAGGGATAAATATAATCAGACTTTTGTAATTGTTACGCACAACCCGAACCTGGCAGAAATCACCGACAGGAAACTGGTTATGAAGGACGGGATGATTATTGAGTAAAAATTTCCGCAAATGATGAAACACTTTATTCTCTCCCTTTTGTTCCTCATTTCATGCTCAAAATTTGAATTTCAGGATTCAGATTCATCTGCTGTTCTGCCTGTATCAAGAATTTCGGAGATTAAAAAATTCATAAAGGGAAAAGATTACAACCAGGATCTTGCGATTTTTATTAATTTTAAAATTCATTCCGGAAAATACCGGTATTTTGTTTACGACCTTAAAAACAATAAAATTTTACAAAAAGCCATTGTTGCTCACGGGGACGGATCTGTAGTTAAAAATTCCTCTGCCCTGAAATTCAGTAATATTGACGCTTCACACCAGTCGTCTTTGGGAAAATACGAAATCAGGGAAAGTTATTCCGGAAAGTTCGGAAAAGCGTATCGACTGGACGGTCTTGATGATACCAACAGCAATGCAAGATCAAGAGCCATTGTGCTTCATTCTTATTATTGTATTCCCTACCGGGAGTCTTCTGACCCTGCATGCTTAAGCTTCGGCTGTCCCATGCTTTCCAAAAAAGCATTTAACGAAACTTCAAAATTTATTAATCAATCGGAAAAAACGATCATTTTATACGCTTTTTATTAAAACTAAATAATTCATGAAAAACATCTCTATCCTTGCCACATCACTTTTAATGGTGATCTCTTGTCAAAATAAAGAACTTCAAAAAGAAAATCTGTCGCTTAATCTTCCAAAAGGTTTTGAGCAGACCTTAATTTATGCATCTTCTACGGATGGCAATAATAACGGGGGAATGAATGAAGCTACCGAAGTAAAATTCCGGGTAGATTCTGTAGACAAAAACTCCAACTATTATATTACAGGAGAAATTATGAGAATGACTTTTAACCAGAAAATGTTTGGAGAAGAGATTCATTTTGATTCAAGAGAGGCTTCTAACAATGATGATGGAATGGGAGATGAAATTAAGCCGATGATTAACAATCCTTTTACATTTAAAATAGATAAATTCGGTAATATACTTGAAAAACAGAAGTTTACCAGAGAAGCTGCAGATGAAAGCAATTTAACCCAATACAATATTATTCCGTTTGCTTTTCCAAGAGAAACAGTAGAAGAGGGATTCACATGGAAGGTAGATACCTCCAATCCGGTTACAAAATCTATTATGCCGGTTACAAGCAGTTTTACGTATAAAGGCACCAAAGATCATAAGGTTGAATTTGCCATCAATTCAACAATGCAGGGTGTAGAAGGAATGATGAAAGATACTGATATTAAGGGTAAATATGTTTTCGACAGTAAGACAAAAGCTTTGATTTCTGCTGAAAGAAATATGCCGGTTCAGATTGGTGGCGGTAGTGCAACTTTTTCAATTACTCCAAAAATTGAAGGTTTTTAATTTATCTTTATGTCTATTAAATTTTTAGCTGAAGATGACAGGCCCCGGGAAAAATTTTTACTGAAAGGTAAAAGTTCACTTTCCGATTCCGAGTTGCTCGCGATCATCATGGGGAGCGGAAATAAGGATGAAACAGCGGTAGAACTGGCAAGAAGGATTCTGGGCTCGGTAGATAACAACTGGAATCAGCTCAGTCTTCTGTCTGTAAAAGATTTAATGAAATTTAAAGGAGTGGGAGAGGTAAAAGCTATTTCCATTGCTGCCGCTCTGGAAATCGGGAGAAGAAGGGCCGGACAGGAAGTGCCGGAAAAACCTGTAATCTCAAGCAGCAGAACTGCTTACGAAATTTTTAGAAATCACTTGTCGGATCTGAGAACAGAAGAATTCTGGGCCATTTTTCTTAACAGGAGCAATAAGGTCATTCATTTTACCCAATTGACACAGGGAGGAATTAATCAATCCATTGTAGACATCAGGGTTTTATTTAAAACGGCATTAGATCATTTTTCTACGGGAATTATCATTGCGCACAATCATCCTTCAGGAAGTTTGCAGCCAAGCCGTGAAGATATTGAGATCACCCGGAAGATAAAGACCGCAGGAGAAACAATGAATATCCAGCTTCTCGATCATCTTATCATCACACAGAATTCTTATTTTAGCTTTTCAGACGACGGATTATTATGATTAGAAGAGTTAAATATCATGAAATTGATTTTCAGAAATATACAATATGCTTGGAAAACTCTGAGCAGCGAAACTGGTATGCAAAAAAGGAAGTATTGGATGAACTCTCAGGAAATTGGGAGATCTTAGTATATGATGATTATAAAGCTGTTTTGCCGGTGCCGATGAAAAAAAAGTTCGGGATCAATTTTGTGATTATGCCGCTGTTCTGTCAGCAATTAGGGATTTTTTCAGAAAAAGATGATGTAAAAATAAACGACCGGTTTTTACAATTCCTGAAAAAAAATTATAAAGTATTTTTATATTCTTTTAATCATTGTAATTCATTTTCAGAAAATTTGAAAACCAAAAAGAACTATAAGATTCCGGTTTCGGATTATGTACTTTTACGAAGAAAAAAATATTTCAAAGGACGAAAATCAACCGCAAAATGTGCCCAACATCTTATTTATAAAGAGATTGAGTTCAATACAAATCACATTGCATTTATCGAAAAGCATTTTAAAGGTCTTAAAAAACAAACTGATGTTAAAAAATTCAGGGATTACATGAGTTTTCTTCATGATCATCATGCATTGAAGCTTTGTGCAGCCTACCTCGAGGAAAAGCTTATTAACGTTGCCGTTTTGGTAGATGAACATACACAGTTTTCTTTACTGGCTTTAATTAATGACGAAAACCATAAAACCGAAAACGGACCTTCTTTTTTAATTGATAAAATCCTGAATAATTATATTCATGAAAAAGAATTTAATTTTATGGGAAGCAACATTCGCGGGATCGAAATTTTTTTTAAGAGCTTTGGCGGAGAACTCCAAGAATATACATACCTGCAAAGTAAAATTTTAGAAAAACTCTCTTCATAATATTCAGTATATTTATTTCTTATTCAAAGAATTTATGATAACTATACCGATAAAAATTAAAGTCTTTTAAGGGGAATTTAAAAATTAATATGAGTGATTCGTTCTCTAAAAATTTAAGATAGAAAAGAATCGGAATACTTATATGATTTTCACGGTAAATTCAGAAAATATCATTAATTTTGCTACCTCAATTATGGCTAGTTTTTCAGGATATTTACCGTATGCATTTGCATTAATTATTGCAATACCTTTTCTGGTTTTGCTGAGACAATTCGTATTTACCTACATCAGGCTTAAAGAACAGGAAATCAAACTCCTTACCGTAAAGTCGAATACCGGCAACAAAGCACAGTCGTACGAGAGAATGACACTCTTCATGGAAAGACTGAAACCTTCCCATCTTATTCAGCGTTTTGATAAAGGTCTTGCTGTTCATGAGTTTATTTTCCTTACAGAAAAAGCCATTAACGAAGAATTTGACTATAATGCTTCCCAGCAGCTTTATATCACCAAAAACTCCTGGAAGAATATTGTTGATTCTAAAAATGCCATTATAGAACTTCTTCACAAAACCTATAGTGAAATCAGCGGAAATGCAACACTCGATGAGTTCAAGACTATTTTTATCATGAATTTTATAAACGGTGAAGACTATATTTCCGCCACAATAGAAGATCTTAGAAGAGAAATTTTAATAATAACATAATTAAAAATAAATTAAATTAAATAATGATTCCAAATTTTAAAGCACATCCATGGCATGGTATTTCTGCAGGAGAAGATGCGCCGAATGTCGTAAATGTTTTCGTGGAGATCGTTCCTTCTGATACCATTAAATATGAAGTTGATAAAGAAACAGGATTTTTAAAGGTAGACAGGCCACAGAAGTTTTCCAACATTATTCCGGCATTGTACGGTTTTGTTCCGAGAACGTATTGCGATGCTGAAGTAATGAATTTAGCCATCGAAAGAGGTGCGAATGATGTTACAATGGGAGATCACGATCCGCTTGATATCTGTGTTTTAAGTTCACACAATATTCATGCTGGAGGTCTTTTGATGGAAGCTATTCCAATCGGCGGATTTAAAATGATTGACGGAGGAGAGGCTGATGATAAAATCGTTGCTGTAATGATCGGTGACCACGCTTTCGGACATTTCAGAGATATTTCAGAATTGCCTGAAGCAGAAGTGAAACGATTAATGCACTATTTTTTAACGTATAAAAATCTACCGGACGAACCTGCAAAATGCAGAATCCAGGAAGTGTACGGAGCAGAACACGCTAAAAAAGTAATCAAAGCTTCTCAGGAAGATTACGCAAACAAATACGGAGGGTAAAATACTCTTATTGGCTATATAAAAAGCAGATTGGTGACAATCTGCTTTTTTGATATAAAAAATGTTTGCAATTACTTTTTCTGATAAACCGTGATCCCTTCTTTAATGGTTTCCAAAATTTTAATATCACGGATTTTGTCATGCTCAACAGTCAGTGGGTTCTGATCTAATATGACAAAATCTGCTGATTTTCCGGGTTTTATTGAACCTTTTCTTTCTTCCTCATGCAATTGGTAAGCCGCATTAATGGTTATTGCTTTTAAAGCTTCTATGGGTGGAATTCTCTCATCAGGACCAAGAATCATCCCCGAACGTGTTTTTCTGTTTACGGCAGCATAAACTGCAGTAATGAGGTCGGGAGGCGTTACCGGTGCATCGTGATGAATGGTAAACAAGATTCCTGCCTTTAAAGCCGAATTGGCCGGGCTTATAAAGGATGCTCTTTCCGGACCGAAGACACTTGAATAATGCCAGTCTCCCCACAAGTAGGCATGAGTAGAAAAATAAGAAGGAACCAGACCCAGATCTTTTATCTTTATGATATGATCAGGGCGGCTGTTCTGCACATGAATCAGAGTAACCCGTAAATCAGGATGATATATTTTTTCATCCTTTAATTTTTGAATGATCCTTAAAGCCTGATCAATGGCTGCATCTCCGTTTACATGAAGCTGTGCGGTAATATTATTCTGAAATAGGTTTTTAAGATCAGCATAAAGTACGTCATCGGAGAATATTGGAAAACCTTTATAATCGGCATTCTGTCCTTCAGGAGGTACAAGATATGGTTTGGTAAGCCATGCTGTTTTTCCCTGCGGAGATCCGTCATCCGAAAATTTAAAACCACCAAGCTTCAGGCGGTTTTTGTACTGCATATACATCGGTTGAAAAGAATTGAAACTGGATTTAGAATATTCATAGTCAGGAAAATAGACTACATCTACTTTAAACAATCCTTTCGATGCCGCTTCCTCAAGAAGGCTAACATTTTCTCCCATCGTCCTTCCGTCACAAATTGTGGTTTGTCCGTAACTGAGCCATTCTTCCTGTGCTTTCATAAGGTTATCAAGAGCAAGAGTCTTGGCATTAGCTGTGTTACCTATTTTTTGAGTTAAAGCAAGCAAAGATCCAAAGCTGGCATTTTCTTCTAATTTTCCATTAAGCTTTCCTGTATTTTTATCTCTTCCGTAATGACCGCCTTCAGGATCTTGTGAAGCTTCTGTGATACCCAAAAATTTAAGCATTGCACTGTTGGCAACACTGGCATGCCCCGAAGCATGAATAACAATAATAGGATTGGTCTTACTTACCGCATCCAGTTCTTCTTTAGTAGGATGCCTGTGTTCGGTCATTATAGCGTCATCATATCCGTTACCTATAATGGGCTGTTCTTCAGATATCTTATAGTTTTTGATGAAAGCTTTTATTACATTTTGTAAATCTTTAATAGAATTTACGGTACCATAAGGTGTTGGCGAAAGATCAATGTCCTGCATCATTCCTGCTCTGGATGTAAGATGACCATGAGCATCTATAAAGCCCGGCAGTAGCGTTTTGCCCTGTAAATCGACTTTCTTTGTATTTCGGTCTGTATATCGTTTAGCATCAGAATTTGATCCTACAAATTGAATCTTTCCGTTTTTGACGGTTACTGCTTCCGCCTGCGGAAGATCATTTTCCATCGTCACAACTGTACCGTCATAATACAGGATGTCTGCTTTCTGTTTTTGAGGAATGCTCTGGCAGTTATAAAAAAATAGCAGGAGAAGCATTTTATAGAATAAGTCTTTCATGATCATTAATTCATTTTTTGGTGATGTTTAAAATTACGAAATTATCTTTTCGATTAGTTCATAGATCATTAGAAAATTTTGTTATATTTATAAAGCTAATTACAAATTTTTAATATTAAAATAATAAACTATGGATCTGTTCTATTTAATTCCTGTTTTCGGTGTCGTTGCCTTACTGTATACTTTTATTCAAAGTAACTGGGTAAATAAGCAAAACGCAGGGAACGAAAAAATGAAAATAATCAGCGGACACATCGCTGACGGTGCAATGGCTTTTCTCAAGGCTGAGTACAAGATTTTGACTTATTTTGTTGTCATTGTAGGTATTCTACTGGCTGTCATGGGTTCCAGTAATGACAATTCTCACTGGAGCATTGGAGTTGCTTTCGTTGTAGGAGCTGTATTTTCGGCACTTGCAGGATTTATAGGAATGAAGATCGCTACAAAGGCCAATGTACGTACCGCAGAAGCGGCAAAAACTTCCCTTTCAAAAGCATTAAAAGTTTCCTTCACCGGAGGTTCCGTTATGGGAATGGGGGTCGCAGGTCTTGCTGTTCTTGGCTTGGGTGCTTTATTTTTAATCATCAAGCAGATTTTTGCTCCCAATGCACATGTGGATTCTCAGGAAATGGAAAGAACCATTGAGATCCTTACCGGTTTTTCTTTGGGTGCAGAGTCTATTGCTTTATTTGCAAGAGTAGGTGGAGGAATTTATACTAAAGCTGCAGATGTCGGGGCTGACCTTGTGGGAAAAGTGGAAGCTGGTATTCCGGAAGATGATCCTAGAAATCCGGCTACTATTGCCGATAACGTAGGAGATAATGTAGGAGACGTTGCAGGAATGGGCGCCGACCTTTTCGGTTCGTATGTCGCAACAGTTTTGGCAACAATGGTTTTAGGAAGAGAAACCGTTTCGGAGGATTCCTTCGGTGGTTTTGCGCCGATTCTTCTTCCGATGCTTATTGCCGGAACGGGAATTATTTTCTCTATCATAGGAACTTTATTTGTAAGAATAAATGATAATGAAGATTCATCCACATCAAATGTTCAGAATGCTTTAAATTTAGGAAACTGGGGAAGCATTGTTATTACTGCGATATCTTCTTATTTTCTGGTGAATTATATTTTGCCTGATGAAATGGTTTTACGGGGACATGAATTTACTAAAATGGGTGTTTTTGGAGCCATCATGGTAGGATTGGTTGTGGGAACATTAATGAGCATTATTACAGAATATTATACGGCAATGGGAAAAAGGCCTGTCTCCAGTATCGTAAGACAGTCTTCTACCGGTCATGCCACCAACATTATCGGAGGACTTTCCGTGGGCATGGAATCAACACTGTTACCGATTATTGTTCTGGCCGGCGGAATTTACGGTTCTTACCTTTGTGCCGGATTGTACGGAGTGGCTATTGCAGCAGCAGGAATGATGGCTACAACGGCTATGCAGCTTGCCATCGACGCTTTCGGACCGATTGCCGATAATGCAGGAGGGATTGCGGAAATGAGTGAACTGCCTAAAGAAGTCCGTGAAAAAACAGATATTCTGGATGCCGTAGGAAATACAACGGCTGCCACAGGAAAAGGTTTTGCCATCGCTTCAGCGGCTTTAACGGCGCTTGCATTATTTGCAGCATTTGTAGGAATTGCAGGAATCGACGGAATCGATATTTACAGAGCCGATGTTCTTGCCGGGTTATTTGTCGGAGGGATGATTCCGTTTATCTTCTCTTCTCTTGCGATTACCGCTGTAGGACAGGCAGCTATGGCGATGGTGGAAGAAGTAAGAAGGCAGTTCCGGGAAATTCCGGGAATTCTGGAAGGAAAAGCACAGCCTGAATACGAAAAATGCGTTGCTATTTCTACCGATGCATCTATTAAAAAAATGATGCTTCCCGGAGCAATTGCCATCGTTTCACCTTTATTGATAGGCTTTATTTTCGGACCTGAAGTGTTGGGCGGATTTTTAGCCGGGGCAACAGTTTGCGGTGTTTTGATGGGAATGTTTCAGAATAATGCCGGTGGTGCATGGGATAATGCCAAAAAATCCTTCGAAAAAGGAGTAAACATCAACGGACAAATGTATTACAAAGGTTCAGACCCTCATAAAGCTTCCGTAACAGGAGATACGGTAGGAGATCCATTTAAAGATACATCCGGACCTTCGATGAATATTTTAATTAAACTGATGTCCATTGTTTCGTTGGTTATTGCCCCTACATTGGCTGTTCTTCACAAAGATAAAATCGATGCCAACAGAAAGGCAAAAATTGAAAGCTTAACAGGTACAACGGTTGCTAATGCTGTTTCAGGAAATACAGCTGTAGCAGTGGTTCCTGCAGAAATAAAAGGATATCTTAATGAAAATGGTGATTTTGTATATGATACAGGAACATTAAAAGAGCTACAGTTAAAAGGCGGTAAAAAAATATCCATAGGAGAAAGCAGTCAACTTTACAAAATGTATGAGTTGGTAAATAATAAAGATCAGGCTGTTTTGGATCCTAATAAATGGTTTACTATAGAAAATCTTTATTTTGAAACAGGAGCAAGTGAATTAAGACCTGGTTCAGACGCACAGCTTTTAAATCTGGTGGAAATTCTTGATGCATATCCAACCATGAGAATAAAATTAGGTGGTTATACCGATAATTCAGGAAATGAAGAAAGCAATCTTAAACTTTCTAACCTGAGAGCACAAACCGCAAAATTGAAACTTCTGGAGCTGGGAATTGCCGGCGACAGGGTAGAAGCAGAAGGATACGGAGCACAGCATCCTGTTTGTGCAGCAAATGATACAGATGAATGTATGGCGAAAAACAGAAGAATAGATGTAAGGGTTTTAAGTCTTTAAACCGTATAATTTAAGAATATTAAGCACTGCAAAAGCGGTGCTTTTTTGTTATTAATAAATCACAAATCCGGAATTCTTAAGCCGCTTTGATAATATTAAAGGGTTTTTCTCAGATGCTCCAGTGCATTAGTGATAAGCTCATCATTTTTAGCAAAGCTGAAACGTAGATAATCCGAATTATTTTTTGAATTATAAAAAGCGGAAAGCGGAAGACAGGCTACTCCTTTATCCACAGTAAGCCATTTGGAAAACTCTACATCCGTCATTGTTGTGGAAACATTTCTGAAATTAACCACCTGAAAAACAGCGCCTTCAGCTATATGTTCAACAATAAAAGGTGTTTCTTTAATCAATTCATTAAAAATATCACGTTTCTTCTGCATCAGATTTTGATTGTGATAGGGATCAAAAATATCAAGATATTTTGCTATCGCATACTGGCAGGGCGAATTGGCACTGTAAGAAATATATTGCTGATGACATCTGAACTTTGCTGTAAGATTTTCGCATGATAAAAGATAACTTACTTTCCATCCTGTAGAATGAAACATTTTACCAAAAGAAAAAATACAAAAGCATCTTTTCTTAAGCTCGGGATGTAGAAAAGCACTGTAGTGTGAAGTTTCATCATAGCAATAAGTGTCATAGATTTCCTCTGAAATGAGATAAGTTTCTTGGTTTTTTATGAGTTCATACAGTTGATTCCAGTCTTTTTGAGACCATACTTTCCCGGTAGGATTTTGCGGAGAATTTACAATAATTGCTTTGGTTTTTTCGGAAATACAATCACCAAGTTTTTCCCAGTTGATAGTAAAATCATTCTCTAAGTTGTAATAAACAGGCGTTCCGTGATTCAGAACAATAGAAGGACCGTACGTGTAATAGGAAGGCTGTATAACAATCACTTCATCTCCTTGATTGATAATGCATTTCAGTGCTGTATATAAAGTAAAAGTTGCACATGGGGTAATGGTAACTTCATTTTGATTCAGAAAAATACTGTTGTTTCTTCTGGAGTTATAACGAATAATACTGTCAATCAACAGAGGATTTCCCGCAAGAGGCTCATAATGATGTGTAGAGAAGTCAGCTGCTTCTTTCAGAAAAGCTTTCAGCTTTGGATCAATATCAAAATCGGCCAGGCCCAAAGAAAGATCGAAGCTGTTGTTTTTCACAGCCAGTTCAGACATTTCAGAAAAAAAGGAGTAATGGGTAAATCCGTAAACTTTCTCCATATATTTTGCATTTATATCAAATATAAGAAAATTACCCTTTCGCAGGAATGTAAATTAATTTTGTTATTTTTAAGCAAATTATAATAAAAAATGAGAAAACTATTAGTTCCTGTATTTTCAGCAGTTCTACTGGTAAGTTGTGGAACTGCCAAAACCGCTTCCGATGTTTCTTCTTCTCAAAATTCAGCTGTAAAAGGTGATAAAGCTTTTGTATCTGCTTATAAGGAAATTAAAGCTGCAGATCTTAAGAAGAACTTATATGTGATTGCTTCCGATGAAATGGAAGGGCGTGATACAGGAAGTCCCGGACAGAAAAGAGCGGGCGAATATATGGTGAATTATTATAAAAACCTGGGAATTTCATTTCCAAAGGCTCTTGGTTCTTATTACCAGAAAGTTCCTTCTGATTTTATGAAAAAAAGAGGGGGTTCAAATCTTCCGGATTCTGAAAATATTCTTGCTTTTATTGAAGGATCTGAAAAGCCCGAAGAAATAGTTGTTGTTTCCGCGCATTATGATCATGTCGGCACAAAAAATGGCGTTGTGTATAATGGTGCAGATGATGACGGAAGCGGAACGGTAGCCGTTATGGAAATTGCAAAAGCTTTCCAGGCTGCAAAAAAATCAGGGAAAGGACCTAAAAGATCCGTATTATTTCTTCATGTTACCGGAGAAGAGCATGGCCTTTTCGGTTCTGAGTATTATACTGATAATCCGGTATTTCCGCTTGCCAATACGGTGGTTGATCTTAATATTGATATGATCGGCCGCGATGATCCTGAAAACAGAGGAAAACAGTATGTGTATGTGATCGGATCTGAAATGCTGAGTTCTCAGCTGAAGCTAATTAACGAAGAAGCCAATAAAAGAACGAATAACTTGGAACTGAATTATAAATATGATGATCCGAACGATCCCCAAAGATTATATTACCGCTCTGATCATTATAATTTTGCCAAAAATAATGTCCCGGTTGCTTTTTTCTTTGACGGAATTCATGAAGATTACCATAAACCAACCGATGATGTAGAAAAAATTGATTATGATCTGCTTGCAAAAAGAACACAGCTTGTCTTTGCTACTGCATGGGAAATTGCCAACAGACCTGATCGAATTATCGTTGATAAAAAATAAATAAACAAGTAAGGGCAGATTATTTAAATAATTTGCCTTTATTGTATTTAAAATATTAAAATATGAGTCAAAAACTAAAATCCATACGGCCTTTTGTCGGATCCGAAAATTTTGAGATCAGCAGAAAATTTTATAAAAATATTGGTTTCGAAGAAGTTATTTTAGAACCGAAGCTTTCACTTTTCCGATGGAACGAGACCGCATTCTATCTTCAGGACGCCTATGTAAAAGACTGGATTGATAATACCATGATCTTTATTGAAGTAGAGAATACGGATGAGTTTTGGAATTACCTTAGCTCCCTCAACCTTACGGATAAATATCCGGGAGTGAAATTATCTTCGGTGAAGACGATGCCTTGGGGAAAAGAATGCTTTTTAAATGATCCGTCTGGTATTTTGTGGCATTTCGGAGAATTTTTTTAATACTTAAAATTTGTCAGTTCAAACTGATAATGGTTAATTTATAAATGATTTACGCATTTGACACCTATTATTTCGGTGATAAAGCAAAAACGGTGTGTATTGCTTTTGAAAGTTGGGATTCTGAAATTGAAAATAAGATTTTTACAGAGACAACAGCAGTTACCGCCGATTATGAGAGCGGAGCATTCTACAAAAGAGAACTGCCATGTGTCTTAAGTCTTCTGAAAAAAATTACTCTGAAAGAGGGAGACCTGATTATAGTTGACGGATATGTAACACTGGACAATGAAGGAAAAACAGGATTGGGCGGTCATCTTTTTCAAACTCTGAGAGGTAAATTTCCGGTTATCGGAATTGCGAAAAACGGATTTAATTCACCTGATGATCAGAGAAGATCGGTGTACAGGGGAGACAGTAAAACGCCTCTTTTTTTGACAGCCATAGGAGCGGATGTTGATGAAATTAAATGTAAAGTAGAAGAAATGCACGGAAATTTCAGAATTCCCACTTTGCTTAAAAAGCTGGATCAGCTGACAAGAACTGAATAGTGAATAAATATAGTAAAACTGACAAATATCATCACTTTATTATTTTTAATTATTCTAAATAAATATAAATTTGTAAGGTTGACATTTATGAAATACTCATACTATCAATCATATCCATATCAATTTTTGTTTTATAAACCGGCAGTTTTACTGTCGGTTTATTTTATTATAGATTTGTGGTCTCACCAAGAATCGAACTTGGATCTAAAGTTTAGGAAACTTCTATTCTATCCGTTGAACTATGAGACCTTTCATCAAATGTATAAAATATTTTAATTAAATGAAAGAATCCGTTCTTTAGGAACGGATTCAGTAGATAAAACATCTCATTTTTTTAATTAGACAACAATAAAAAAGCATAGCCGACAATGCTATGCTTAAATTTTTATAAATTTAATTGCGATTTCAGAGTTGAAAAAAGCAAAATATGTTTCCACTTCAATTGTATTACATAGTAAATTTAGAAATAAAAATTCTTATAAACAATAATTAAATGTTAAAATTCACAGGTTATCCACAAAAAAATGTGGATAAGTCTGATTTATATTTTAACCAAAATTTTATCGGTAGCTTTTCTGCTTAAAACTTCCTGTTTTCCGTCAACTTCTACAGTGAAAGATTTATCAAAACTTTCAATTTTTAAGATCTTTATTTTTTTATTTAAAAGTAAATTTCTTTCAGTAAGATAGTTAAGAAAAGAATCGTCAGACAACGTCACAGAGGCAAATACAACGGTTTCTCCCACGTTACATGAACTTAATTTCTGAAGATCCTGTGCGATAATATTTCCATCTTTATCAGGAATAGGTTCTCCATGAGGATCAAATTTCGGATGATCCAGAATTTCATCCATTTTATCAAAGAAAAGGGTAGAATGGACATGTTCCAGCTGTTCCGCAATTTCATGCACATTTTCCCAGCCAAAGTTCATTTTTTTTACCAGAAACATTTCTGTAAGCCGGTGTTTTCTTACTACTAAAGCAGCCTCGCGCCATCCTTTTTCAGTAACGACAAGCGGTTTATAAGTTTCATAAATGACCCAGTTTTTTTCGGCAAACTTTTTCATCATATTGTTTACACTCGGCATTTTTACGGATAAAAATTTGCTGAGCTCATTAATCGTTACTTTATTTTCACTGTCGACAAGATGAAATAAAGCTTTCAGATAATTTTCTTCCGTGAGTGTTGTTTTCAAATGTTAGATGATTTTAATTACAAATCTAACAAAATTTTATGAAAATGTACGAGAGTTTCTTTTTAGTTTTTTAATTTTACATTATGAAATTTTCTTTTAAAAACGACTATTCCGAGGGCTGTCATCCCAATATTTTAAAAGCTTTATTATCTTATAATGATGATCAGCAGGCAGGCTACGGAGAGGACCAATATTCTTTGGAAGCAAAAAATCTTATACGTCAGAAAATACAGTCGAATTCAGATATTTATTTTGTATCAGGCGGAACGCAGGCCAACCTTATTGTAATTTCTTCCATTTTAAAACCTTATCATTGTGTTATTTCAGCAGCAACGGGGCACATTTTAAACAACGAAACCGGAGCCATCGAAGCTACCGGTCACAAAATTTTATGTATCGATAAAGAAGACGGAAAACTGACACCGGAAGATATTATCCCTGTATTGCAAAGTCACAAAAATATTCCGCATCAGGTCATGCCAAAGTTGGTTTATCTTTCAAATTCTACAGAATTGGGTACCGTTTACACCTTGGCTGAACTTGAAAAGCTTTCATCATTTTGCAAGGAAAATAATCTTTATATTTTTATGGATGGAGCAAGAATGGGACACGGGCTTACTGCTGAAATTACTGATCTTACCCTCGAAAAAGTGGCAGAATTTACTGATGCTTTTTATATTGGCGGAACCAAAAACGGAGCATTGATAGGAGAGGCCATCGTGATCAATAATAAAGAACTGCAGCAGGATTTTGCATTTAATATCAAACAAAAAGGTGCTTTGCTGGCAAAAGGAAGACTTCTTGGAATTCAGTTTCTGGAATTGATGAAAGATGATCTGTATTTCGAACTTGCGGCACACGCAAACCGGCAGGCGATGAAAATTAAAAATGCGATGAAGGAAAGGGGAGTGCGGTTTCTTTCCGATACCTATACCAACCAGATTTTTCCTATTTTAAGCAATAGCCTGATTGAAAGGCTGTCTGAAAAATTTGAGTTTTATGTCTGGAAAAAAATTGATGATGACTTTTCGGCAATCCGTCTCATTACCTCTTGGAATACCGCGGATGAACCGGTAGAAGAATTTATTGGAATTATTAAAAATGAACTATAAAAAAACAGCCTCGTTGAAGGCTGTTTTTTGTTGAATGTTGTATTTTTGATAGGATTTATCCCATAATTGGATAAGTCGTCCTTTCAGGACTTTTTTTAATGTTGTTTTGTTTGATAGGATTTTATCCTATCCTTGGGTAAGTCGTCCTTTCAGGACTCCCTTGCTGGAGTTTTTACTGTAAAGCTTTTGCTACAAGATTACAGTCTGCAATTTTTAGGACTCTTCCGCCGGCGTATTTGATTTTATTTTCATTAACATATTTTGTTCCTGTTTGAGGATCTCTGTCACCGATTCCTTCGCTCAGTCCGTCTTTGGTCTGGAGAAAAAAGATGTCATTTTTGTTTCCTGATTTGCCTTCTGAAGCAAATTCGTATGTCAGTTTCAGTGTATCTCCGGATTTAAATCCTGATAATTCACCTTTATTGCTGTCTTTTTCGCTGTTTTTAGATGCCATTTTTCCGGTAATTGTTCCCAGGTTGTCATCGATGCTTACAAAAACAGTGTCTTTTCCGGTAACACCCATGTAGCAAAATGATTTTGCCGTAAGTGTATCGATTGTTTTTTCTGCAGTAGCTGCGGTATCAGGCTGTGCTGTTTCGGCAGCGGGAGCTTCTGCTTTTTTGCTGCAGTTTACCAAGAAAACTGAGAATGCTCCTAATAAGATTACTTTTTTCATATCCCTTTTTATTTGAATTAATATTTATGCTAAAATAGCAATACTATTTTGTTTCAAAATTAAATTGGAATAAACAAATCAATTTATGGTCCAATATGGAAAAGAGAATTTTTATAACCACAAATGGCAAAAGAAATTTAAACACATCAGTCACATCAGATGTAAAGAAAAAATTGGGTATATTTTAGAAATCCGTGTAAATCCGCGGGAAATTTTAACCATAAAAATATTGAATTTTATTCTTTTGAGAATCATACTCTAAACTTTAAGGCAACCTCTGAATCCTCTCGCGGCATAATAAGATTCGGCACCGTTGTGATATAGAAAAACAGTATCGTATCTTCTGTCACAGAAAACGGCTCCGCCCATTTGTCTGATTTTTTCCGGAGTTCGGATCCAGCTTGAAGTTTTAAGATCAAATTTACCAAGTTCCTGGAGTTTACGGTATTGTGCTTCAGTTAAAATTTCTATACCCATTTCAGCGGCTTTGTCAAGAGCATTTCCTTCCGGTTTGTTGGCTTTTCGGGCATTCCACGCCTGATAGTCGTAGCAAAGGCTTCTGCGTTTCGGACTTTCGGGGGAACAGTCGAAGAATAAAATTTCACCGTTCGTCTCATCATTAAAGGTTACTACATCAGGTTCACCTTCTGTGATTTCCATTTCGTTCAAAGACCAGAGTTTGTCCGGGTTTTCAAGCAGTTTTTCTTCTATTTGGTTCCATTCCAGGTTTTTATGCCGGTTCATATTTTTTGAAAATCGTGTTCGTAAGGTTTCCAGCAGTGCTTCTTTCTGTTCTTTTGATAGGTTTTTTTTAGTCATAATGTTTTATTTTAGAATTCAAGTTATTGTTTAGTAAGAGATAAGATAACTTCCTCTAATCTATTGTGAGCCATATTGATTCCCTGGGCAAAAGGTAATTTTAGCATCTGATCTCTGATTTCCACCGATTTATAAATGCTCTGAATGGTAATTTTACTTTTATCATCTGAAATTTTTTCAAATGTTAAGAATTCCATCTGTGCTGGGAAAGAAGTATTTTCCATCTGGAATGTTCTGATAATTAAATGGTCCCAAATAATATCGTGGATGCTTCCATGTGCTTTGAAAATGATATCTCCGTTATTATTTCTGGTTTCAAACTGGTAACTGCCGTGTTTTCTGTTCTCTAATGTTAACACATTTGTTCCCATCCATTGACCGACAATTTCCGCATCTGTATATGCTTTAAAAAGAAGATTTAAAGGAATATCAAATTCTCGTGTAATGAAAATTTCCTGTTTGCCGTCTTCGGCAGTGATTTTTGTTTTGAGTTCCATAAATTATTTTGTTGTATAGTTTTTCATAATATTTTCAAGCGTATTGAACCGTTCATCCCACATTTTGCGGAACGGTTCGATAAAATCGGCAATTTCTTTCATTTTTTCAGCATTGAGATGATAAATGATTTCCCGGCCGTTTTGTTCAGGCTTAAGCAGTTCGCATTCCGAAAGGATCTGCAGGTGTTTGGAAACGGTCGGTCTTGCGGTATTGAAATTAGATGCAATAGCGCCGGCTGTCATAGACTGCGAAGCCAGCAGTATTAAGATTGATCGGCGTGTCGGATCTGCAATGGCCTGAAAAACATCACGTCTTAGGTTCATGTGTAGTTATTTGTCTACAAATATATGTGAAGTTATTTAACTACACAAATTATAATAAAAAGGGTATTTATCTTAAATTTTAAAAGTCCTATAATTTATATTATGTTAAATAGAATATATTTCAGATTTTTATAATGTATTCTAAATCATTAATTTGACGCTAAATATCAGTTTTGTTCTCAATTTAAAATTGTTCAGTAATTTTTAATATTAAAGCTATAAATTGTTTCTTAAAATATTTTTATTTATAGAACTGCATCTATTAAATAAGACAGCTATTTATCACAGCTGCCTTTTTATATTAAGAAAGATCTTCAATTACTGCATCTGCTGCATAATTTTTAACAGTGTCTGATGCAGCATCTCTGGCATAAGCCGCTGAATATATTTCACTTCTGGCCAATATTTGATAATTATCAGCAATCTGCGTAAAATACGGTTGATATTTTTTTGCTGTCATTAACATTTTAAAATTTGAATCCTTAAGACTTTCTTTGCTGATCTGTACTCCGTTTAAACAGCCTTCTTTTGAAGTATACGCCTCACTGGTTAATAAATTGTCCCCGTTCGGCGCTATTAAAACCCATCGGTATTTCCCGTCAAAAGATTTGCGGATAATGTACTTTGTCATGTAATAATTTATATAGTATTATTATGATTATCAAAATAAAATTAGACTAGAAAATGTTTATTCAGTATGGTTTATAACATGATATTGTATGTTATTCTACAACACCAATTCTTGCTTTTACAGGAATATTGTAGGTATTCAGGCTCGGTGTCTGTCCGTGAAAATCGAAATTGATATTAACTCCCGGACGGAAAATCAGACAATGTGTGGATCCTCCAAAATGAAATGTTCCGAGTGGATCGCCTTTTTTTACGTAATCTCCGGGTGCAACAGTAATTTCACAGCTGGAAACTTCCGCCATTCCGATGGCTACAAAACACATAAGTCCGATTTTTTCATTATCTGATTTAATGAAAATTAATGCACGGGTAGCCAGTTCAGCAATATATCCCTGAGAATCATTCGGTCCTGCAGGATCATACCCTTCAGCCGGAGCTTCGGAATAATATGTTCCCGGTACATTTTGGATAGCTACAATTGTCCCATCAACCGGGCTGTTCCAGCGATGATATGTTTTAGCACATAAAAACGCCTGGTAAACAGTACTGTTGTCACCGAATTCCTGGGCGAGTTCATGATTATCCATAATATCCAGAAGCGAATACGGCTGGCCTTTCATCCAGAATTTATCTTTCATCATAGCATTGGTAACGCAATTATACGGAGCCGATTCACAGGCATTTACAATTACATCCGAATTTTTATCTTCTTCACTCACTTCCCGAACACCAGGGTTAAATTCTCTTGTGAAAAAATCGTCCCAGCTTTTATACCCGAAATGTGGCTGATCCGGCTGGCATTGATAATTGTAAATAAAATTTTGAAGCGCATCATAAGGATCATTGCCCTGCCCTCTCAACGGGTCCATGCTGGCGATAGCTTCCAGTGCTTCCTGCGAAAACCATCCTACAGGAGCAGTATAATCCGGCTGTGGCTGGTATATAGGGCCGTCTACCAGAACATAGGTAGACTCCGGAGACTCGAGGAAATTTTTCCATTCATTCAGAATCACCTGCAGTTTTTGATTGACCAATGTATTGGTAAATGCGAGATAACCGCCTTCCGTACCCATTGCCCAATCCAGGATAGCATTGATGGGAAATCCTACCAACCCGATTTGGTCTTCAATCTTACTATAGCAAGGCCCTTCCTGAAGAATCTGATTCATGATCTGAAGCATGGTTTCAAAGTTTTTAACCTGATCATTATAACCCTGAGGAATCTGGTCATACATACTTGTAAAGCCCATATAAAGCACTGCGTCATTATAAATGGCATTTCTAAGATCTTCAATAGCGGGATTTAGCGGAAGCGGATATGCATTAACCTGTGCAATTTTCTTTTCAATCCACTTGTTCAGGAAATTCCTGTCGGATGGAAGCCATTTCCCCACCCTGTACTTTACGTGATTCATAATATGGTGTTTTTTAGAACCTTACTCGTATGGCTTTTCAGGATGCGCCCCGTTTAAATGGTTTCTGGTCTCCATGGTATTAGTTTAGGGTAAAATTACAGCGGAAACAGGTATGTGATCAACCGTAATTATACTCAAAATGAAATCTAAGTATTAATACGGAACGTGTATCGTTTATCTGAGGTGCAATACATAATAATAAGTCATTATCTTTGTATCAAATTTTTAAGATGTCTATAACCCATGAGTCTGAATTAATCGGAATGCAAAAAGTAAGTGAAGCCGTTGCTTTTACTTTAAAAGAGATGTGCGGGTTTGCAAAACCGGGTATGACCACGAAAGAGGTTGATGATTTCGGGGCTGCAGTTCTTAAAAGTTTTGGAGCCAGATCTGCTCCTGCCCTCACCTACGGATTTCCCGGCTGCGCCTGTATAAGTGTAGACAATGAATTTTGTCACGGTATTCCTTCTGAGCAGCGAGTGTTGAAAGAAGGAGACCTTATTAATATAGACGTTTCTGCAGAGCTCAACGGATTTTGGGCAGACAATGGAAATTCATTTGTTATCGGAAAAGATCTTAATAAGCATGCAACGCTGGTAAATGCTTCTAAAGAAATTCTGCATAAGGCGATAAACAATATTAAAGGAGGCGTTAAAATTTCTGATATCGGGCTGCTGATGGAAACTGAAGCCAAAAGACGAGGTTTTAAAGTAATTAAAAATCTGGGCGGCCACGGTGTTGGGAAAAGCCTCCACGAAGAACCGGATGAACTGATGAATTATAGAAACCGTTTTGATAACAGAAGGTTCAGAAAAAATACTGTTGTAGCAATTGAAACATTTATTTCAACATCTTCGAATATTGCTGTTGAACTCAAAGACGGCTGGACAATGGTTGGCAACAAAGGCGGTTACATGGCACAGCATGAGCACACTATTATCATTACGGACGGACAGCCGATCATCCTGACGGAAATGAATGAAATCTTTAATTAAAATTAAAACAGGACATTTCAATAAGAAGTGTCCTGTTTTAGTTGAATAATCGTGTATTTATTTATTTTTATATTCACTCATTTTGCTGAACTGGTGGTAAGAATCTTTGATATGTTTTAAATGTTCCGAAACAATATCCAGGCTGTTCTGGGTCAATTTCCCGCTGTCGATGGCATTCTGGTACGCTTCAATCGCTGCTTTTTCCCCGAATATCACATTTTCAATGGTAGATTCTTCTTTATTTCCTAAAGTAAAAGAGTTTTTAATATCAATCCACGTACGGTGCAGGGCTCCTGCCACTGAAGATGAATCGTCTGCCTCTTCCCCATCTTCATGAATAAGATCAATCAGTTCGTTCTTCATTACTTTGGAAAGTGAATGTAACTTGGCATATTCCGGTTTTACATCGGGATAATTTTCCCATACTTTCCCTTCCACTTTTGCAAAACCCTCAATTCTGTCATTGGTAATGTGCAACAGATCATTTAATACTGATGCTTCTTCTTTATTGTTCATAATACTGTAATTTGGTGTATCAGGAGGTGTACAAGAATTATACCTACTGCAAAAATTACAAAGCTTATTTTAATTTTAAACTAAAACCAAAAAATTGTACGTATTTTGTATAAATATCTCACAAAATTCAATATGAGTTCATTAGAAAAACCAAATATAAAAGCCGTATTTCTTGATATTGACGGTACATTGATCAGTTTTAAAACCAATACAATCCCGGAATCTACCCATAAAGCCATACAAGGCCTTCGCGAAAAAGGAATAAAAGTAATTGTTGCTACCGGGCGTTCCATTAACTCATTAGATCACATCAGGCATATTACTTTTGATGGATTTATTACCTTCAACGGAAGCTACTGCATCACTACGGAAGGAAAAGTAATGTATAAAAAATTCATAGATTCTTCTGATATAAAGAATCTTGTTCAGTATGCAGAAGATTTTCCTTTAAGTTATTCATTGATGTATGAAGATAAAGTGGAAATCAATGATGCCACACCGGAAGTTATAGGAATGTATGGCCATGTTAATCTTCCCGTCCCGCCTGTTCATGATAAAGAAAATATTGATACTGATCATGTGCTTCAGGCCAACATTTTCCTTGAAAAAAAGGATGAAAATACGTTTATGGAAAAGGTGATGCCAAATTCTTCAGCATCGAGATGGAGTCCTTTGTTTGCGGATGTAAATCATGGCGGAACCACAAAAAGTACCGGAATCAAACATTTTTGCGATTATTTTGGTATCGCTATCAGCGAAACCATGTCTTTTGGGGATGGCGGAAATGATATCGCGATGCTGAAATTCACGCAAATTGGCGTTGCCATGGGAAATGCCAATGATGATGTCAAGGAAATAGCAGATTATATAACTGAAGATGTTGACAATCATGGAATTGAATCTGCCCTGATTCATTTTGGAGTTCTCTGACCTAAAAATATTTTATAAGTATTTATACAACTTTTTAATTTTGTGGTATATATTTTTAACATATTCTTTATAAAAAGGCACAATATGTGTATATAGTTAACCGAATCACTTAAAATATTTAGTTATGAGAAGTATATTATGGTTAGTCGCAGTTATCTGTATAGTTGTGTGGCTTTTAGGAATGTTAGGTGTCGTACCTGGAATGGATACGGGTTATTTAGTTCACATATTGCTCGTTATTGCAATTATTGTAGTTCTTTACAATCTTATATCAGGAAGAAGACCCCTCGATTAGATTACAAAAAACGAAAAATAAAAAGCTGGAAATGGGAAGGTATAACTTCTTAATTTCCAGCTTTTTTAATTATGATAATCGGATTGTATTATTTGCCCGCAGGCTTTGCAGGGGCTGCACCTAATTTAGACTTCACAACAGGTGTGATATCTTCACCGCCATCCATATACGCAATATTGCTGTTGCCCTGTGAAGCTGCAATATCAAATACATAAGCAAGACCTTTTTCTTTTGCTACGGTAGCAATCATGGTGGCAACTTTCTTTTGAATAGGTGTGAACAGTTCAGTCTGTTTTTTTGAAATATCCTGTGCTGCTTTCACTCTTGCATCTTCTATATTTTTTCCTAAAGCTTCAAGCTCGGTTTGTGTGGCAGAAAGTTCTTTAATTAATACGGCTTTATTCGCTTCTGTCATTGTTTTTTCTTTTTCCTGGCCTGCTTTGAGTTTACTTTCATAGGTGCTGATCAGCTTTTCTATTTCAGTTTGCTTTGTTTTTGTAAAAGTATCGAGTGAAGCTTCTGCTGTTTTTGTTTCAGACAAATTATCAAAGATATCATCGGAATTTACATGCCCGATTTTCTGTTGAGCCTGCACAAAATTGGAGGTCAGGAAAAGTCCTGAAGCTAAGGAAAATGCTATTATTAACTTTTTCATTGTATATATTTAAATTATTTTCAAATGAACAGCAAATATAATTAAATATAACTATTTGATTAGTGATAATAAAAAAGTTTTAAATTTTTAATTAGGCTAAAATATTATTTCGTGATATTTTCAATAAAAAAGCCTCCTTGTAGGAGACTTTATATTTTTATCAACCGGGGACCTGTGCTTTTTCATAAATCAATCCCTCCGACCGCAGTTCCTGCCAAAAATCTGATGGGATATTTTTTTGAAGTGCACTCACATTATCTTCTACCTGCTCGGGTTTGCTTGCTCCGGGAATAATTGAGGCAAATTCGTCAGCGGCCAAAACAAAATGAAGGGCTGCATCTACAATATCGATATCGTACCTTTTGGCGATTGCTGAAATCCGGTCCCGTTTTTCGGTCATTCCTTTGGGAATAACATCCTTGTAATTATATCTTGGTCTTCCGGTAATAAACCCTGAGTTGTAGCCCGCTCCGGAAACAAGCCTTACACCTGCCTTTTTAACTGCCGGCAATAGCCGGTCTACCGCATCTTCATGTTCAAGAATAGAATACTGTGTCGCAGAAAGACAAATATCCGGATCCGCAGAATCAAGGCAGTCGAGAATAGGTTCTATTTTGTTAACACCCATTCCCCAGGCTTTAATAACACCCTCAGACCTCAGTTCAGATAATACTTTAAACGCTCCTTCCCTTGCCTGTTTCAAAAAATAGGGATATCGGTCACCCACCTGATCTTCGGAAAGGTCATGAACGTAGACAATATCAATATAATCAAGGCGCAATCGCTCCAGGCTTTCTTCGATAGACCTTTTGATGGCATCTGCAGTATAATTATGCTCAAAATCATAATTCAAAGGATCCTGCCACATTGTTGGAGGAACTTCATCTTCAGGAACTTCTACGAATAATCTTCCTACTTTGGTAGATAGAACAAATTCTTCCCTGTTCTGACCGTGAAGATAATTCCCGAATCGCCTTTCACTTTTTGTAAGCCCGTACCAGGGTGATGTATCGTAATAGCGTATTCCAAGATCCCATGCTTTTTGCAGTACTTCATAAGACTGCCCGTCCGTAAGGGGTTCAAAGGCAGTTCCTATTGCCACACCACCTAATCCTAACCTGTGTTTTTCCGTTAAAATGTCTGATTTCATATATGATACTATTTAATGATTGGTGAACTAAGAGATACAAACATCGTGCACTTGCTTTTTTAAACATTGTTTTTCTGATATTTTTGAATGATCATTTTGCTCAGATTTCAGCCTGTTAAAAATTTATTCGCATAAACCGGAAAGATGATCCAGATAATTTTCAGAAGTTATCCGGATAAAATTGAAAGGTTCAGCAGGATATTTTAAATAAAATATGTTTAAGTGCATGAAAATCAAATATATAATCGGGTTTTTGAAAGGCGTTTAAAATTAAGGTTAAAATATTCATTAATAGTATACAATAATCCTGTGTAAATGGATACCACAGACTAATTTTTTGGCTTTATTATTGGATTGTTTCAGGCACCATTTCAATATATATTTATGAAAAAACATATCGTTATCGTCGGAGGAGGATTCGCAGGAGTCAACCTTATTAAATCGTTGGTGAATGACAGCCGTTTCAGAATTACATTGGTTGATAAAAACAATTATCATTTCTTTCCGCCATTGATCTATCAGGTGGCAACTTCATTCATCGAAGCTTCCAATATAAGTTATCCTTTCAGAAAATTAATTTCAAATTATAAAAATGTGAATTTCCATATGGGAAGTCTCGTAAAAGTAGATCCTGAACATAATATTCTTGAAACCGACAGCGGTACTTTAAAATATGATTATCTTGTTTTGGCTTTGGGAACAGAATCCAATTTCTTCGGAATGGAAAATGTAAAACGATGTGCCTTACCCATGAAAACCATTGATGAAGCGTTATATCTGAGAAATCACATGCTCCTTACTCTCGAAGAAGCCGCAAGAAATAAGAATGTAAAGGAGGCACAGAAACTTCAGAACATAGTGATTGCAGGTGGCGGCCCAACCGGTGTGGAGCTTGCCGGAATGATCGCGGAAATGGGAACCTATATTGCAGAAAAAGAATATCCGGAAATAAAGCTGGGACTTTCCAATATTTTTCTGATTGATGCTTTACCTACTCTTCTTTCACCGATGAGCAAAATGGCTCAGGAAGCCGCATATGAAAGACTTAAAAAGCTGGGTGTAAAAATTATCCTTAATACGGCGGTTAAAGATTATAAAGATTGCAAAGTAATTCTCGGGGACGGACAGGTTATTGAGACCGAAACACTGATCTGGACTTCCGGGGTGGTTGGAAGAGAGGTTCCCGGTATTCCTGAAGAAAGTATCGGAAAAGGAAGAAGACTGCTGGTAGATGCTTATAATAAAGTGAACGGCACAGCCAATATTTTTGCTTTAGGCGACATAGCGTTGCAGCTTACGGAGGAAAAATATCCGAAAGGGCATCCTCAGCTGGCGCAGGTCGCTATTCAGCATGCTAAAAATTTAGGAAAGAATTTTAAAAGAATTGAAGATGAAAAAGTTTTAATACCTTTTGCCTATAATGATAAAGGAAGCATGGCTATTATTTCAAAATTTGATGCGGTAGTTGATTTGCCTAAATTTTCATTTAAAGGTTTTATAGCGTGGCTTACTTGGTTATTTATCCACATTATTCCATTGGTAAGCTTCAGCAGCAAAGTACGTCTGGCATTCAACTGGATGCGGCTTTTCATTACCAATAATCCTTCAATCCGTTTAATTTTAAGGCCGAAAAGAGACACCACAGGAAGGTCATAATTTTAATATTCATGATATATTTCATAAATTTACAGAGCTGTAAATATTCTTTTACAGTATAAAATCTCAAAAGTGAATATTCATCAGAAGAAAAAGTTTCTGAGCTTTTTAAAGTTCAAAAGAGACTTTCAAAAATACGGGCTTGAAAAAGCGCGCAGCTACGAACTCATTCTTCATTGGCTCAATAACAGATTAAGCAGGAACCAGTTTCTGGTGCTATCCGGAATTTTGGTTGGCTGTACCGCAGGTCTTGCCGGTGTTTTGCTGAAATCGCTGGTTCATGCGATCCACCATTTTATCACTACAAAAGTTCATTTTGAGTACCAGATTCTTTTTTATATAATATTTCCTTTTCTGGGAATTGTTTTAACGACAAGTATTGTTTTGACAATCTTTAAAGGTCAGGACAGAAAAGGAATTGGTGCAATTCTCTATGAAATTGCACAGAATTCAAGTATTGTTTCTTCCGTGAAAATGTATTCGCAGATCGTGCAAAGCGCTGTGACAGTCGGTTTGGGAGGTTCTGCCGGACTGGAGAGTCCTATTGCGGTTACCGGTGCAGCCATCGGATCAAACTTTGCACAGACCTACCGGCTCAGTTATAAAGAACGGACCCTTCTATTGGCAGCAGGTGCCACTGCCGGAATTGCTTCTGCTTTTAATGCTCCGATTGCAGGAATTATGTTTGCATTTGAGATTCTGCTGACAGGAGTTGTCTTTACGGATTTCATTCCGCTTGTAGTGGCTGCGGTTTGCGGCAGTTTGTTATCAAGAATCTTATTGCAGGAAGATGTTCTGTTCAGGTTTTATACACGCGAAGCATTTAATTATAAAAATGTTCCTTATTACCTGATTTTAGGAATTATAACCGGTTTATACGCAAGATATTTTGTGATCATCTCCCAAAAGGTCGAGCATTTTATTAAGAAGTTAAACATGTCGAGACTTCGTAAGGCGATGTTTGGCGGGGCGGTTCTTTCAATGTTATGTGTGCTTTTTCCTCCTTTATTCGGAGAAGGTTATGAAACAGTAAAAGCTTTTACCAACGGAGATATGCACAGGATTATAGAAAACAGCCTTTTCAGATATTTTGATATTGGTAATTTTACCATTATTGTATTTTTAATTCTCGTATTATTGTTAAAAGCATTTGCAACTTCATTTACGATTTTCAGCGGCGGAAACGGAGGGAATTTCGCTCCATCGCTTTTTGCCGGTGGTACTGTAGGCTATTTATTCGCATTAATCTGCCAGCAGATCGGACTTCCGGACGTGCCGGTAACAAATCTGGTTTTGGTGGGAATGGCCGGAGCAATGGCCGGCGTGATGTATGCTCCCCTTACAGCCATTTTTTTGATTGCGGAATCCAGCTTCGGGTATGATCTTTTTATCCCGCTGATGATTGCTTCCATCATTTCATATCTGATAGCAAAATGGTTTTCACCAATTTCCCCGGAACTGAAATCCCTGGCGGATCAGGGGAAAATTTTTACCAACAAACATGATAAAAATATTTTATTTTCATTAAAAACAGAGGATTTTATTGACCGCTATTCTGAGACGGTGAAAGAAAATGCACCGATTACGGAATTGTTTGAAAGGGTAAAAAACAGCAGTAAGAATATTTTCGCTGTCATCAATGATGATCAGACACTTCGCGGAATCCTTACACTGGATGATATTCGTCCCTATCTTTTTGCGAATGATAGCATTTCAGTATCACTCAGTCAGATCATGAAAGCTCCTCCTGCTGTCATTCATCCTGAAAATAAGCCCCTGGAGATTCTTCAGACTTTTGATGATGCCGGTGTCTGGAATTTGCCGGTTGTTGACTCTCAGAATAAGTTTATCGGTTTTATTTCAAAATCCACGATTTTAATGAGCTACAGACAGCTGTTAAAAGAATATTCGGAATAAATAAAATTAATTTAAACAATTAAAAGCCGTACAAAATTATTTCTGAACGGCTTTTCTATAAGTTAATGCTACTGACTTGCTTTATTTAATAGCTCAAGATCATCATTTTCCAGTTGAAGTTTTGGGGCAGCAAATAATGTTTCCAATTGAGATTCGCTGGTTGCACTTACAATCGGAGCGGTAATCAGAGGTTGGGCAAGCAGCCAGGATAGTGCTACCGTTGCCGGTTTTGTATTGTGTTTTGCACTAATTTCATCCAATGCTTTCAAGACTTCCATACCTTTGTTATTCAGATATTTTCTGGCTCCTTCTCCTCTCTTGCTTTTAGACAGATCATCTTCACTCCGGTATTTTCCCGTTAAAAATCCTGAAGCCAGCGACCAGTAAGGAAATACACTCAATCCGAATTCTTCAGCTAAAGGAGCATAATTTTTTTCAAAACCTTCTCTTTCCATTAAATTGTAATGCGGCTGTAGGGCAACATATTTCGGAAGGTTATTCTTCTCCGAAGCTTCAAAGGAGGCTCTTAGTCTCTCAGGTGAAATGTTGGAAGCAGCGATATACCGTACTTTTCCAGCTTTTATAATTTCATCATAAGCCTGAAGTGTTTCTTCTACGGGTGTGATTTTATCATCAAAATGGGTATAATATAAATCAATATGATCGGTTTGCAATCGTTGTAAGGATTCATCAACGGATTTCAAAATATGCTTTTTGCTGATATCAAATCCGTGTTCTTTTGTTTCTGACCCTACTTTTGTGGCAATCACCAGATCATTTCTTTTTCCTCGGCTTTTCATCCACTTTCCGATGATTTCCTCAGATTGTCCTCCTTTCCCATTTACCCACCAGGAATAAGTATCCGCTGTGTCTATGAAGTTAAAACCTTCACCTGTAAATTTGTTCAGAATATCAAAAGACTGTTTTTCATCCAGAGTCCATCCAAAAACATTTCCCCCGAAGTTTATGGGAGCGATCTGTAAATCTGTATTTTTAATTGTCCGTTTTTCCATATTAGTTAATGATTGGTTTACTGCTTTTAACAGAGAATTTCATACCAAAAAGCTGTTGAATTTCACGTTTAAATCAAAAAAAAGACCAGCCAATTGCTGATCTTTCTATATTTTTTTGTTGAAATATTTTTTAAATTTCGCCCATTACATACATGTTTTCCATAGTTGGCACCGCGCTTCCACCCTGTTTCTCGAGCGTAATGGCAAAAGCCTGTGCTTTCGGGATGTTGGCGAGTGCAGTTTTGCTGTCTTTTTCTTCGGTGTACATTCCTGCATTTACCGGTTTTCCGTCTTCAATCGCCCAGAGCTGATACTGCATTCCTTCCGGAGCTTTCGGAAGTTTGTCGGCGTTCAGATAAACAGCTTTTGTTTTCGTATCCCAGAAAACCATTGCTTTGGAATCCGTATGCTTCTCCACTCCTTTCAGCATGACCATCTTCATATCAGGATTGGAAATCATTTCCATTTTCTGATTCATTTTCTGCATAGCCAGTTGCTGGCTTTTCTTTTCAGTGGTCATTCTGGCGATTTCCTGTCTGGTTGCCGCCTGATCGTTCATCCAGAAAATATTACCCGCAACACTTACCAGGAATAAAACGGAAGCCGCAACAGCATATACTTTCCAGTTATTATTTCCCTGGATCCTTATTTCTTCCTGAGGTTTGGCTGCAGGAATATCTGCAGAGACTACAGGTAATGGCTCTTCGGTACTCTGTTCCTGCTGAATTTTGTTCCAGATCTTGGTACGGAGATCATTGGGGGGTGTTACAGCCTGTGCTGTGGCAAGATCTTCCAATGTCTTCTGCGCTTCTTCGAAAGCCGCTTTCACTTCAGCATTATTTTTCATCACACACTCCAAAATACCTGCTTCCTCAGGAGAAGCAAGACCTAGAATATAAGATTCTATAATTCCGGATGATATGTATTCTTTAGTGTTCAATTTATTGATAATCTTTTAACAAATCCTTTAATTTCATCAGGGCGTTCCTCATTTTTGTTTTTACTGTTCCCAGGGGGATTTTCAGTTTTTCGGATATTTCGTTCTGGGTGTATCCCTGATAATATGCCAGATCGATGAGTTCCTTCTTGTCGGTTTCCAACTTATCCAATACATTATTAAATCCGATAAAATCCGATGAATTGTTTGTAGTGGAAAGTTCCGCAGAATTATATACGAAATCCGGCAAGGGTTGGTTTTTGAGTTCGTTCTGAAAGCTTTTTGATTTTAAATAATCAATAGCAGTATTCCTGGCAATATTGATCATCCAGGTATAAAATCTTCCTTTTGATGAGTCGTACTGATGGATAGAATTCCAGATTTTTACAAAAACATCCTGAATGATTTCTTCGGTATAGTCTTTTGACTGAACGATTCGGAGGATAACACCATACAGTGCGCCGGAATAATGGTCATACAAATAATGAAAACCATTTTCGTTTCTGTCTTTTAGCGACACGATCAGCTGTTCTTCCGAATACTGTGTTTTAATAGCGAATATTTTTGTTTTCAAATGTAATAAAATAAAACAGATAATAAGCAATACTCACACCATCTTTTAAATGTATAATAAAATTAATCATATGTTTAATAATGTTTAAATATAATAAGATACTATTTGAAAGTTGATAATAATATTAAGGTATATGATTAATTTCAAAAAATAATATATTGATTGATAGAAACTTATAAATTATTTTACATTTTTTAAATCTAAATTAAAACCAGTCTCGTAAATGGTTTTAGATAAAGATATTTTCAAATACATATTAACTTAAAAATCAAAAAAAATGAACACTAAATCAAAAATCGCAGTTTTCGGAATGATGGTTTTATCATTCGCATTCAGTGGTAACGTTGCAGCACAGAGTATGAAAGAAAAAACCGTAATGGTTGGCGGAGCAGCTATGTACCCTTCTAAAAATATTATTGAGAATGCGGTAAACTCTAAAGACCATAAGACATTGGTGGCAGCCGTAAAAGCAGCAGGTCTTGTGGAGACGCTACAAGGAGAAGGTCCTTTCACTGTATTGGCTCCTACTGATGCAGCTTTCGCAAAACTACCGAAAGGAACAGTTGAAAATCTTGTAAAGCCGGAAAATAAGGCAATGCTTACAAAAATTCTTACCTATCACGTTTTACCAGGCAAATACAATGCTAAAGAAATCTGGGCCGCTGTAAAAGCAGGAAACGGTAAAAGCATGATGAAAACAGTAGAAGGCGAAGAGCTTACTTTCTGGGTTAAAGGGAAAGACCTGTATGTAAGAGATGCTAAAGGAAACGATGCAAAAGTTACGATAGCTGATGTTAATCAGTCAAACGGAGTGATTCACGTAATAGATACGGTTTTGATGCCGTAGTGGTGTTAGTTGTCAAACAGCATATTTGTTATGCTGTTTTTTTATTCTCTTATTTAAACAAACCGATAACACTTAAACCTATAATATTATGAAAAAAACGATTAATGTATCTAATCAGGGAGCGACCCTTGATACAGGCAGAAGAAATTTTTTAAAGCTGAGCGGCATAGGTCTGGCAATGGCTGGACTCACACTGATCGGTTGTGAAGACAACGAGGGTTACGACTTTATGCAGACCGATGTTTTTGACCTTGGAAAAGGCGATGTGGGTGTTCTGAACTATGCGTATGCTCTTGAGCAACTTGAAGCGGACTTTTATACAAAAGTGGTGAATAACTTTTATTCCGGAATTTCAAATGCAGAGAAAGAATTATTTACTGACCTCTATCATCATGAAGTGATACACCGTGATTTTTTTAAAGCGGCAATCAGTGGAGCTACCTCCAACGTTTTACCCACCCTGGAATTCCAGTACCCGAACGTAAATTTTAATGACAGAAACTCTGTATTGGCTACTGCAAAAGCATTGGAAGATACAGGTGTTGCTGCCTATAACGGTGCCGGAAAATATATCACAAATGCAGACTATCTGGTAATTGCCGGGAAAATTGTATCAGTAGAAGCAAGACATGCTTCAGCGATCAGAAATCTTATCAATCCCGGAACGGCAGCATTTTCTGGTGATGACATCATCGATAGCAACGGCCTTGATCTTGCAAAAGAGCCTAAAGATATCGTTATGGTAGCGGGAGGATTTATAAAAACGCCTTTCACATGGAAAGAACAGGGAATCGGTTAATTATTCACTTCAAAAAATTACATTATGAACATTCTTAAATTACTGGATAAACTTTCTGACGATAAATTTTTCAGCAAAGAAGCGTCAAGATTAGAAACTCTTACAAGCATTTCGGCATTCGGGAAAAAGGCTGCGGTTGCCGCTGTTCCGCTGGGATTGGGAACGCTTATGACTACCCCTGCAAAAGCGGCTGGCCTTACAGGAGGAAACACTTATAAAAATACTTTAACAGATGCACTGCAGCTGGCTTTGGTGCTGGAATATCTTGAAAATGAATATTATGCAATCGGGCTTTCTACTGCAGGCTTAATTTCCAATGCGGACAGACCCGTTTTTATGCAAATTTCCAAACATGAGTCTGCGCATGTAACTTTTCTTAAAAACACCTTAACTTCGCTAGGAGTTACGCCGGGTGCAAAGCCTACATTTGATTTTACGGCAGGTGGTGCTTTTGCTCCTTTTACCGATTACAGTCAGTTTTTAATATTAGCCCAGGCTTTTGAAGATACCGGAGTCCGTGCTTATAAAGGACAGGCTGGAAATGTGATGAGTAACAAAACGGTTTTGCAGGCAGCTTTACAAATCCACTCCGTAGAAGCAAGACATGCATCACAGGTAAGAAGAATGAGAGCAAATAAAGGCTGGATAGAATTAGCTGACGGCGGAAATATGCCTGCAGCAACAAATCCGGTGTATGATGGAGAACAGAATACAACCCAGGCCGGATACAATACGGCAACGGCTTTTGGAGCGGCGGCAGGTTCTGCGGCTTACGATGAAATATTAACTGGAAGTGATGCTCAGACAATTGCATCTTTGTTTATTGTTTAAAGCAAATTTCTTACTATTAGGTGTGGTCCCCTTTTCTTTTCGGGAGGGGGATTTTCATGTGAAATCTTTACAGAATATATCATAAAATTAATCAAGAAAAAACTCCTCTGTAGAGAGAAGTTTGTTTGCCTTTTAAAACTTGAAATATGAAGTATATTTCAGATTCAAAAATAATAAGTCACAAATAGCTATTGTATGACGGGGATCATAAATGAATTAATATCACCGATTCTTTGTAAATAGGATATAATTTATTTTGTAACTTTAATCTATGAAAACATTGGCAAATCCTTGTATTCCGAATAACAATATAAATAACGGAGAGGGAATAAAAAAAGCAGCAAAAATTTTTGCTGTGAGTGTTTTGGCACTGCTTGCACTTGGTTTTTGTACTACTTCACAAAGGCTTAATGCAGGATAAATAAGCAATATTCTGATACGGAATTTTTTTAAAATAAGTTGAATTAAGTTTTGACTTAGGTAAAATTTTACTATATTTGTGAATCGAAATAATTTTTTTTCATCATTTGTGTTTTTTTAGGCTCCGTTAGGAGCCTTTTTCTATGTAACACGTTTTCTGTTGCTGGCCGGCACCCATTTGTCCTTTTTACATTTTGGGCAATTTCCGGCGCTTCCTGTATGTTTTTCTTCTGTATATCCACAAAAAATACATGAATAATATCCTTCTTCTTTAATGTATTTTACAGCATCTTTTAGCGAATCCGGCATAATTGAGAGTCCATATTTCACTTTTTCATCTTCAAAATAGAAAACACTGATTTCGCCTGAAACTTCTTCAATAGCCTGATCAATCTGACCAAGCTGTGAAATGCCTTTTAATCTGAGTTCTGCAAAAAACTCGTCGCTTCCTAAATTTTCTTTTTTAAAATTATCAATGGAAAATTCACCATTTTCTATAAGGCATATTGATCTTCCTTCCAGTAAAGTCTCAAACTTTTTGCTCTTCCCGATAAGATAAGTTACCATTGTGTACATTAAAATAATCAGCACAAATACAAGAATTGAAGACACAATACCTACTTCTCTGTAAAACATAGGATCTCCAGCCGCAGAACCCAGACCGATAATCACTACCAGTTCAAAAAGGGAAAGCTGCTTGACTCCCCTCTTCCCGAGCACTCTAAGTCCGATAATTATTGTTATAAACATAATGATCGTCCTGAGAGCAATCTCAAGCAGAAAAGACCATTCCTCTGTTCCCAGAAATAGTTCTTTCCAGTCGAATTGTAATAGAAATATGGATTGCATAATGAATTGATTTGCTCTGAAAATTCAAATAATGCGCCAAGTCTGTATCTGATTTTCTTGTCTGAGTTTAAAATTGATCCAAAACTTCAGTGATTTGATGATAAATAAGCTCCAATTCTTCAGCAGTAATACAATATGGCGGAACCAGATACATTACATTTCCCAAAGGACGCAGGATAATTCCCCTTTTCAGAAATTCTTTATACAATATTTTACCCATATTGTTAAAATAGGAAGTCTGCTGGCCGCTGATGATTTCCCATGCCAGGATTGTTCCTGTCTGCCGTACTTTCTCAACCTTTGAATGTTGTTCCAATGTTTTTACAAACCCGGAATGTTTTTCAGTTATAACAGCAATACGGTGCAATGTTTCTGGTTTCAATAGAAGTTCCATGCTGGCAATAGCCGCTGTACAGGCTAGCGGATTGGCAGTAAAAGAATGTCCGTGAAACAATGTTTTGTATTGATCTTCTGATAAAAAAGCATCAAAAATCTCCTGTGAACAGGTGGTGATACCCATTGGCATCGTACCGCCTGTCAGACCTTTGGAAAAGCACATAATATCAGGCTGTTCAGAAAGATGGTTGGCAGCAAATAATTTTCCCGTTCTTCCGAAACCGGTGAATACCTCATCCTGAATCATCAGAATTTTCTGTTCTCTGCAGAATTTCATTAATTCCGAAAGATCTTCTGCTTTATGCATTAACATTCCTGCAGCACCCTGGACAAGTGGTTCGTAAATGAAACAGGCAACTTCATCTGAAATATTTTTGATGAACGCTTTTAAACTGTCGAGGTTTTGCGAGGTCGGAGCATCTATAAAAACAACTTCAATAAGCATTTCACCGAAAGGCTTTGTCCAGGCACTTCTTCCGCTGACTGACATCGCTCCGAAAGTATCTCCATGGTAAGCATTATTCAGAGCCAGAATCTTTGTTTTTTTATGATTTTGATTATGAGCATATTGAATACACATTTTTAAAGCTACTTCAACCGCCGTAGAACCGTTATCGGAATAAAAAACTTTCTTTTGGTTTTCAGGGAGAAGTTCCAGTAAATTTTCTGACAGCTGTATGGCAGGTTCATGGGTGAAACCCGCAAAAATAACCTGTTCCAAAGTATTCAGCTGTTCCGAAACTCTTTGTGCAATATAAGGATGTGCATGCCCGTGAAGGGTAACCCACCACGAAGAAACCGCATCGATATATTTATTTCCTTTTTCATCAAAAAGATAAATTCCCTCTCCTTTTACAATCGGAATGATATCATTGGCTGTCTTCATCTGTGTATAAGGATGCCAGTTGACGGCATTATCGCGTTCAGATAAATTCATAAATAATATTTAAAATTAACAAATTGACCATTTATATTTCACGTTCTAACACATTGTTTTTTCTTTTGCCATGGGTTTTAATCCTAATGTTTTCAAAAGCTGCAAATCTTCTGAAACTCCCGGATTCGGGGTTACCAAAAGAGTTTCTCTTTCTCCGGTAAAAATGGAATTCGCTCCTGCCATAAAGCACCAACCCTGTTCAAAATCAGTCATTTCAATTCTTCCTGCACTAAGGCGAACCATAGAAGAAGGCATGATAATTCTTGCTGTGGCAATCATCCTTACCATTTCCCAGGTATCGGTTTTTTCGTTATTTTCAAGAGGAGTTCCCTTCACTCTTGCCAGTGCGTTGATGGGAACTGATTCCGGATGTTTTGGCATTGTTGCTAAGGTTAAAAGCATGGAAATCCTGTCGCCATGTGTTTCTCCCAGTCCGATAATTCCACCTGAACATACCGTAATACCAGCCTTTCTCACATTATTGATTGTATTAATTCTGTTGTCAAAAGTTCTGGTTGAGATAATTTCTTCATAATATTGTTCTGATGTGTCCAGATTGTGATTGTAAGCATACAGGCCTGCTTCCTGGAGGCGGACCGCCTGTTCTTCTGTAAGCATTCCCAAAGTACAGCAGACTTCCATTCCGAGTTCATTAACACCTTTCACCATGTCAATAACACGGTCAAAATCACGATTGTTGCGTACTTCTCTCCATGCCGCCGCCATACAGAACCTTGAAGAGCCTCCTTCTTTTGCCTTTTTGGCGTGTTCAATAACAGTTTCTGTCGGTAATAAGGCCTGTATTTTAATATTGGTATGATACCTTGCAGCCTGTCCGCAATAAGAACAGTCTTCAGGGCATCCGCCGGTTTTTATGGAAAGTAAAGTAGACATCTGAACTTCTTCAGGATTATGCCATTCGCGATGTACAGTAGCGGCTTTGTAGATAAGCTCAAGAAGCGGGAGATTATAAATTTGTTCTATTTCTTCCCTGGTCCAGTCATTTCTTAAAATTGTGTGTTCTTTCATGATATTTCTAATTGTTTTGCAGCAGTTTCTATATTTTCAATTGTTATTTCTTCTAAATGAGGAATTTTGATGATGGCTGTTTCCGGATGAATATTTTTAAGAATAATCTTTTCGGTATCTACGGGAAAATTTCCGTTTAGAATAATATATTTTAGCTTAATCTTTCTTTGTTCTAAAGCCATGATCGATAATAAAGTGTGATTAATGCATCCCAGATAATTTTTTACTACCAGCACAGTGGGGATATTCAGCTTTTGAATCAGATCAATGATAAAATGTTCGCCATTTAATGGAACCATGAGACCGCCTGCTCCTTCGACGATTAAATTATTGCTTGTTTCTGGAAGTTTAAAACTGTTCAGATCAATGGTAATTTCTTCTTCTTTTGCCGATTGATGAGGTGAAGCCGCCAACTTCAGACGGTATGTTTCGGGATGGCAAATTGTATCTTCACCGGTCCAGCTCTTTATTTTCATGCTGTCAGAAAAATCAAGATCACCGGATTGTACGGGTTTCCAATATTCTGCATTAAAATATTTTGTTACAATTGCAGAACAGACGGTCTTTCCTACTTCCGTGCCGATTCCGGTGATGAATAATAATTGTTGTTCTGAATTTTCGTTTTTTGGAAGTACTGTTTTATGATCCATAATTTCTTCAGGTAAATTCATTAATAAGTTCTGTAAGCTTTACGATTTCTTCTTCTGTATTAAAGCTATGGAGGCAGATTCTAAGTCTTTCAGCACCTTCTTTTACAGTGGGACTGAAAATGGGATAGGTTAAAAACCCGTTATCGCATAAAGTTTGTGATAATAGTTTTAATTGATTGTTATCAGGTATTATAACGGACTGGATCGGACTGTTTTCATCGGAAGAACTCTTCACATTCCATTTCCGGAAAGTGCTGATGTTTTTTTGCAGCTGAACGGATGCTGCTTTATTTTCATTTAAAAATTCATATCCTTTAGAAATGCTTATCCATAAAAAATCATGAGCAGCCGTCGTGTAAATAAATGGCGAGGCAAAATTGATGAGGTATGATTTTATTATGTCGTTCGTTAATACTGCGGCTCCGTGTGTTCCCAATGCTTTTCCGTACGTCACTACGGTAGCAAGGACTTTTTCCTGAATACTTAAACGGTGAACAAGGCCATATCCAAAAACTCCGAAAGCATGAGCTTCATCCACAATAAGTCCAGCCTGATACTTCTTTGCAAGTTCTGCAATCTCCTGAAGGGGGCAAAAATCTCCGTCCATCGAATACAAACTTTCAACAGCAATATAAATATTACCCTGTTGTCTTTTCAGAATATCTTCAAGATGTCCGCAGTCGTTATGCCTGAATTTTATTTTTTTAGCATTTGACATTTTACAGCCATCATGTACTGAACGGTGAATTTTTTCATCCACAATAATGGTGTCATGGCGGGTTGGAAGTGAAGCAAACAAAGCAAGATTGGCATTGTATCCCGAAGAAAACAGAAGCGCAGCCTCATATTGATGTTCTTTAGCAATAAATTCTTCCGTTTCCGTAACAACATCAGTATTCCCGCTGATCAGTCTTGAACCAGTACTACCTTTTAGTAAATCAGGGTTTTTCTGAACCGTTTTTAAAAGTAGATTCCGGAAATTTTTATTTTTTGCAAATCCCAGATAATCATTGGAATAAAAATCCACACCCTCATTTCTGGCTCGTAATGTTCTTAAGATTCCTGTTTGTTTTCTTTTTTCTAAAGCTTCCTCCAACGGTAAAAAGTGATTAAGCATGTTCTGTTTTCAAAACTTCCTGTGAAATGCTGTTGATCCACTGTTGGTATAGATCATTTTCTATTGTTAAAATATGTTCTGCATGAATTTTCCACTGCTCGCAAAAATGATCCAGCTGAATGATCATTTCTTCCAGATGGCCTTCTTCTTCAAGAATGATAGATTTAACCATAATCTTTGAGCTGTATTTCGTAAGGATTTCCTGATAAACCGGATATAGTTCATCAGCACGAACTTCAATTGCATACGTTACAAAAAGATAGGCGGCATACTTCAACTGTTCCTTAGTCAACGAAAATTCATTCTGTAAATATTTACAAGTTTTTACGTCAAGATTGTTAAGGTATTGCCTGGTAGAAGCAGATGCAAGCAAATATTCTTTTTTGTAATTTTCACAAAATGATGAAGTAATTTTAGTGATCTGTTTTTTTAGATAATACGCATGGCGGTGTTCTTCTGCGGCATGTTTCAGCTGAATAAGATTTACTTCAGAAGGATGTTCGCTGGCAGAAATTTTTCTGGCTCCCGCATTTTCCATATACGATAAGGTGTTGAGCCATTTAGCATGGTATTCATCATTATTAACAATTCTTTCAAGAAGATTATAAAGCGTCATTTTATTGTTTTGCTTCAAAAGTAGTATATTGCCGGATGGTTATATGGTACCAGTTTTAAGATAATGAGTAGTCCGGTTTTAATTCCTTATCAAAGTTTTATAGCAATAAACAGATCATCTGATGTTTCTGTTTATATTCAGATTTCCAATCAGCTGATCAATGCTATTCAGCGGGGATTTCTTCCATACGGAACCAAGCTTCCGGGAACAAGAACGCTAAGTAATCTTCTGGAGGTCCACCGAAATACAATTATTTCCGTTTATGATGAGCTGCTTGCTCAGGGCTGGATAGAAAGCTTCCCCAATAAAGGGACATTTGTGATAGGAAAAGAACAGAATAGTTCGACAATACAACCTGTCAGACAAAATCAACTTGAAAATTATCCTAAACAAACCGGATTCTCTTTTAAAACTTCCAATATTCTGGATAATCCTTTTGAACATTCTGAATGCGACTATATTTTTAATGATGGAATTCCTGATATCCGACTTACGCAGGTAGATCAGTATTCCGGGATTTACAGTTCTATTTTAAAGAGAAAAGCACACAAGATCGGACAATACAATTCTGATGGAAGTGAATTTTTTAAACAACATCTTTCGCAATATTTAAATTTATCAAGAGGGTTGGCAATCTCAAAAAATAATCTCCTTATTACAAGAAGCACCGAAATGAGCATGTATATTGTTTCCGAGATACTATTGTCTCAGGGAGATACGGTTTTGGTGGGGGAATTGAGCTACTTCTCTGTCAATATGATCTTTCAACGGACCGGCGTTAATATCCGGACAGTTTCTATTGATGAAGAGGGGATCAATGTGGAAGAAGTCCGGAAGATTTGTGAAAAACAAAAAATCAGGATGTTGTATCTTACACCTCATCACCATTACCCTACTACGGTTACATTGAGTGCCAAACGAAGGCTTGAGCTTTTAAATCTTTCTCAGGAGTACGGTTTTATAATCCTGGAAGATGATTATGATTATGATTTTCATTATGATAAAAGTCCTATTCTTCCGTTGGCAAGCGCAGATACAGCAGGAATGGTTGTTTACATTGGCTCATTCGGGAAACTTTTGGCTCCGGGATTTCGTACAGGTTTTATTGTAGCTCCGGAAAATGTGATGACCGAAATGAGAAAATATCTCGGTATCATCGACAGGCAGGGCGATATTTTAATGGAACATGTTCTTGGGGAAATGATTGCCGAAGGAGAAATTAACCGTTATCTCAAAAAGTCCCTGAAAATCTATAAAGAACGGAGGGATCATTTTGCTGCTTTGCTTAAACATCATCTGGATGAATATATTGATTTTAAAATACCTTCCGGCGGACTGGCTTTCTGGGCAGAATGGAAAAACCCGCTAAATCTCATGCTGCTATCAAAAAAATGTGCCCAAAATAATCTGTTTATTCCTAAAACCCTGCTTTATCAGAACCGCAATCTCACGGCAATGCGTCTCGGTTTCGGAAATTTCAGTACTAATGAGATGGAAAAAGCGGTTGAAATTCTTTCAGTGAATACAAAAAGTATGTTAATAGAAGATAAAAGTAAGTACATCTGATTTTGGTTGGATTTTTGAATATAGGTTTCTAAATCTTTACACCATTGAAATTAATTACATTTACAAACAAAGGGATTTATTGTCCGCAGGGTAAATTCTATATTGATCCGTGGAGACCTGTTGATCTTGCGGTAATCACACACGGACATGCAGACCACGCAAGATGGGGAATGAAAAAATACCTTTGTCATCACTTCACAAAGCCGATTTTATATAAAAGGATCAGTGAAGATATAGAATGCCAGAGTGTAGAATATGGTGAAGTGATCAATATCAATGGCGTAAAAGTTTCTCTTCATCCTGCCGGTCATATCATCGGTTCCGCACAGATCAGATTGGAATATAAAGGATACGTAAGTGTGATTTCCGGAGATTATAAAGTTCAGGATGACGGATTGAGTACTCCGTTTGAATTGGTACGGTGTAATGAATTTGTTACCGAAAGTACTTTCGGACTTCCCATTTATAATTGGCTGGAGATAGATGATCTGAATAAAAAACTTCAAAGCTGGGTTCTCAGGAATAAAGAAAATCAGAAAACCTCCGTATTTATCGGTTATTCTTTGGGGAAAGCCCAGCGAATTATGAAAGCGGTTGAAGGACTGGGAAAAATACACGTTCATTATTCCATAGGAAAATTGAATGAAGCTTTTGAAACCGTAGGAATTGATCTTCCTGATTATGAAATTCCTGATTTCAGGGAAAGTGTAAAGCATCTTCAGGATGAAATCGTCATTGTACCGCCTGCTTTATTGGATTCGAATGTCATTAAAAAAATTCCGAATGCGGCAACAGCAATCTGTTCCGGATGGATGCAGGTGCGCGGAGCCAGAAGATGGCGAAGTGCGGATGCAGGTTTCGCAATGAGTGATCACGCCGACTGGAAAGGACTTTTGCAGGCTATAAAAGCTACCGAAGCTGAACTTGTACACGTGACACACGGGCAAACCGAAGTCTTTTCCAAATATCTTAATGAAATCGGAATTACATCGGATGTCGTAGAAACATTATACGGAGATGATGATGAGGAAGAAAAAGAAAAAGAAGTCATAGAAAATTAAACCTTCAAGGTTTGTTACAATAAATAAAAAATGAAACATTTCGCAGAGCTTATTAACGCCTTGGAAAGCACCAATAAAACCAATGCAAAAATCGATGCTATCATTGATTATCTGGAACGTGCGCCTGATGAAGATAAAGTTTGGTTTATAGCCCTGTTTACCGGTAAAAGACCAAAGCGGAATGTCAACACGAATTATATGAAAGAATGGGCACTGGAAATTACCCGGCTGCCATTCTGGCTTTTTCAGGAAAGTTACTCTTCTGTGGGAGATCTGGGGGAAACAATTTCATTGATTCTGCCTCCGCCCGAGGAAAAAATAGACCGCTCGTTATCCGATTGGATGAATGAAATTATTAATCTGAAAAATAAAACCGATCAGGAAAAAAAACAATTCGTTCTCAACTCATGGAACGGACTTGACTATACAGAACGTCTGATCTTTAATAAATTATTAGGCGGAAGCTTCCGGATTGGAGTTTCCGATAAAACACTCATTAATGCTTTAACGAAATTTTCCCACCAGGAATCAAGCACGTTAATGCACAGCCTGATGGGAAAATGGCAGCCTGATGAGGTCTCCTTTCGCGAGTTGATTTCCGCAGAAAATATCAATCCCGATAATTCCAAGCCTTATCCTTTCTGTCTTGCCTATCCGTTAGAGAAAGATCTGGAAGAATTGGGAAAACCTGATGAATGGCTCATTGAATACAAATGGGACGGAATCCGCGGACAGATCATTCGCAGAAATGATGAAGTGTTTATCTGGTCCAGAGGTGAAGAACTGGTTACCGATCAATTTCCTGAAATAAGAGAAGTAGTTCAGAACATGAAAGGTGATTTTGTTATAGATGGAGAAATACTTGCAGTGAAAGATGATAAAGTTTTAAATTTTAATGAGTTGCAGAAAAGACTAAATAGAAAAACTTTAACTAAAAAAATGCTTTCCGAAGTCCCGATTCAGGTATTTGCATACGATCTTCTGGAACTTGAAAATAATGATTTACGGGAAAAACCGATCTCTGCAAGAAGAGCTATGCTGGAAGAATTATTGCTGAATGAAAATCCGGAGCATATTAAAATTTCAGAAGTTATAGAATTCGAAAACTGGGATGAACTAAACAATATCCGGGAAAATTCCAGAGACATCAACAGTGAGGGTCTAATGCTGAAACAGAAAAATTCACTATATCATTCCGGCAGAAAAAAAGGCGACTGGTGGAAATGGAAAATCAGCCCGCTGACGATTGATGCAGTTTTGATTTATGCCCAGAAAGGAAGCGGAAGAAGAAGCGCGTATTACACCGATTATACGTTTGCCGTAAAAAATGAAGACAAGCTGGTAACCATTGCAAAAGCCTATTCAGGTCTTACGGATAAGGAAATTATGGAAGTCAGCAAGTTTGTCAATAAAAATGCCATTGAGAAATTCGGGCCGGTAAGAACAGTAAAACCTGAACTTGTTTTTGAAATTGCTTTTGAAGGAATCGGGTTCAGCAATCGACATAAAAGTGGTGTGGCTTTAAGATTTCCAAGGATTCTGAGATGGCGTAAAGATAAAAAGGTTGATGAAATTGACGACCTGGAAGAAATTAAAAAATTAATACAGTGATTTTAAACGCTATGAACGCAAGCTTATTTTAAATATCAGAATATTTTCGTTTGCAAAGGCGTTTCACTTAGCCAGGATTTTCAGCTTTTACTTATTGAACATAAAAATTTTACGAATGTCGTTCAGCCTTTGCAAAAAAAACTTTTTTAACTATCATAGCGTTTAAACAAAATAAAAAAAATTGACAACATTCGAAAATACCAACGGATTCAAAGTCATTCAGCAATGGATGGCTGATAAAAACATTTCCCCTTTCAGGTTTCAGATTGAAACCTGGAAAAAATTCGGGAATGGGTACAGCGGAATGGTTGTCGCGCCAACAGGTTTCGGAAAAACCTATTCGGTCTTTTTAGCATTAATTTCAGACTTTCTCAATCGGCCCGAAAAATACGGAAAAGGCCTGAAAATGATCTGGATCACGCCTCTTCGCTCACTTTCTAAAGATATTGCTAAAGCGATGCAGGAAGCTATTGAGGAAATCGGATTAGATTGGGCAGTGGGTGTCAGAAACGGAGATACAGATCCGAAAATTCGTCAGCAGCAGGTTAAAAACATGCCTGAAATTCTGGTTGCAACACCCGAAAGCCTTCATTTGCTTCTCGGACAAAAGAAACATCAGCGTTTTTTTCAGGATTTACAGACCATCGTGATTGATGAATGGCATGAACTCCTCGGTTCCAAGCGCGGCGTAATGGTTGAGCTCGGAATATCACAGCTGAGAAAATATGTTCCGAAACTTAAAATCTGGGGAATTACAGCTACCATCGGTAATCTGGATGAAGCCATGGAAGTTCTGATTCCTTATAATATCAAAAAAGCAAAAATTACAGCGAAGGAGAAAAAGAAAATCGATATTCTCTCCGTATTTCCGGATGAAGTGGAAATTCTTCCGTGGGCTGGACATCTCGGGCATAAACTTGCAGATAAGGTGGTTCCGATTATCCTGAATTCCAATTCAACGATTGTTTTTACCAATACCAGAAGCCAGAGCGAAATGTGGTATCAGCTTTTACTGGATGCTTATCCGGATTTTGCGGGACAGATTGCCATTCATCACAGTTCGATTGATGCTCATCTCAGAATCTGGATTGAAGAAAACCTCAGCAACGGAAAACTGAAAGCGGTGGTATCCACCTCATCTTTAGATTTAGGAATCGATTTTAAACCGGTAGATACGGTTATTCAGATTGGTTCTGCAAAAGGAGTTGCAAGATTTCTGCAGCGGGCCGGACGAAGTGGCCACTCTCCTTTCGAAACTTCCAAAATCTATTGCGTTCCGACCCATTCCTTAGAACTAATTGAGGTTTCGGCATTGAAAGAAGCTGTAAAAAATAATGTAATTGAGCCTCGTGATCCTCAGGTTCTGTGTTTTGATGTATTGGTACAATTCCTGATGACGCTGGCGATTGGTGACGGATTTTATCCACAGGATATATATCCGCAGATCAAAGAAACTTTTGCATTTCAGCAAATGACGGATGAGGAATGGAAAAATATTCTCGATTTTTTAACCATCGGCGGAAAGGCACTGAAAAGTTATGAAGAATTTCATAAAGTAGTTATTGATGAAACAGGTTTGTATAAAGTAACTTCACGAAGAATTTCCATGCTTCACCGGATGAATATGGGCGTCATTGTAAGTGATGCTATGCTGAAAGTAAAATTTATTTCCGGCGGTTATATCGGTATGGTGGAAGAATATTTTATCTCAAGGTTAAAAAAAGAAGATAAATTCATTCTTGCCGGGCGCGTTTTGGAAGTTGCTATGATTAAAGACATGACGGTTTTCGTACGGGCTTCCAAAGGAAAGGCTTTTGCACCGAGCTATCTGGGCGGAAGGCTGCCTTTAAGTTCCAATCTCGGACAGTTTTTAAGAGAAAAGCTTTCAGGAGCTCTTAATCCTAAATCTTCTGAAAAAGAATTAAAGTTTCTACATCCTCTTCTGGCTAACCAGGAAGAACGTTCTCACATTCCGGAAGAGAATGAATTTTTGGTAGAGTTAATTAAAAACCGTGAAGGCTACCATTTGTTTATGTATCCTTTTGAAGGAAGGCTTGTTCATGAAGTAATGGCTGCACTCATTGCGTACCGTATTTCAAAACTGGCGCCGATTTCATTTTCCATGGCGATGAATGATTATGGTTTTGAATTATTCAGTGATAAAGAAATTCCGTTGAATGAAGATAATTTAGAACAAATTCTGACTCGTGATAATTTGATGACCGACGTTATTTCAAGCATCAATGCTGCAGAAATGGCTAGACGTAAATTTCGGGATATTGCGGTAATTTCGGGAATGGTGATTCAGAATTTCCCGGGACAGCAGCGTTCGAATAAATCGTTACAAAGTTCCGCAGGTCTCATTTTTAAAGTGCTTGAAGATTACGATCCTGACCATTTCCTTGTAAGACAGGCCTACACGGAAGTCTTCAACATGCAGCTTCAGGAACAGAGGCTTGTAGAAGCATTTAAAAGAATTGAAAAATCAAAAGTTATCCTGAAATTTGCCAATTCTTTTACCCCGCTGAGTTTCCCGATAAAAGTAGACAGTCTCCGTCAGACGCTTTCCAGTGAAGATTTAGATTCCAGAATCAAAAGGTTGGTAGATCAGGCAAAAAAAATCAGGTAATTATCCTATTCTTTTGCCGAGAATGACCAATGTTCTTTCTACATTATCCAATACGGCAACATTAGGAAATGTTCCCCAGTCTTCAAAACCGAAATGTCTGAAAAGCTTCAGACTCGGTTCGTTATGAAGAAAAATAAACCCCAGCAAGGTTTTTACCCCGAATTTTCCGGCATTATCAATACAATATTGCAGAACTTTTTTACCGAATCCTTTTCCGCGACAGTTTTCATCCATATAAGTGCTGACCTCCACCGTTCCGTTATAAGCCGGTCTTCCGTAAAATGAAGAAAAACTTACCCAACCTAAAATATTTTTTGCTATATCTTCAACCATCCAGAGCGGCCGGGTTTGAGGATTATGATCGTGAAACCACTGTATTCTGCTTTCCACAGAAATGTTTTCGGTATCGGCGGTCACCATTCGGGAAGGAATGGTAGAATTGTAGATTTCTACAATTTTCGGTAAATCTTCAAGGGTAGCATTTCTAAAGGTTAATTCTTCCATAGGACGGCAGCATTTATCTGCAAATATACATGAAGATTTTTCTTTTTATATGATTATTCTTCGGCGTCTGGATCTTTCAGTTCTTTAAGGCTTCGGTTTAAGCTTCTGACGCTGATTCCCAGATAAGCAGCCATATCTTCTTTTGAAATTTCCATTTCTTTAGATTTTAATTCCAGAAACTGATTGAGTGTATGTTCCGTCGTATGAAGCTGCTGATACGATGCCCTGCTTGAAGTATTAACGATACGCTCCGCAAAAACATCCAGTAGAAAGTTATTAAGCCCCAAATCATTTTTAAGCAGATCTTTAAAATACGGGATCGACATTGCATACACGGTAACTTCCGTTATCGCTTCAATGTAGCAAAGACAAGGAACATTTTTAATAACTTCAATTTCCCCGATAATTTCTCCTTTACCCAAAAATTCAACAATATACTCTTTGTCATTTTCTTCTATAAAATAGCACTTGGTAATGCCGCTTCTGATAAGCATTATTTTTGTGGAAGTTTCATTCTGCGTAAGTAATCTTTCTCCTTTGGCGTAAGATTTTATAATAATATTTTCCTTTTCCGGCTGCTTCTGATAAAGCGTTTCCAGATAATCTAAAAATGGTTGATTCGTTCTCAGCATGATAATCCGGGACAAATGTCCTTTTTTGGTTGATATTTATTTCTGAATTTTGGAGCGGAAAATTACAAAATCTAATTTTAACGTATTATGAATTCTGTCCATACGATTGCTTTTGATGCCGATGATACCCTGTGGGTAAATGAAACGTATTTCCATGAAGCCGAAATGGCCTTTTGTGAACTTTTTAAAGATAAACTGCCCAATAAGACGGTTTCTGAAGAATTATTTACTACTGAAATGAAGAATCTTCATCTGTATGGTTATGGGGTAAAAGGTTTTATGCTGTGTATGATGCAAACGGCAGGGAAACTCTCGAATGAAATAAGTTACAGATCACTAGCTGGGAAAATCATTGAAATAGGACACGATCTTTTACAGAAGCCTGTTGAACTTCTGGACGGTGTCGCCGAAACATTAGACCAGTTAAAAGAGCGGTATCAATTGGTAGTTGCTACAAAAGGTGATCTGCTGGATCAGGAACGAAAGCTTAAGAAATCAGGACTGCAGGATTATTTTCATCATATTGAAATTATGAGTGATAAAAAAACGAGCGATTATCAAAAACTGATCCGGCATCTGGATTGTAAGCCCGAACATTTTCTGATGGTAGGAAATTCAATAAAATCCGATATTGTACCGGTGCTGGAAACAGGTGGCTATGCTGCTCATATTCCTTACCATCTTACCTGGGCTCACGAACACCACGAACAAAAACCGGAATCTGAATTTTTTATGGAGTTTAAAAATATTCGTGAGATGATTAATTATTTAGACAATAAATTTAATCAATAGATTCTTTAATGCCGTATCTGCAAAATTTAAGGTATTTATTAATGTATTCCGATTTATATTTTTTTTCGAAAAAAGCTAACTTTTCAAAGTAAGGAACTTTTACGCCTTCAAGTAAATGATATCCGGCAAGTACTTCCACCATAACCTTCGGACTTTCGGGATTGCTTAGGATTATCTTGTCTAAACGCCAGTTTAATGAATCAATTTCATCAGTTTTCCATTCTGATGTAGTGTTCATAATATCTTTTAAATTTATGTACTTAGATGTATTTTGCTGATGATTGGCAATCATACTGTCTTTCCATTTTCTTTCCCAATCAGCTTCATGGATAATTTGTTTTTCTGCAATAACTCGCTGGTATAATAAATGAGCAATGGTATTTGTTTGTACCACACAGCCCATCATTACTTGAACAGAGTCTTTACTTTTAATATAATACCTGAAGAGCTTTTCAAGGGACTTGGATTTTCTATCAAAAAGGATGCTCATTGCATAAAGCTTTGTAGAAGGAGTACCATTGAATGCAATAAATTCAACTTCACTATCGGAAGCTATTTTTTTGATCTTTTCATTGATTTTATAAACTTCACTTTCATGTCCGTCAATACTAATATTTTTAGATTCATATCTTTCACTTTGTGATAGCAGGTTATAGAGTTTATTAACTGTTGGTGATAATTGCCCAAAGAACATTATTGGCAGGAATAAAAGACAAAAGAAAGTTTTCATGAATTATATGGTTATTAAGCTAAAAAATCCGTTCTGATCAGAACGGATTTTTATAAAAATTATTATTTTTTCAAGCATTTCTCCAGAAACTGATCCTGCTCCCAAAGCAAATGCAGAATGTTTTCTTTCGCAACATATCCGTGAGCTTCCTTGGGAAGAAGAACCATTTTTACAGGTGCGCCAAGATTTTTCAACGCCTGGAAGTACCGTTCCGTCTGAAGGGTAAATGTCCCGGGATTGTTATCGGCATCACCGTGAACCAATAGTAATGGTGTTTTCATTTTGTCGGCATTCATAAATGGTGACATCGTATTATAAATTTCCGGAACATCCCAGTAATTTCTCTGCTCGCTCTGAAATCCGAAAGGTGTCAATGTACGGTTATACGCACCACTTCTTGCAATTCCACAGGCAAAAAGATTGGAATGTGTCAAAAGGTTGGCTGTCATGAAGGCTCCGTAAGAATGTCCTCCTACCGCAACTTTTTTACGGTCGATGTATCCGAGCTGATCAACAGCATTAATGGCTGCTTCAGCATTGGCAACCAACTGCGGAATGAAAGTGTCGTTCGGTTCTGTTTTTCCTTCCCCGATGATCGGGAATGCGGCGTCATCCAATACGGCGTAGCCTTTGGTCGTCCAGTATACGAAAGATCCGTAATACGGGAAAGTGAAATCATTCGGGTTTTGGGTATTCTGGCCTGCCGTATTTTTGTCTTTATATTCCGTAGGATAAGCCCAGATCAGCAAAGGAAGTTTTTCGGTTTTTGCTTTTCTGTCATAACCTGCAGGAAGGTAAAGTGTTCCCGTCAAGGTAACTCCATCATTCCTTTTGTAGGTAATAACTTCCTTATAAACATCTTTTATGCTTTCAAACGGATTGGCAAACTGGGTTACCGGTTCTGCTTTATTGGATTTTATATTTTTTTTGTAATAATTCGGGTATTGGCTTGACGACTGTTGGGTTGTCAAAATCTCCCCTTTTGAAGGATTCAAAATATCGATGATTTCTTCTTTTGCATTTTTAAGATTGGAGGTGTAAAGTCTCTTCTTTTTTAAAGTTTTCATATCCATCTCATCCAGAAAAGGGTGCTGTCCGTCTTTGGTAAACCCGGCACCAATAAGGTAGGACTTCCCTCCTTTCATATCAACCACATATCTTCCGTATTGGTTTTTGGTGGTGTTAAAATTTCCCGGATCATTATACACATCCTGATAATTTCTGTCGTCAATTACTTTAGATTCTCCGTTATTCAGGTCAATCAGATAAGATTTAGTATTTCGGGTATCATACCAGCCTTCTGAAACAATAGCATAATGGTCGTTTGTCCAGCTGGTTCCTTCATATCTTTGTTTTGTTTTGAAGAATGATTTCGGGGCATTACTGAAAGGAGCTTCCCAGGTAAAAATTTCATCCCTGAAATCTGCCGGTTTTGACTGATCCCCACCGTCCAGCGCTTCAACATAAACAAGGGTTGCAGGCATATCGCTTCTCCATCCCATATCTCTTTTTCCCATTCTTACCGATGAAAAGCCTTTCGGCATAATCTCATTCAAAGGAATTTCATTAACCACTTTTACAACATTTCCGTTGGTATCGTAAACTGTTGTTGTCATCGGAAAACGGCTTAAAGGAACAATATAAGAAAATGGTTTTTTAATGGTTGTGGCCATCAGGTAATTTCCGTCCGGAGAATAGCTCAGGCCGGTGTACATATCCTGATCTTTAATTTTCTTAAGATTTCCCTGAAGATCTGCATTATAGATTTCGGAAGCGGTGAGAATTTCAAAATTCTTTTCATCCTGAGGATTTTTAAGCAGATCCTGATACGTTCTGTTTTGTGAAACCTTACCATCTGATGTAGAAACAATAGGCCCTGTCGGGAGATCTTTACTGGAATCAATCAGTGCTGGTCTGTTCTGAGGAAGAACTTTTAGCAATAAATTTTTTGAATCTTTATTCCAGGTATAAGGGCTTCCCAGATTGGCGTTCAGGTTATCTGAAGTAATTTTTCTTGCCGTTGCAGTTTCAAGATCGACGATCCAGAGCTCAACACCTTTGTTAGTGGTATTGGTAAACGCAAAAGATTTTTCGTCCGGGGAAAATGAAGTGTACGCAATTTTAGGGTTTTGCGGTAAGTTTTTAACCTGAACTTCGGTTTTATCATTCAGCTTTCGAACTTTTAAATTATTAATATAGGTAGCTGAACTTGAAATATTAGTCACCGGATTTATTCTGAGTCCGCCAAGTTTCATTTCCTGCTGGCTAAGATCTTCAAGGGTTTTATAAGTCGGGCGGTAACTAAAAACAATCCAGTCTTTTTTGCTGTTCATTAAGACACTCGGAGGTCTTTCATAGTCTGCCAGCTTTAAAATTTCGGCAGATGGCTTTTGGTAACTGATGTTTTCCTGCGCCTGATAGAAATTAAGAAACGCAAGAAGGCAGATGGTTAACTTTATCTTCATTAATTCTCTTTTTGACGAATTTAATAAATTTTATGTTAACCTGAGTCTCTTTCCGTTTATTGAAACGAAATAAAAAAAGCAGCAAAAAATTGCTGCCTGTATTTAAATTACCACTCGGTGGCTCTTTTTCTTTTTTCGATCATATGATCTACAGAGAATTTTCCGGGTCCGAAAGCAATGAGCAAAAGATATACTGAAAGATAAATAAGACTCATTTCCCGTTTTTCAAAAGGATCTGCTCCATGAACCACAAATGCTGCGATGATCATCGTAAATATTAAAAATCCCAAGGCAACTCTTGTAAATAATCCTAAAATAAGAAGTATGGAACATGCAAATTCTGCGAAAACAGTAAGAACTAAAGATACGGTTGGTCCCATTCCCAGAAAATCGAAGAATTCAATCTTTCCGCCATCCAGAAGCATCTGAAGCTTGGGAAATCCGTGAGACAGCATCGCGAAACCGATAAAAACTCTCACTACCAATAAAATAATATCTTTAAAAACTGTATTAGAATTTGTCGTGTTCAAATAGTTCATTAAGTTAAAATTTAATTAAAGATAACGAAAAATCTTCTTATATAACGGCTTTTCAGCAGTTTTTAGTCTATCTGTAACCGAAGTTTTTCAGATCTCTGTCATTTTTTCTCCAGTCTTTTTTCACCTTTACAAAAAGGTTAAGGTGAATTTTTTTATTGAAAAATTTTTCCAGATCCAGCCTTGATTCTGTTCCTACCTTTTTAATGGCTTCACCTTTATGACCGATTACGATGCCTTTCTGAGTATCCCGTTCTACATAAATAATAGAATCGATGAAAATAATTCCTTCTTTTTCCTTGAACTGCTCCGTTACCACTTCTACCGAATAGGGAATTTCTTTATCGTAGTTCAGTAAGATTTTTTCACGGATGGCTTCATTCACGAAAAACCGTTCCGGTTTGTCAGTATATTGATCTTTGTCGTAATATGGGGGATTTTCCGGAAGCAATGATTTCAGTTTCGGTAAAATAATATCGGTGTTAAAAGCATTCAGTGCGGAAATCGGCAGAATCTCGGCTTTAGGAATTCGTTCATGCCATGTTTCAACCAGCTTTTCAAGTCCCTCCTGATTGGTCTGATCCACTTTATTCAACAATAGAAGGACCGGTACGGGAATTTTATTCAGTTTATCAATTAAAAATTCTGAAGGCTCGGCTTTGTCGGTAACATCAACGATGAACAGGAATACGTCTGCATCCTGAAGGGAATCTTTTACAAAATCCATCATTTTTTCCTGCAAGCCATATTTTGGGTCAAGAACTCCCGGCGTATCGGAAAATACGATCTGCAAATCTTCTTCATTATAAATTCCAAAAATTCTGTGGCGTGTTGTCTGTGCTTTCTGGGTAACAATGGCCAGCTTCTCGCCCATCAACTGATTGAGTAAGGTTGATTTTCCGGCATTCGGTTTCCCGACGATATTTACAAATCCTGCTTTGTGCATAAAAATTATATTGAACTGCAAAGTTAATAAAACAAATCTGGTCTTTCGGCCTATTCTCGGGATTTAAAATGATAAGCCCCCGAAAATACTTTAATTCCGGGGGCTTTTTCAATTAAATATATACTTTATCTGTTGTTGATATCCACTCTTACCGGCATTACATAGGTAGAAGCGATCATATTTTCGTTTAATTTTCTGCTGTCTATTCTGTATTGCAGCTTGCTCAATACGTTCTCGATTTCTCTGCTTACGTTTTTGCAGTCGCCTTTGGAGTGAACATTAACAATCTTTCCGTTTTCGGCGATGTCAAATTTCACTTCAGAATTTACAATTCCCTGCTTGTAATCGGAATTGGTAAAATCGAAATTGTCCATCAGAAGATTTCTTATTTCGCTGAATGCATCGGCTTTATTCAACTGTACTTCCTGAATAGTATTATTATTGGTTGCCTGCGCTTTTGCCGTATTCATTAAGGTTACCAATCCACAAACTAAAAAAGAAGCGATTACTATCTGAATTTTATTTTTCATAACTCGTTGGTTTTAAGTGTTATTTTAAATTATTTACTAACTCTTTACCAAAGATATATAAAAAAATTCATATTAATTTTACATACAGTTAACATTGAGTTAACATTGAAAATTAAATTATTGATTTTCAGCACTTTAAAATTTTAAAATTTTTGAAAATTTAATATTGGGAGTAACTATTTGGATGAAAAAAGGCTGAATTAATAATTTTCAGCCATTTAAAACAAACTAGTTAACGATTTGGCTAACGTAACTTAATAGATTTAATAATTTAGGTGTTTTTTCTACAAAATCTACTCCTAAAAAAGTAATATTTTTCCAATCATTAAGTCTTTTTCCTAAATCATAAATTGTATCATGCCATTTTCTTAAAGTTGTTTTAGAGTGCGTAATAGCCTCTTCTGTTTCAGCTCCTTTTAAATCCATTAACTCTTTCATACCCTCAATAAAAATGTTTTTCCACTCTTCATTTTCTACTTTTAGTTGCTGAAATTCATTTAAGATTCCTTCTGCTTTTAGAACATCAGGATTTGTGGAATATGCATTGAAATTATTTGTTTGAGTGTTGTTGCTTCCTCCAAATTGATTTCCGCTAAATGTTGAGTTTTCTCCGAAGTTAAATTGATCTCCCATATTAGTTTTCTTGTTTATTATGTTTTCCTCCAAATTGATTTCTATCAAATGTAGAATCTTTTTGAAAGTTATTTTGTGTTTCTATATATGTTTCTACATGTACAATTCTGTTCTTTTCTGATTCTTCTAATTGTCTTTTAAGATCTTCTATTTCTTTTTCATTATTAATTATCCCTAATATATCTTTAACATTCAAATCTATAATCTCTTCATTTACTAAATTAGTTAATGGTATTTCCTTTCTATCCTTGTGATAATATAATACCAACTCTCTGTAATTTATGGAATTTTCATATTTTGAAATAAAAATATACTCTTTATACTTAAATTTTGTATGATTTAGGTAACTCAAAATATTTTTATGAATCTCACTAAAGAAAGGACGAGCATCTTCGCCTTTCATAAAAATAGTTATTCTTCTGGTTTTATCATCCGAAATTACAGTTGCTTCAGTTTCTTTATTTAAATCTTGATCAATATCTTTTAAAACAATACCTGTTTCCCAATATTTCTCACCTTCGACTTTTCCAAAAAAATCAACAATGAATTTACTTATAATATTGGTCGGAAAATATGCAAAAAATTCAAAATAAAATATAAGGTTAGCTTCTTTCGTTAATTTAACAATATCAATCTCTTTAGGTAAATCTTTATCAAATTGTGAAGGAATAAAGCATTGATTTTCTTTAAAATAAGCTAATTTGAAATCTTGCATTAACTGTCTAATAAATGAAACATCTGATTCTCGATATTGGTGTGAACATTCATCAGTTGGTTCCAAAATTATTTGTTTAAGTTCTAAATCATCAAGAACACCATGCTTTTCATTAGCAATTTTTGACATCAAAATTTTATAAACACCATCACTTAACCATTCAGGACTCAAAATTAGTTTATCAAAGTTTTTGAAAAATCTAACTGTACCAATTTTTTGTAATATTTCTAATAAATCCTCTGGTTCTCCTGAAACTTTATGCAAATCATATAAATCTTTTTTAAATAAATCAAAGCTTAAGGACGGTTTACCTTTTAAATAATTATCCTCAAGATCATTTTTTAAATCATGATAATTTGCAGGAATTGGAGTATTAATATTTTTTATTTCTAAAACTTTTTGTTTGATTTCAGCTAACAAGTTATCCACTTTATCTTTTTCCTCTTGGACACCTTCATTAACTTTTAGTAGAGAAATATAAAAAAAACCTTTGATAAAAGGATATTCAGATTTTAAAGCATTCTCTTCCAGCTTAAAATTAGAGTTCTCATCCATTTTATTAGCAACTAGAAAAACTAATGATTCACGAGCATAATTTTTAATCCAGTCTAACCATTTCTCTGGCTTTTCATCTTGTCTTGCATTTAATAATACAATGTATATTGATTCATTAGTAATAAAAAACTGATGAACTTGTTGTTGAATCCACTGTCCACCAAAATCCCAAATATTTATTCTGTAATCAAAATCTACAATTTTTTGATTCCAAATATCAATTTTAATTCCTGTTGTCGCACTTTTACCTAATTTGAAAGGTTGTTCAAGAATATAGTTTCTAAAATTAGTTTTACCAGCCTCACCTTCTCCTAAAATCATTAGTTTTGTTTCTCTTAAAGGGCGTTGCTCTTGTTTGAGATTTTCAAAATAATTAATTAACTGTTTTTTCCTCTCAGATAAATCTTCAATTTGAAGTATTTTAATTAAAAAATCATCTAATGAATTTCCAAATAAATTTATTTCCCCTTTGTCACAGGAAGTTTTATCAATATAACAAAAATTAAACTTATCAATAAATTGATATAGGTTATTAATATCATTAATATTATTATTTGAAAAGTCGATACTTTCAAGTTTTTTTAAAGCTTCAATTTTCTCAATTTTGGTAATTTTATTATTATCAATATCTAATCGACGAAGATTATTAAGTGTTTCTAAATTTTTAATTTCTGTAATTTGATTTACGTGTAAATAAAGACTTTCTAAGTTTGATAAGTTTTCTAAATTTTTAATTTCCGTAATATTATTATTGGAAATAAATATACTTTGTAAACTGGATAAGTTTTCTAAACCTTTTATTTCAGTGATTTCATTCCCCCATATATTGAATTGTTTAAGATTTATTAAATTATCCAAATTCTGAATCTCTTTAATGTGATTTAAGGATAGATCAAGAAAAATTAAATTTCTTAAATAATTAAAATTTTCAATTTTTTCAATTTGATTTGAAAATAAATTGAGATTTTTAAGATTTGATAAAGAATCTAAATTTTCAATTTTGTTAATTTCATTGGAAGATAGGTCAAGAGTAGTAAGTTTTTTTAAGTTAGATAAATCTTTAATTTTTTTTATATAGTTTGATGATAAATCTAGATGTCGAATACTTTTTAAATGATTTAAATTTTTAATTTCTGTAATATGATTTCTTGCCAATGATAGTTTTGAAAGATTATCTAAATATACTAAATTCTTAATTTCCTCTATATCATTATCAGACAAATTTAAACCTATAATATTATTATTTTCAATTTCATAATGATTACGAAATTCATCATTTAAAATATTCCCTCCATCTGGCATTTGCTCAAGAATTACATAAAATGTTTTCTCAATATTTAATATTTCTAAAGGTTTATTCATATTATTAGTTTTCTTCAAAAATAAACAAAAAAACCACAATTCACATTGCGGTTTTTTGTAATATACTTATATTTTCTTACTCCAGTTCCCTCTTCAAAAACTTCCCTGTCAGACTCTTCTTCGACTTCACGATTTCCTCGGGTGTTCCCTGGGCAACGATCTGTCCGCCGTGCTTTCCGCCTTCCGGACCGACGTCGATGATGTGGTCTGCCATTTTGATGACATCCATGTTGTGTTCAATAATGATGAAGGAATTTCCTAATTCCACCAGCTGATTAATCGCATCCATCAGGATTTTTACGTCTTCAAAATGAAGTCCGGTGGTTGGTTCATCCAGAATGTATAGTGTATTTCCGGTTTGTCTTTTCGCAAGTTCCGTAGCTAATTTAATACGCTGTGCCTCTCCTCCACTTAACGTCGTTGACTGCTGTCCCAATGTGATATACCCTAAACCTACATCATGTAAGGTTTTCACTCTGGAATAAATTTTTGGAATCGGCTGGAAAAATTCCACCGCCTCATCAATCGTCATATCCAGCACATCGGAAATCGATTTTCCTTTGTAACGAACCTCTAAAGTTTCCCTGTTGAATCGCTTTCCGTTGCAGGTTTCGCAATGAACATAAACATCCGGCAGGAAATTCATTTCAATCACTTTTAATCCGCCTCCCTGACAGGTTTCACATCTTCCGCCTTTTACATTGAAAGAGAATCTTCCGGGTTTGTACCCACGGATTTTACTTTCAGGCAATTCTGCAAAAAGATTTCGGATGTCTGTAAACATTCCGGTGTAGGTTGCAGGATTGGAACGCGGCGTTCTTCCGATCGGGGTCTGGTCTACATCCACAATTTTATCGATGTTTTCAAGACCTTCAATTTTTTTGTACGGCAAAGGTTCCTGAACAGCTCTGTAAAAATGCCGGTTCAGAATCGGATATAAAGTTCCGTTGATCAGGGATGATTTTCCGCTTCCTGAGATTCCGGTAACCACCACCAGCTTTCCTAAAGGAACATTAAGGGTAACGTTTTTAAGGTTATTTCCGGTTGCACCCTTCAATACAATATTTTTACCGTTCCCTTTACGTCGTTCTTCGGGAATTTCGATCTTTCTTTTTCCGTTGATGTACTGTGCGGTGATCGTATCTGCTTTCAACAGATCTTTGGGTTTTCCCTGCCAAAGAATTTCGCCTCCGAATTTTCCGGCTCTCGGACCGATATCCAGTACCTCATCGGCTTCCAGGATCATATCTTTGTCGTGCTCCACAACCAATACGGAATTTCCGATATCACGAAGGTTTTTCAGGGAATTGATTAATCGTTCGTTGTCTCTCTGGTGGAGTCCGATACTTGGTTCATCCAAAATATAAAGAACATTCACCAGCTGCGATCCGATCTGTGTTGCCAGACGAATCCTCTGGGACTCTCCTCCGGAAAGTGTTCTGGAACTTCTGCTCAAGCTTAAATAATCCAACCCGACATCCAGCAGAAACTGAAGTCTTGTTTCGATCTCTTTTAATATTTCGTGGGCAATAATTGCATTTTTTTCGGAAAATTTATCTTTAACATCGGCCAGCCATTCTTTTAAATCAATAAGGCTTAAAGCATTAACTTCAGCAATATTTTTTCCGTCAATCTTAAAGCTGAGGCTTGAAGGCTGCAGACGTGTTCCTTTACATTCCGGGCATGTTTCTTCTGTTGTGAAATGTCTTTCAAGAAGTATCGCTTCGTAAGATTCCCTGTCTTCGATGATTTCTTCCATAAAGGCAATAAGACCATCAAAGCTTATTTTAATTTTTTTCGTAATTCCGGCGTATTTCAGGTCTTTGTTGAACTCTTTATGACAGCCGTTATACATGTAATCCAATGCTTCTGCCGGAATGTCTTTCATAGGAGTGGTCATTCCCAAGCCGAAGATTTCAAGAATATTTTTGATCTGGGAAAGAATCCATTTATTGGATTTAAGATCTTCCAAAGGCAGTAAACCTCCCTGGTTGATTGATAATTTAGGATTTTCAATAAAATAATCAGTATTGATTTTTTTAATGGTTCCCAGTCCTTTACAGGTTGGACAGCTTCCTTTCGGCGAGTTGAACGAAAAGGTATTCGGTTCCGGTAAAGCGAGTGAATGACCGGTTTCGGCATCCATTAAATTTTTAGAGAAATACTCAATATCGGTACTTCCCAGCTTTTGGATTCCGATAAGGCCTTCTCCCATTTCCATTGCCGTACGCAGGGATTTTTCCATTCTGTTTTCCGAGGCACTTTCCCCGATAATCCAGCGGTCGATCACAATATCGATATCGTGGGTTTTATAACGGTCAAGTTTTAAATCATATTCAATGTCCTGCAATTCACCGTCAATTCTTGCCTGTCCATATCCTTTTTTTGCCATCTGTACAAAAAGCTCGTGATAATGGCCTTTTCTGGCTCTTACGACAGGTGCCATCAGCATGATCTTTTCGCCTTTATAATTTTCTTTGATGGTTTCGAGAATCTGCTCTTCGGTGTAGCTTACCAGTTTTTTTCCGGTGGTTTGGGAGTAGGCATCCGAAACTCTGGCAAAAAGGAGACGCAGGAAATCATACAATTCCGTTACGGTTCCTACAGTTGAACGCGGGTTTTTGTTCGTCGTTTTCTGTTCGATGGCAATTACGGGAGAGAGCCCTTCAATTTTGTCAACATCAGGACGTTCGAGCCCTCCAAGAAATTGTCTTGCATAGGCCGAAAATGTTTCGATATAGCGGCGTTGGCCTTCTGCGAAAATCGTATCAAAAGCCAGCGATGATTTCCCGCTTCCTGAAAGACCGGTAATCACAACAAGTTCGTTTCGGGGAATTTTGACATTGATGTTTTTCAGGTTGTGCTCGCGCGCACCGTAAACTTCTATATATTCTGTTGATTTACTCATAATTTGGTGTGATTTTACATGAAAATCACGATGTGCAAAATTACGGAATTTTATGGAATTTTCTGTGTTAAAAAACGTTAGAATATTGATCCTTCATTTCCATATGATTTTTAATTTCAAAAGATTAATCTATAAAAAAATACCGGTATGAATTTTACCGGTATAAATTATATTAATGCAGAATTTATTGTACAAAAGAATTGTAGGAACTCAGGACAGAATCATAAGCAGAACTGATCTCCTGAATATTGCTGTCCGGAATCTTACTGGCCGCTTTAGAATCCCTGATCAGCTTCCTGTACTTATCCAGAAACTCAGTCGCCCTTTTATTGAAGTTTTCAAACAGGGTTTTCTTATAAGCATATTGCTGCCCTTTCACGTCGAATTGTTTTTTTGCATTTAGATCAACTGCTTTTTCCAGTTCGTCATATTTTTTCTGCACTTCTGCTTCATTGAAACCTTGTGTATATTGTTTATCAAGCACATCCATGGTGGCATCAAGATCATTCATCACCGATTTGGATGACACAATATAATCTTTCATCGGATGATCTTTTAAGATAACTTCTTCGGCGGCTTCGGTAGCAGGTTTTATTTTGGTAACAATATTATCACCTGCCAGGAAAAATGCTTTTGCTTCTTCATCAATATCTTTTTGTAAAGCTAGGGCTTTTGCTCCCTGATCGTCCTTATAATCTTCCGAAGTGATATAGGATTTTAGCTCTTCATATTTTTTATCAATACTTTCACGCTTTCTTTTATAGGTAATGAGCTCTGTTTCAATAATTTTCTGTTCACTATCAAAACCGGAAGGAACACCCTTAATTTTGCTTAAAGAATAATCCATTGAGTTAATGACCATCGGCATACTGTAGACGGTTTCTCCTTTAGATTTTTTTACTGCGGCCTCAGCATATTCAACAATGTTCTCTACATGTCTGGAAGTGCTTTTGTAGGAATCAAGGAAATTGTTATTAAAATCAATAATGGCCTGTGACTGGTCTTCCCCAGCCTTTTCTACTGCATTTTCTATTTTATCAAGTCCTTTTTTGCAGCTCACTGCTGTTACACTCACCGACAGGGCAAGTGCAATCGTCATCATTTTTTTCATAAAAATATTGATATGGTATTTATTGTATAATTATTGGTCAGGAAAAATCGGTGTCTTCATTGGTTACCTTCACTACATATTCTATGCCGTCGATGGCTTTAAGAATAATCTGGTTCCTGAGGATATTGGCCATATTTTCCCAGTAGAGTCTTCCGTAAAATGAATAATTGTTCGGGACAATTTCAACTTCTACGGTTCTTATGAAACCTTCTTTCGGCTTATTGCTGATCATGGTCCCACGTTTTACCCGGACTTCTTTCAGTTCGTCCTTCAGTACCATCCGGCAATAGTTTTTCACATCTTCCAGGGAAATAATTTTATCCCTTGTGGTTAAAGCATATTTATATGCCTGGATACTGTCGGTTCCTTTCTGCTCTTCAGCTCCACCAATGGTTTCACTGAGTAATATAAGAACCTGAGATTTCAGCTGGTTGGACAATTCCGTTCCCGGACGCATGTGGTTGGCAAGGGTACAATGTGTGATCCAGAACGAAGCGTAGGTATGATCCGTTTTCTCAACCGGTTCCATAATTACATAGTTCAGCTCCTGCTTAATGCTTCTTTTAGCGTTATTTACTTTCTGAACCATGGACTTCATTTTATCAGACATTTCGCTCAGCAAACCTTTTACATTATCTCTGTTTAATAGAGAGAAAGCGGCGATTTCGTCGCGTGTGAGTTCAAGAACATTGGCGATCATGTCGACAGCGTTTCTGTTGGTAAAACGTTCCATTCCGCCTTTTCTTACGGTGTATAGCCCTTTTTTCAGATTGTCGTTCGGGGTAAACGGAATCTCGGTGTATCTTCTTCCGTCGCCATCCTGAACTTCATCAACATACAGGAAATGCTCACCTTCATCGGTGACCAGCGGAATATTATTTCCCATAATATCGAGGCTGTATTCTGTTTTTTTCCAGCCGCGGTTATAGATTGGAAAGGCATTCAGGACGAAAGAAAAATTATCAAGGATTTCTGCGGAAAACTGTGGTGGAAATTCAAAGGTAAGCCACAGGTAGCGTTTCCCTTCAATATGTTTGGTGATTTCTTCTTTATAATCAACATAACTCAGATTTTCCGGAAGTTGGCCGGGTTCGGAAAATAATGAGTTTGAAATTCCGCTTACTTCAATAAATTTATGATGGTAAATACTTTTTACATCTTCAATGATTTTATTGCGGATAGACTGTTCGTAAAAAATCTGCTCATATCCTTCAGCCTGAGTATTTTTGTAATACGTTAATCCTTCCTTGATAAAAAGCGGATTTCCATTGCTTGTAACCGTAATGTAAGGCAATAGCTTATACGTGAAATCCAGGTGCTCAAATGCCGGATTAGAGCAGTAAATGCTTATATATTTCGGAAAAGTTTCCTGGGAATATTTACTGACATCAATGCCGATTGTTACTTTTCGGTAGTCTTCGGGTTTTCCCTGAAACCTTGCAATCGGAATTTTATTTAAACGCTCATCAATGCTGTAGCAGGTATTCCCGACAAACATTATAGCGGTTTGAACGTTGTTAATCCTTACATTCCCCACTGGTGTAAAAGGAATGTTGATCTGTTTATCGGATTCCGATTTTATGGTGGATGTCATATGTTTCCTGAAGAAAAATTCAGTATGTTCCAACATAATTTCTGAAGACTCGAAAGGCTGTGTAAAAGCAATAGCATGTGCAGGAACCGGATGAGTATAAATAGACGGAGTTAACAGTTTTGCCAGTTTTTCAAGGATTCTGGCGTTTACCGTCTGTATTTCATTATTGGCTTTAAAAACTTCCGTGCTGAAAGCGTCAATCAGCAGTTTTACGAACGGATCAAGCGACTGCGGGCTTTTCAGTCCCCATACTTTAGTGGCATTCTGAAGCATTCTCGCCTTTACCGATTCTTTGGAATATATATTCTGATCTAAATTCATAGTTTGTGATTGCGGTGTTAGAAATTAATCAATTGACATCGGGCTGAGAAACAGTTCCGTAGAAAAGCTGAAACGTTCTCCTGTAGCCTCCATTTTTGCATTGATGGCAATTTTTACTTTCTTTTTGATTTCGGTATGTTCTTTTGTGTCGTAAGTATGCTCCACAATCTGGATATGGGCATCAATCTGGGGATTTACAATTCGCGGTTCATATTCCTGAATCTGCCTTTTGAGACTTTTAATAAAGACCGTTTCCCAGACGGCGCTGGTAACGCCATTGTCGAATTCAAGGTTCCAGACATCATTTCCGTAATTTTCATCATATCTGTTTTCGCCTTTTTTGGTGGTGATCAAAAGCATAATATTATGGGCAATGCTTTCTCCCATATCGCATGTATCGATGCTTCCTCCTTCCGTCATTAGGGTTGACGGCACAAAAGGCATTCTGTAATTTGGTGTGTCCATAATTCTGCTTCTATATTACATCATAATTGTCGTTTGACAGAAGAGAATACCAAATTAATGATTTTTCATGAAATATAGTACAGTAAAATTCTAAAATTAATGAATGTTTTTAAACCTTTTTGATGTAAAGGGTAAAGAAATTAAGATAAATTATTTTGAATGGATAAATTGCACGCTGTAATCTGTTTATTTAAGGATTCGGGGCTTCAAACAAAGTTTGAAGCCCCGAATCCTGCTTTCATTAATATCTTGAAAATTATTTTTTAATAAACTGATAAACCGCATAATCAATCTTAAGGAGATAAGATCCCGAAACAAGATTCTGTACAGGAATGCTCTTTTTATTTTTAAATGGTAAGTTTTCAGAATATATCAATTTTCCTGAAAAATCAAGGATTTGTACCGACTTAACCTGATCTGTTTTTCCTTCAACAAATATTTCATCTTTGGCCGGATTCGGATAAATTCTGAATGCGTTTTCTGATGAAATGAGATCTGATACGGAAAGCACACCCAGATTCTGGCAGTAATCGGAAGAATAAGAATCCCATTCATTATTATTGAAAACTGTGTTGGGCTGGTTGATACCCGCTTTTCTGTATAAAGAAACATTTCCTAATACCAAAAAATTATTCGTGGAAGGAACACCAATTGCATCAACGGTAGTAGATTTATATCTTAATTCTAAATACTGGCTGCCGGAAAATGTCATTTGTGGAGCCGCTGTCGCAAATTTTGCCTGGTTGATGGTATAGCATGAAAAATTAGCATTCGGATTTAAAACTACAAATGTTTCATTGTTCTGTACGATCCCTTCCAGTTCATAAGGGTCAGGGAAATAATAATTGGAGCCGCTCGGAAATTGAATCGATAATCTGTAATCACTCAGGTTGACGGCGTGGCCTGTTCTGTTGGTGATTTCAAGACCTTTATTATTCGAACTTCCCTCAAGATATTTCGAAACAAAAAGATCTTTAGTATAGACATCTGACGCTAAAGTTGTCGTGGAAACGGCATTGCTGTCTGGAGAAAGTAAATAGCCGTTGTCGTATGCTTTTACTGTAAAGGTATATGTGGTGGAGGGTGTTAAATGATCCGCACTGAAAGTAGACCCTTTTGTTGTTGCCACCAGATTTCCATTCTGATACACTTTATAACCTATTACATCGGTGCTTGTACTTGGTGTCCAGCTGAGGGTAACAAAGTAAGCGCTGTTTTGTGTAACCGTTAAATTTGCAGGGCTTTGTGGTGCAGTATTGTCAGTCGTCTGATTCCATATTGCATTTGCCCACGAAGGATTATCAATAAAGGGATTTCTGTTTTTCTGAATAGCATATACTGCATTATTTCTGTCAATTTCCCTTTGAGAAACAGGATCTTGCTGATGCCACTGAAGCAGCATCGCAATATAGGCCGGATCATAAGCTCTTTCTTCGGTTCCATCCAGAGGATTGGTATCTGAAGCAGGATTGGTATTATTGTCAAAATTAAAAGTTCTCAGTTTTCCCTCATAGCGTACGGCGAAGTAAAGGAGACTTCTTGCTACATCTCCCTTAAATTCATCAATCGGCTCATAAACCCGACCAGTATAAGCCATTCCCGGAATAGCAGATTTTGCGATTTTCGATGAATTGGTAAATGTATAATAAACCGGAGATCCCGCAATCCCGTATGGATAATTGCTCCGCAGCTGATTGATTCTGGCATCGGTGGGAACTACATAAAATAAATCGGAATACATAGGATAATTGCTGTAAAAAGTACTTTGAGGCATCATGTGTTCCCTGTTCCAACCCAGACCTTCCGCGCTGGCGCTCCCGATGATATTTGCAGTCGTATATTCGTAAGCATCCGGACCGGAAGGAATTTCAGAATAAATATCCAGTAGTATAGTTGTGTTAGAAGAATCATAATCATAATACCGATCCAGGTCAGTCTGGTTGTAATAATTGGTGAGATCGCCATAATGCCAGATGATATTTTTTTCAGAGATAATGTCATGGAGCTTGGACTTCAAAGAATATCCAGATAAACCCGTAGTTCCATTATAATATCCCGCCGGAGCCTGCGCTGCAGAATAAGATACTATGAGAATGATAAGATGTAGAAATTTTTTCATGCCGTAAAAATTGGGTGGCTAAAATAGTAAATTAATATCCTTAAAGTTCGGGATTTTTTATTAAATATTATTAACTTTTAAAATATAAAAACCTGAAAATTAAAAAATTGAAACAGGAGTAGAATGCTTTGAATAATTTTTTTGGGCGTTCCGTCAATTTAATTATCTTTGGGAATTAACTATATATCTATATGAATACAGAGACTATTGACAACATTAAAATGATAGCGGAAACAGCAAAAGAGTTTGCTGAAAAGAATATTAGACCTAATATTATGGAGTGGGATGAAAGTCAAACGTTCCCTAAAGATTTATTTCATGAATTAGGAGAAATGGGGTTTATGGGAATTGTTATTCCTGAGCAGTATGGTGGTTCAGGTCTTGGATATCATGAATATGTTACCATTCTGGATGAGATCTCTCAGGTTGATCCTTCTATCGGTCTCTCCGTAGCAGCACATAATTCCCTTTGTACGAATCATATTTATGAATTCGGGAATGAAGAGCAAAGAAATAAATGGCTTCCGCAGCTTGCATCAGGAAAAGTAATCGGTGCATGGGGACTTACTGAGCACAATACAGGTTCTGATTCCGGCGGAATGTCCACTACTGCTGTAAAAGACGGTGATGAATGGATTATTAACGGTGCTAAAAATTTCATTACCCACGCTATTTCAGGAGATATCGCAGTAGTGATGACCAGAACGGGAGAAAAAGGAGCTAAAAATAATTCCACTGCTTTTGTACTTGAAAAAGGAATGCCGGGTTTCAGTTCCGGGAAAAAAGAAAATAAACTGGGGATGAGGGCTTCTGAAACGGCAGAACTTATTTTCGATAATGTACGTGTGCCGGATTCTCACCGTTTGGGAGAAGTGGGAGAAGGTTTCAAGCAGGCCATGAAAATCCTTGACGGAGGAAGAATTTCAATTGCTGCTTTAAGTTTGGGAACAGCAAGAGGAGCTTACAAAGCTGCTTTAAAATATGCTAAAGAAAGACATCAGTTCGGGAAATCGATTTCAGAATTCCAGGCCATTAACTTTATGCTTGCAGATATGGCTACGGAAATTGATGCGGCAGAATTGCTGATCCAAAGAGCAGCTACTCTGAAAAATGCAAAACAGAAGATGACCAAGGAAGGTGCAATGGCAAAACTATATGCTTCCGAAGCCTGTGTAAGAATCGCCAATAATGCCGTTCAGATATTCGGAGGATATGGTTATACCAAAGATTTCCCTGCTGAAAAATTCTACAGAGATTCAAAGCTTTGCACCATTGGTGAAGGGACTTCTGAAATTCAGAGACTCGTAATCGGAAGAGATATTACAAAATAAAAAAAACATTTTTAAAATAAATACAAATGATTAAACAAGCACTTTTAGGTGAATTCCTGCATGAGGCAGAGAACACCAGAAAACTTTTAAATGCAATTCCGGACAGCGCATTAGAATGGAAACCTTCTGAAAAAAACTGGACAACGGCTCAGTTGGCGTCCCACATTGCAGAAGTCTACAACTGGTATGACGGAACATTTAACAAAGATGTCTTTGATATGGGAACTTATCATTACGATAAAGGCGACATTTCAAAAGCGCAGACTATTGTGGAAAAGTTTGAAGAAAATGTAGCCAGAGCTCACGACGTCCTGAATAATTGGGATGAAAGTACGATGATGAATGAATGGAGAATGGAAATGAATGGAAATGTCGCTTTTCCTCCAATGCCGAAGATTCAGGTTATAAGAGCTTTTTTGTTTAATCATTTATATCATCACAGAGGAGAACTGATTGTTTACCTGAGATCAACGGGAAATAAAGTCCCGGGAATGTACGGTCCTACTGCTGATGATAACTCATTTTAAAAAAATTAGAATTATATCATTAAAAGTGAATAGTACACGTGTTTTGCGTGTGCTATTTTCTTTTTAGGAGAAAATGTAAAAACAGAAATATTTAATGTATTGCATAATTATTTAGATGGAATATCTAAAATATTCTTAAAAAATTTTGTTTTTCGTAATCATATTTTTATTAGATTTGGTATTCCACAATCAAATAAGAATTTATATGAAAAAACAATTAACGTTGTTGGGAATGCTTTTTCTATCCGGCATTTCCTTCGCGCAGACCGATCGTCTCTGGTCTTCAGGTTCAGGAAAAATAACTTCCAACATCTTCGAAAACAAAAGCAGTATTATTAATCCTAAAATTTACAGCCTTGACATTAATGGGTTAAAAAATGCTCTTGTTAAAGCTCCAAAAAGGCTGGCTACCGGAGAAAAATCTGAAATTATCATCTCTTTTCCCAATGCTGAAGGAAGAATGGAAAACTTCAAAGTCAGAGAAAATTCCAATTTCGATCCTCAGCTGGCTGCAAAATACCCTGATATAAAAGCATATGTGGGTGAAGGTCTTGAAAATCCTTCTTCAACTGTTTATTTCAGTGTTTCACCATTAGGACTTTCGTCCATGGAAATTTATGGTGATAAATCTGCGGTTTTTATTGAACCGTACACCAAAGATCTTTCCACTTATATTGTTTATAAAAAATCTGATAAAAAAGACGATCTCAATAAATTTGAATGTACCGTGCTGGATGTTGCCCAGAAAGGCGCTTCAGTGTCTACCAATATGGCGGCAAGGCCTAATGCGGATGATGCTAAACTAAGAACATTCAGACTTGCATTGTCTTGTACGGGAGAATATACGGCTTATTTCGGAGGAACTAAAGCGAATGCTTTAGCTGCAATGAATAACACCATGACCCGCGTCAACGGCGTTTTTGAAAAAGATTTTTCGGCAAGAATGGTTTTAATTTCCAATAATGATGCTGTGATTTATACAAGCGCCTCATCGGATCCCTACTCTGCTGCTGCACAGATGAATAACTGGAACTCCCAGCTACAATCGACCTTAACATCAGTTATCGGCGAAGCCAATTACGACATCGGTCACCTGTTCGGAGCTTCCGGAGGTGGTGGGAATGCAGGCTGTATCGGATGTGTATGTACCAACGGATCCAAAGGAAGCGGCTATACTTCTCCGGCAGACGGAATTCCTTCAGGAGATAATTTTGATATTGATTATGTAGCCCACGAAATGGGACATCAGTTTGGCGGAAACCATACCTTTTCTATGAGCAATGAAGGCACTGGCGCCAATATGGAACCGGGATCAGGATCAACAATTATGGGATATGCAGGAATTACCAGCCAGGATATTCAGCCGCATTCCGATGCGTTCTTCCATGCAATCAGCATTCAGCAGATTACCAATAATATTAAAGCTAAAACCTGTCCTGTAAGCACCAATACCGGAAATTCAATTCCTACTGCTAACGCAGGGTTAGATTACACTATTCCTAAAGGGACACCGTTTATGTTAACGGGAACCGGAACAGATGCCAACGGAGATTCGTTAACCTATATCTGGGAACAAATGGATAATGCTTCTTCTTCCCAGACCGGCGCAAGCTCCGCGGCAAGTGCTACAAAGGCTTCAGGGCCTACTTTCAGATCATTTACTCCAACCGCTTCACCGGTAAGATATTTTCCGAGAATGTCTTCTGTTCTAGCCGGAGCTACAACAACGACTGGTTCGGAAATTACCGTGGAAGCCTTATCTAATGTAGCAAGAAGCTATAATTTCAGATTTACGGTTCGCGACAACAGAGCCGGTGGTTCAGGAAACAATTCTGATGATGCAGTGATTACGGTAAACGGAACTGCAGGACCATTCAGCGTAAGCTCTCAAAATTCAGCAACAACATATACGGGAGGAACATCTCAAACAGTGACCTGGAATGTAGCAGGAACAACGGCAAATGGCGTAAATGCAGCGAATGTGGATATTCTTTGGTCTACTGACAGCGGAAATACATGGACTACATTGCTTGCGGGAACACCAAACGACGGTTCTCAGGCGGTAACGATTCCTAATTCATCTACCACCACGGGAAGAATCATGGTAAAAGGATCCAATCATATTTTCTTTGATGTAAACAATGCCAATATCACAGTAAATGCAGGATCAGGAACAACAGATACTACGGCTCCGACAGCACCTTCATTAGCAGCGTCAGGAACTACTTCTACAAGCACCAACCTATCATGGTCCGGAGCAACGGATAATGTTGCGGTAACAGGTTATGATGTTTACCAGGGAGCTTCATTGATTGGTTCTACAACTTCTACATCGTATACTGTAACAAGTCTTAGCCCTTCTACAACATATACTTTCTCGGTAAGAGCAAAAGATGCGGCTGGAAACGTATCATCTTCAAGCAACTCGGTAAACGTAACCACATTGTCCGGAAGTACTGTTTCCTATTGTTCGGCATCTGCAAATAATACAGCAGATGAAAGAATCGGAAATGTAAAATTCGGTACGATTAATAATACTTCTACAGGAACTGCGGGATATGAAAACTTTACATCAATCTCTACCAATGTTACCAGAGGAACAGCTTATGCAATTTCGGTAACTCCTGTATGGACATCGACAGTGTATAGTGAAGCATACGCGGTATATATCGACTACAACGGAGACGGAGACTTTACAGACAGCGGCGAACTGGCCTGGTCCAAAACGGGTTCTACCACAAGTCCCGCAACAGGTTCTATTACAATTCCGTCTACAGCTACTTTAGGAAGCACAAGAATGAGAGTCATGATGCAGTACAGTTCGGTTCCTTCCTCTTCATGCGGAACGTATACCTACGGACAGGTTGAAGATTATACATTAAACATCGTATCTTCCGGAAGAGGTGAAATCGGTACGAAAGATCTTATAACAGATATTAAACTGTATCCGAACCCGGTGAAAGACATTTTATATATATCAAATACGACGGCGGAAGATTATAAAATCTTCGATATGGGTGGAAAACTAATCAACTCTGGAAAACTCGAAAGAGGTTCTATCAATGTAAGCAGTCTTATAAAAGGAGCTTATATGATTCAGATCGGAGAAACCTCCAAGAGATTCATTAAAAACTAATAACTGATCAATTAATATTGAGTAAAGGCTGTCCGGAAACGGGCAGTCTTTTTTTTATGGGTGATGAGCAATTAGTAATAAGTAATAAATCATGATTGATTTGCAATTCAAAATTTAGAATTTAAAATTCAAGATTAAGAACTAATGATTTTCATTAAATTATAAAAACCTAAGTCCTGAATTCTGATTTCTGAAACCTAATTTTTATATTTGCCTAAATAAAAAATATTCATGGATAAAATTGACAGTCTGAACCAGGTAGCAGAATTCCACACAACTTTTAAAGCCCCTATTTTAGATACTCCGCAAATTCCTTCCCCAGAAAGATGCGACCTAAGGGTTGAACTTTTACAGGAAGAACTGAACGAATTGAAACAGGCCATTGCAGATAATAATATCGTAGAAATTGCTGATGCTTTGTGTGATTTGCAATATGTATTAAGCGGTGCGGTTCTGGAATTCGGACTTGGCAGTAAATTTGTAGAACTGTTCAACGAAGTACAGCGATCCAACATGTCGAAGGCTTGTGACAATGAAGAGCAGGCACAGGAAACTGTAGAATTCTACAAAGAAAAAGAAGTAGAATCATTTTTTGAAAAATCAGGTGAAAAATATAATGTTTACAGGAAAGCAGATCATAAAGTTCTGAAAAACAAATATTATTCTCCTGCCGATCTGAAGACAATTATTGAAAAATAGAATGAAAAAAATTATTAAAAGTATTCTTACGGTCTCCGTATTGTTCCTTGCCCTTCAGCAGTTCTCTGCACAAAAAGTCGTTGTAGGCCGCGAAGTGGAAACCACCAGCGACGGGAAAATGCTGCTGGGAAATCAGCTGAAAGAAAAATTCCTGGAAGCTCCGTATTCGGATTGGTATGTAAAAGAGCACGACGAATATGCACTGGACCAAAAAGCCATCAGCGAACTTAAAAAAGGGAAAATTAATTCTTATAATATGGTTGTTTTCATGGGAACATGGTGTGAAGACAGCCACAGGGATTTCCCACGCCTCATGAAGATTCTTGAGGAAGTAAAATTCCCCGAAAGCAAGCTTACCATTATCGCAGTCAACCGTAAAAAGGAATCCCCGACAGGAGATGAAGTACGGTACAACGTTCAGAAAGTACCTACAATTATTGTAGAAAGATATGGTAAAGAAATCGGCAGGATTATAGAAATGCCGACGACAGGATATATTGAAAGAGATCTTGCTGAAATATTAAAAAAGGATGACCAGTCCGTAATTAAAGAAATTTTTAATAAATAAATCTTGAGAAATCTAAAAGTAATATTACCGTTTCTGGCAGGTGTCATTCTAATGATGATCCTGTTTCTCAGCTTCAGATCCTGTTTAAATCCTGCTGAGAAAACTGAAAAGTCAGATTATTATATTCTGACCAATCAGATTTCAAAGATGAATAAAATGGTCGTTCTGGAACAGAATACTTCCTCCATGCAAAAGACCAAAATGGGCTACGAATTTTTTGGAAAAGAAGTATCCAGCAACAGTATTATTACTTATACTAAAACCAATGCGCAGGTTTCTTATGATCTGAACAAAATGAAAATGGAAGTAGATTCCATTAATAAAAAATTAATTATTACAGAACTTCCCGAGCCGGAAATAAGAATTACGCCAAGTGTGGAAATCCAGTCGCTGGATGATTCTTTCTTTAACAGAATTTCTGAAAAAGACATTAAAAATGTTACTCAGAAAGCTAAAACTACAGCTATAAATTCTATCGATCAGAACAGGCTGAAAAGTGAAGGCAAAGAGCAGCTCATGGAAAATCTCAATACGATTTTTGTTTTGGCAAAGGCTTTGAATTATACAATAGAAGACCAGACAGGAAAGCTGGGCATTCTAAAACTGTAAAATTTAAAGCAATGAACTCAGAAGAAAACAAAAAAAAGGAATCTGCAAACACCGCAGAAACAAAAAAGCAAAATGAGGATTTCCAGAATATCCCTGCAGCATCAAAGAAAACCAACCCTTCTGATGTAGACAAGGAAGACGTTCAGAAATCTTCAAAAAACAATGAATCCGGAAAAACGGACAATATCAAAGGATAACATAAAAAGGTTCTGCTTATAAAAGCGGAACCTTTTTTAGAAAAAAAATATACAAATAAAAATCAAACCATATAAAAATTCGCTCCGCCGTCTGAATTTTATGGACTGTTAACTATATTATCTAATTTTCAGCGAAGCGAAATTATTTTTTTAATCAGACAATCGTAGATTTTCCGATTTTTACATTCTCAAAATTATAATAAGACTTTTCGGAATATTTAATGTAATCGGCAATAAAGCTCCCTACTTCACCCGTCGAATAATGCTGTTCTGCATTCAGATCCATTGTTACATATTTATTTTCGATCGCATATTCTACAGACTGTCTTAATTTTTCCGCCGCCTGTCCCAGTCCGAGATAATCCAGCATCATTGCTGTACTTAAAACAGATGCCACAGGATTGGCAATTCCTTTTCCTTTTGCCTGAGGATAAGACCCATGAATCGGTTCAAATAAAGCATTTTCATTTCCGATGGAAGCCGAAGGAAGAAGACCGATAGAACCTCCGATCACGCTCGCTTCATCCGAAATAATATCCCCGAACATATTTTCCGTTACAATTACATCAAACTGTTTCGGGTTTAAAATCAACTGCATTGCTGCATTATCCACGAACATAAAATCAAGTTCCACATCCGGATATTCCTGTGCAATCTCTTTACAGACTTTTCTCCATAATCTGGAAGTATCTAAAACGTTAGCTTTGTCAATCAGGGTTAATTTTTTCCTGCGTTTTTGCGCTTCCTGAAAAGCCATATGAACGATCGGTGCAATTTCATCACGATAGTATTTACAAATATCATAAGCGTATCCTGCTTCTTCATCGGTAAATTTTTCACCGAAATAAATTCCGCTCACAAGCTCCCGGAAAATCTGGATATCGGCCCCTTCAATAATTTCTTTTTTCAGAGGGCTTTTGTCAATCAGGGAAGAATATGTTTTTAAAGGACGGATGTTGGCAAAAAGTCCGAGCTCCTTTCGCAGTTTAAGTAAACCTTGTTCCGGACGAACTTTTGCATCAGGATTATGATCAAAAGACGGATCTCCGATTGCTCCGAAAAGTACTGCATCAGACTCTTTGCAGATTTGCAGCGTCTCTTCCGGTAAGGGATTTCCCGTCTTAAAAATCGCTTCTGCGCCCATCAATCCGTACGTGAATTCGAAGGTATAATTAAAAACTTCGCCAATTGCGTTCAGAATTTTAGTGCTTTCGTTCACTACTTCCGGTCCTATTCCGTCTCCGGGAAGAACGGCAATTTTAAAACTTGTTTTCATATATTTTCTGCGTTTTTAATTCAAACTCCTGAATGGCTTTTTTCCTGCTGATCAGAAAATCAATATCATCATACCCGTTCATCAGGCAGATTTTTTTATAAGAATCAATTTCAAAATATTCGGAACGATTTCCAAATCGTATGGTCTGGCTTTCCACATCAACCTTTATTTCTGCTTCAGGATTTTCGGTAATGCCATGTAAAATTTCCTTTAAAAAACTTTCCGAAACTTTTACAGGAAGCAACCCGTTATTTAAAGCATTTCCTTTAAAAATATCGGCGAAAAAGCTGGATATAACAACTTTAAAACCATAATCCGTCAACGCCCACGCTGCATGTTCCCGACTGCTTCCACAGCCGAAATTATTTCCTGCCACCAGAATTTCACCTGAGTATTTTGAATTATTTAATACAAAATCGGGATTCACTTCATTCGTATGAACACGGTACCTCCAGTCCCGGAAAAGGTTTTCACCGAACCCTTTTTTATCAATACTTTTTAAAAACCGGGCCGGAATAATCTGGTCGGTATCTATATTTTCTGCCGGCAACGGAATTGCCCGGGATTGTATAATGACTAATTTTTGCATTTTGTGCTAAATCAATTATAGTTATTTATTCAATTAATTTTCAGGAGCTTAATCCCGCTATCCACTCATACTCCTCGCTCCCATTCTTCCCGCCTTCTCCATTGCTAAATCCTTATATTCCAGCATTTCTCCAGCTCTTGCTCCGGGGTAACCGTTTCTATCGGGGCTAGGAAAGTGAACGTTTAATTTCACTTTGTGAATCAATAATCAATTTCTAAAATTCACTATTGATAATTCACTTACTAAAAGCTTGTTTAAACTAATTTTTAAATTTAACCGCAAAAGATATAAAAGACTTTATTGGATTTATTTAAAGTATTTCAAAGTCTGCAAAGAGAAAATCTTTGATTTTTTAACTTATGTGTTCTTTTTTTCCACTTAAGTATTAAATTTAAAAAACTAAAATGTTTAAATCTTTTGCATCTTTTGTGGTAAAAAAGTTTAGACAAGTTTTAAGTAAAATTCATCTCCATCAGTTTTCAAAAGCTGAAATTTTCCCTTCGATAGCGACTTTTGCAGCCATTAACGGGCTTGCCAGGATTGTTCTTGCCCCCTGGCCCTGTCTTCCCTCAAAATTCCTGTTGGAAGTCGAAACACAATATTCACCTTCCGGAATTTTATCATCATTCATCGCCAGACAAGCCGAACATCCCGGCTGTCTGATCTGGAAGCCTGCTTCTACAAAAATTTGGTCCAGGCCTTCTTCATATATTTGTTTGGCTACCTGCTGAGAACCCGGCACAATTAAAGCATGAACGTGTTCGGATTTTCTTTTTCCTTTAATATAGCTGGCTGCCGAACGGAAATCTTCGATTCTTGCATTGGTGCAGCTTCCGATGAAAACATAATTAACTTTAATATCGGAAAGCGCCTGTCCTGCCTTTAATCCCATATATCTCAAAGCCTTTTCTTCAGAATCATTTTGCGGCTTCGGAATATTCTGACTGATCGAAATTCCCATTCCCGGATTGGTTCCGTAGGTTACCATCGGATAAATGTCGGAGGCATCAAAGGCAAATTCCGCATCAAAAACAGCTCCTTCATCGGATTTCAAAGTTTTCCAGTATTCCAGCTTCTCTTCCCATTCTTCTCCTTCCGGCGCAAATTTTCGTCCTTTTACATAGTTGAAAGTGGTGTCGTCCGGAGCGATCATTCCACCGCGGGCACCCATTTCGATGCTCATATTGCAAACCGTCATTCGGCCTTCCATCGACATTTCCTCAAAGACATTTCCGGCATATTCACAGAAATATCCCGTTCCGCCATCGGTCCCTACTTTTGAAATGATATAAAGAATGACATCTTTTGGCTGAACGTTTTTATTTAATTTACCATTTACGGTAATTCTCATTGATTTAGGCTTATTCAGTAATAAACACTGACTTGCAAAAACCTGAGCCACCTGGCTGGTTCCGATTCCAAAAGCGATCGACCCAAAAGCGCCGTGCGTAGAAGTATGGCTGTCGCCACATACGATGCTCATTCCCGGTTGGGTAATCCCCAGCTCAGGAGCAATGATGTGGACAATTCCCTGGTAAGGATGCCCCAAACCGTATAATTCAATATGGTTTTTTCTGCAGTTTTCCGTTAATTGCTGAACCTGGTTTCTGGAAGATTCATCGCGTATCGGCTTATCCTGATCCCATGTCGGAACATTGTGATCTGCAGTCGCTACAATCTGTTTCGGCCTGAAAACTTCAAGGTTCCTGGATTCCAGTTCTGCAAAAGCCTGCGGGCTTGTTACTTCATGGATCAAATGTTTATCGATATATATAATCTGAGGCCCGTCGGGAATCGTTTCCACCACATGAGCATCCCAGACTTTGTCAAAAAGTGTTTTCTTAGTGTTCATTGTTTTGTTTAATTGAAAACCAATTCCTTATCCTATTTTTCTTGTTACCCTTTCAATAATGGCAGTTAAATCGTTATTATCAATTTCTTTTTTGCGGTCAGCCATTTTGAGGAATTCCTGATATAAAAAATCCAGCTCATTTTTAGTGACATCAAAGCCGATGTTCTTGAACCGGTATGCCAGCGCAGAGCGCCCGCTTCTGGCAGTAAGTACAATAGTTGAGGCGTTGACCCCTACTTCCGCAGGATCAATAATTTCGTAGGTTTCCCTGTTTTTGATCACGCCGTCCTGATGAATTCCTGAGCTATGGGCAAATGCATTGGCTCCCACAATGGCTTTGTTGGGCTGTACCGGCATTCCCATCAGATCAGACACCAAAATACTCATGTAATTGAGCATTTTGGAGTTAATCTCTGTGTATAATTTTAAATTTTTATGTTGTTTCAAAATCATGACAACTTCTTCTAAAGCAGTATTACCCGCTCTTTCTCCAAGCCCGTTAATGGTACATTCTATCTGTCTCGCTCCGTTAATCACACCCGAAATTGAATTTGCAGTCGCTAGTCCAAGGTCATTGTGGCAGTGGCATGACAGCACCGCTTTTTCAATACCTTTTACATTTTCTTTCAGGTATTTTATCTTTTCCCCGTATTCTTCAGGAAGGCAATATCCTGTTGTATCCGGAATATTGAGGACTGTAGCTCCTGCTTTAATAGCTTCTTCACAGACTCTCGCGAGGTAATCATTATCGGTTCTTCCGGCATCTTCGGCGTAAAATTCTACGTCTTCTACAAAGCTTTTGGCATATTTTACGGCCTGTACTGCTCTTTCAATAATATCTTCCCTGTTGGAATTGAATTTATATTTAATATGCGAATCTGAAGTTCCTATTCCTGTATGAATTCTTGGCCTCTTCGCAAACTTCAGTGCTTCCGCTGCAACCTCAATATCTTTCTGGTTGGCCCTTGTCAATCCGCACACTTTTGCATTTTTCACCAATTTTGAAATTTCGGAAACAGAATGAAAATCTCCCGGACTGGAAATGGGAAATCCAGCTTCAATAATATCAACTCCAAGTTCATCCAGCTTTTCCGCAATAGCCATTTTCTGTTCCGTATTCAGTTTACAGCCGGGAACCTGCTCACCATCCCGTAGCGTGGTATCAAAAATTTCAACTTTTTCGGAATTCATAATGCAGTATTTTACTTAATTTTGATTCAAAACTAAAAAGATGAAACGTTTATTCATTTCTGGTTTTATAAAAATTACAATATTCAAATTAGTGTAAATTGAATATAAAATTTTGTTTATCAGTATTTTAAAATTTAAAAATTTACAATGGCAGAATTGCATAAAGATTTTTTATTCATCCTCATTAAGTCTCTTACGACTTCGGAAAAAAGACAATTCAGGCTGTATGTAAACCGGCTCGGGATCAATGTGGATGCAAAATTCCTGCTTCTTTTTTCTGAAATGGATAAAATGAAAGAATATGATGAAAGCATGATTATTCAAAAGAAAATTTCAACAAAACAGCAGTTGTCCAATCTGAAAGCGCATCTTTACAAACAAATTCTGGTAAGTTTACGAATGAATCCGAGTCATCAGAATTATAGGATTCAGCTGCGCGAACAGCTTGATTTTGCCAATATTCTTTACCAGAAAGGCCTTTACAGGCAGGCTTTGAAAATTTTGGATAAAACAAAACAGACTGCTCTGGAACTTGACGAAAAAACCATTGCTTCCGAAATTATTGACCTTGAAAAAGTAATTGAATCACAATTTATTACGAGAAGTATTGAAGGCCGTGCCGATGAACTGATCAGACAATCCACAGAAATCAGCAAACAGAATCATTATGCCACTGAACTTTCCAATCTTTCTTTGAAACTGTACAGCGAAATGTTGACGCACGGGTATGTGAAAACTGATGAAGAGCGTGATGAAATCATGAAAATCTTTGATGATCAAATTAGAAAAATCACTTTTGAAAAACTGAATTTTACAGAAAAATTATGGTATTTTAAGGCTCATGTATGGAAAAATCAGCTGCTGCAGGAATATAAATACACATTGAAATATGCCTTTCTCTGGGTAGACCTTTTTCACAACAATCCGGAGATGATTATGAGTCATCCGGTATGGTATATCAAAGGAAATACTTATCTCCTTAAAATCCTGTTTCTTTATGGAAATATTAATATTTTGGAACAGCGTTTCAGAAAATTCAATGAAGTGGTTTATTCTTCAAGCTTTGCTCAAAATGAAAATCTGCAATCTCTTGTTTTTCTGACTCATTATAATACTTTAATGAATATCCACTTTGTGAAAGGTGAATTTTTTTCCGGAACTAAAATAGTTCCTGAAATTGAGCTGAAAATGGAAAGGCTGCGCGATAAAATTGATGAGCATCATTTCATGATTCTGTATCTTAAAATGGCAGCAATGTTTTTCGGAAGTAAAAAATTTAAAGACTCGATAAGGTACGCGTTAAAAGTAATTGAATCAAAAGGAAATGTTCAGGAAGATCTGCTGTTTCATACAAGAATTCTTATTTTAATGGCAAAATATGAATCGGCAAATGATGAAGATTATGATGATTTTATAAAAGCTACCTTAAAGTTTACCAGAAAAATGAAAAAACCTGATGAATTCCATTTTGAAAGCATCAGATTTTTTAAACATCTCAATAACGAAACACCGGATCAGCAGACTGAATCATTTAAACAATTCGACCGTAAACTTGAGTTTTTTTCCCAGAATGAATATTACAGAAGATCACTGCTATACATTGATATTCACGGATGGGTACAGTCTAAAGTGAGAAATGTGGATGTTATTGAAATTATTAAAGAGAAAGTGAGGTACAAAAAAAGACAATAATTTTTATATCCTCACTGTATTCCCTGAGATGATATGAACCTGAAATAAATGACTTATTGATTCTTCAATTTCGAATTAATAAATTCAACACTGCTGTCTTCAAAAACATTCAGAAGTTCAGGAACAAAGGCTCCAAAAGTTTTATATTTGCTTCTGTTTGAGTGATAATCTTTGATTTTATTCTGCAATTGAGGTAAGAATATAAAATTATTTTTCAGATGATAATCTCCAAGCTTTTTTGCTTTTTCAAAATCTTTCTGAATTTTTGCGGTCTCAATTTCGCCAAGCCTTACAAGATGCTCCGCCACACAGGTTTGATAATCTCCATAGCCGCCTGTTTTAATCATAGCCTGTTTTAGTTCGGATTTTTCAAATAGATCTTTAAATTTCTGAAGTTTTTCAGGATGTTTGTAAACTTCCTTATTCACAAAAGAATGCCCGAATTCATGAATGCTTAAAAACCTTGCCTGGAACTGATTATCATAGCCAAATTGGCCTGCTTTTTCAACTTTCACAAACGGACTGGCAATTTCGTAAATGTTTTTTAAACCTGATTTCAAAGTGACATCAGCCCCTATTCCTCTTCCTTCATTATCAGAAATCGGCCACATCATTATTGGTGAAATAAGGATCGTGTAAGAATTAAATTTTTCGCCGTAAAACTGTTCCATAGCATCAGTAAAACCTGAAGGAATTTGCTTCATATATTCTTTCGCAGCAGCCTGGTAGAAACTTTTATTTTCATTAAAAAAAAGGCCGATTTTTTCCTGAGCATAAAATTTTGAAAGTTCAGAAAGATAATTTTTAATTAAAATTGTTACTTCATTATTTTGTTCACGCGTCAAACGGGAAAATTCAAACTTATATTCATTGACCCAGCCGTTTGACGGGAACTCTTCATGATACAGTAAGGGTTTCATCAGAGCATCATTTCCCAGGCCGTATTTTTCTAAAAGTACATCGTTGAGTTCTGCTGTTGCAAATGCTATTTTTGAGTCTTTCAGATGCACGAATTTCTCTATTGATTTTTTAACAATAGGCTGATATACTGAACATTCTTTAATTTTATAGAGCTCAAAGTCCTTATTGTTTCTTCGGTGTTCAGCAGAAAGGATTTCCGCAAGAAAATAAGTCTCTATATTTCTGTTATAGTCTACTGAAAATTTCCTCATGTTTTTTTGAGAAAATGCCTGTATAAAAAATATAAATGCAAAAGCCAGAAATATTTTTTTCATGGTTTAGTATTAATTATTGGTCTAAATATCTGCGAATATAGCATATTAACTAAAAATTCCGTATTTTTGCATCTTAAAATTTCTTAGTAAACAATGATAAAAATTACACTTCCAGACAGTAGTGTCAAAGAATTCGAGGCGGAAGTTACTCCGCTAGATGTGGCAAAATCTATAAGCGAGGGATTGGCTAGAAACACCATTTCCGCAATTGTTAATGACAAACAAGTAGAGACAACCACGCCTATCACCACGGATTCTACGGTACAGCTGCTTACCTGGAATGATGATCTTGGAAAGAAAGCATTCTGGCATTCTTCTGCCCACCTTCTGGCGCAGGCGATCCTTGAGTTTTATCCCAATGCTAAGTTAACCATCGGTCCTGCCATCGAAAGCGGATTCTACTACGATGTAGATTTCGGGGACGAAAGCTTGTCTGAAAAAGACTTCGAGAAAATTGAGAAGAAAGTATTGGAAAATGCTAAAAAAGGCTCAACTTTCTCTTTATATCCTGTTTCTAAAGATGAGGCATTAAAAGTCTATGCAGATAATCCTTATAAAGTAGAATTGATTTCTAATCTTAATGACGGAGAAATCACTTTTGTAACCCACGATGATTTCACAGATCTTTGCCGTGGAGGACATATTCCGAATACGAATATTGTAAAAGCTGTTAAGATTTTAAATGCAGCAGGAGCATACTGGAGAGGAAATGAAAAAAATCCTCAATTAACAAGAGTGTATGGTATTTCTTTCCCTAAACAGAAAGAATTAACAGAATATCTTGAAAGGCTTGAAGAAGCTAAAAGAAGAGATCACAGAAAATTAGGTAAAGAATTAGGAATTTTTGCTTTCTCTGAAAAGGTTGGTGCAGGCTTGCCGCTTTGGCTGCCAAAAGGTACTGCTTTGAGAAGAAAGCTTGAAAATTTCCTTTCTGCAGCTCAGAAAAAAGGAGGGTACGAATTCGTAATGTCACCGCATATTGGCGCCAAAGAATTGTATGTAACTTCCGGACACTGGGATAAATACGGTGCAGACAGCTTCCAGCCGATTAAAACCCCAAATGAAGGTGAAGAATTCATGCTGAAGCCGATGAACTGCCCGCACCACTGTGAAATTTATAAAACTTCGCAATGGAGCTACAGAGACTTACCGAAAAGATACGCAGAATTCGGAACGGTTTACCGATATGAGCAATCAGGAGAACTTCACGGCTTGACAAGAGTTCGTGGATTTACTCAGGATGACGCACACTTATTCTGTACTCCGGATCAGTTGTTGGGAGAGTTTGAAAAAGTTATTGATCTTGTACTTTACGTTTTCAGGTCTTTAGGTTTTGAAGATTTTGTTACTCAGGTTTCATTGAGAGATCCTGAAAACAGAGAAAAATATATCGGTTCCGATGAGAACTGGGAAAAGGCGGAAAATGCTATCATCACAGCCGCAAAAAACAAAGGTTTGAAAACTGTTGTTGAATATGGTGAAGCCGCGTTCTACGGTCCTAAGCTTGATTTCATGGTGAAAGATGCTTTAGGAAGAAAATGGCAGCTTGGAACGATCCAGGTTGACTATAACTTACCGGAAAGATTTGATCTTCACTATATTGGGAATGATAATGAGAAGCACAGACCGGTGATGATCCACAGAGCGCCTTTTGGTTCTATGGAGCGCTTTATCGCTATTCTTCTGGAGAATACTGCCGGAGACTTCCCTCTATGGCTGAGTCCGGAGCAGTTTATTATTCTGCCGATCAGTGAAAAATATGCAGATTATGCTAAAAAAGTTTCAGAATTTTTAGAAAATCACGATATTAGCGGTCAGATTGACAACAGAAACGAAAAGACAGGTAAGAAGATTCGCGATGCAGAATTAAACAAAATTCCATTCATGCTGGTTGTAGGAGAAAATGAGGAGAAGGATGGCACAATTTCTGTACGTAGACGGGGTGAAGGAGATTTAGGAGTAATGAATTTAGAAGACTTCGTTTCTTATTTCAAAAAAGAATCTGCGATCTAGAATCAAGGATTTTAATTCAGACTTAAAACTATTGAGTTTTGAATACAAATTAAATTAGAGTTAACCAATAAAATTATAATACAATAGCACAAAGATTTAACAACAGGGGCCCACAAAGACGTCCTGTACAGGAGGACTTACACTTGATCAACGATAAAATTCGTGTGAGAGAGCTTCGTTTGGTGGGCGATAACGTAGAGCCGGGAGTATATCCTACAGAAAAAGCAAGACAGATTGCTCAAGAGCAAGAGCTGGATCTTGTGGTAATTTCTGATAAGGCTGAACCGTTTATTGCTAGAGTTTTGGACTATAAAAAGTTCTTATACGAGCAAAAGAAAAAACAGAAGGAACTTAAAGCCAAGCAGGTAAAAGTAGTGGTAAAAGAAATTCGTTTCGGACCTCAGACTGATGAGCACGATTACGAATTTAAGAAGAAGCATGCTGAAAAATTCCTTGAAGAAGGTTCAAAGTTAAAAACCTACGTATTTTTTAAAGGACGTTCCATTATCTTTAAGGATCAGGGAGAGATTCTTCTTTTAAAGCTTGCCCAGGAACTGGAGCACGTTGGAAAAGTAGACCAGCTTCCTAAACTTGAAGGAAAAAGAATGATTATGATGATGAGTCCTAAAAAACCGGCTAAATAATATATGTGGCGGTAGCTCCGTCAATTTACAATACAAAGCTCCAATTTATTGGAGCTTTTTTTATTTAATAACCTGATTCAAGAATATTTTAAATCACAAAATAGAGATTATAGTAATGTTTAATTTAATATTAACAATACTTTAAATAAAGGGTTTTTTAGTATATATTATATCTTTAATATGGGATATATTATAAATAGTTATATATTTGCAACGTCAAATAAATAAAATATGAAAATTAAACTTTTAACAGGATTTGCAGTAGCAATGTTATTAACTTCTTGTGCTCAGGATGAAACATTTGAAAACACAGGCCTTAAAAACGAAGAATTAAAAACTTCAGAAATTGCAGCCCGTGGAATTTCCTCAACAGTAACTTTCGTTAAAGAAACAACGAACCATCCACAAAGGCTGGATCCGGGCCAATCAATCAGTTTATCGTATAATATCTATACCTACAGATTGGAAATGCAGGGAGACAGTAATCTTGTGCTTTATCAGGATAGGCCGGGCTTTACACGTGCTATCTGGAGTACAAACACGCATCGTGACAGCGGTACACCTTGGCTCATTGCGCAAAATGACGGAAATCTTGTAATTTACAATAACGGGAATCCACTTTGGCATACCAACAGTTCTGTAAGTGAAAATGTATCCAATCCTCATATAAAAATGCAGTTATATACCAGAAGCGGTGGTTCTATTCCTGCAGGAATAAGAATTAAATTGGTATTAGGTGGAAATAACGTTGAAAGAAAAACCTTCGCTGAAGTTGATCTTAGTGATTTTTACTAAAAAGTCAACCGCTTAAAACGCTATATTTAAATTTAAACCGCCCATTATCAGGCGGTTTTATTATTAAATTTTAATGCCCTTTGCTTTTATAATTTTTCGTTATTTTGCAATTATTATTAAAATTTTTTAATTTAAATACATGAAGCCAGGATATTTTTCCTTTTTTTTATTCATCCTGATTATTTTCGCGCTGGGCTGTTATTACCACTACCCTTTTCTTTCAGACGACAGTCTGATCTCCCTTCGCTATGTACAGCGTTTCATTGAGGGTAAAGGACTTACCTGGAACGATGGCCATCCTGTAGAAGGCTATTCAAATCTGCTGTGGATTCTTATGATTTCTTTTTTAGGAAAATTAGGAATGAATCTCATTATTTCAGCCAGAGTATTGGGAATAGCATGTTCCGTAGGTACACTTGCCGTAATCTGTTCTTATTTTAAAACAATAAACGTCAGAAAAGAATATGTTTTTCTCACGGTATTTCTTTTGGTAACGACTCCGTGTTTTACCGTTTGGGCCATTGGCGGACTGGAGCAGCCTTTATACATTTTTCTCCTTACACTCACTTTGACTGAAGTTTCGAAGATTATTAACGATAAAAATAAAGGACGCGTCTATTTTCTGTCATTATGGCTTGGACTTTTGGCAATTACGAGGCCGGATGGTTTTCTGTTCACTATTTTAACAACAATATTTTTAATTTTTATTTTCAGAAAAAGCAGGAAAGATCTTATCAGAGTTTTTGTTTTCGCAGGAATGATACCGGCTCTATTTTTATTGGGACAACTCCTTTTCAGGTATGATTTTTATGGTGAACTGGTTCCGAATACCGCTTTGGTTAAAGTAAAAATAACTATGCATCATGTTATACGGGGCGGCTTTTATGTTTTCAAATCATTCTTTGGGACTTTATTATTTTCTTCTCTTGGATTGTATTGCTTGTTTTATCTTGTATACAAAAAGAAAAATCTTTTCGGCTTTTATTTATTGCTGAATATTGTGGTATGGACAGCTTATATAGTCACAGTAGGCGGCGATATTTTTCCGGCTTTCCGTCATTATTATGTAGTGCTGATTTTACTTGTATTTGTTATTATTTTTGGGTTAAATGAAATGCAGTTTCGCTTTAAAACAAAAATGACTAGGGTCGGATTTATTGTTTTATTGTTAATAAACCCTTTTATACAGCTTTTGATTCCGGATAATCATTATGCGATTGAAGAACGATGGGAATTCCGCGGATTGAATTTAGGTAAAACCTTGAAAAATACTTTTCCGGAAACAACTTTAATTGCTGTTACGGCAGCCGGCTGTATTCCTTATGCTTCTGAGCTTCCAACAGTAGATATGCTTGGATTAAATGACTACTACACACCGCGTCATCCGCCGAAAAATTTCGGTACCGGGATGCTGGCTCACGAATTGGGCGATGCGAACTATGTTCTCGGAAGAAATCCCGATATTATCATTTATCACATGGGCGCTGTTCCCCGTTTTAATGTGGGCGACCAGATGAAAAACAATCCGGTTTTTATTAATAATTATGTGGAAGTACTAGCCAGGCAAAATCAGGATGAACATATTTTGTACTTCAATAAATACGGTAAAAGTGCCGGTATCATCAAAGAAAAAAATATATTGATAATCCCGGCTTATCTGATCACTTCAGTTAAAGACAATGAAAGTGTTTTCAAAAACAAAAGACTTCTGAAACATTTACAAGAAGGAAAAAAATATATTCTTTCCATTAAAAATAGTGAAGCGGAAAAATGGGAACTGAGCAGATCTTCCGCAAACTTATTTTTTCCTGAATCCAAGATCAGTTACAGGAATAATGAAATGATCCTTACTCTTATTCCGAATAATGAAATGTTTTTAGAAAATATAGAATTGCACAGGAAATATTAATAATTTTTTGTAATTTTGCACCCTATTATTTCCGGGAATTGCCGGAAACCAAAAACAGATATTGATAACAAAACAATAAAAAGCAAAACAATGCCAAAATTAAAAACGAAATCAGGTGCTAAGAAACGTTTTGCTCTTACCGGATCTGGTAAGATCAAAAGAAAAAACGCTTACAAAAGCCACATCTTAACTAAGAAAGAAACAAAGCAGAAGAGAAATCTTACTACTACTTCTTACGTAGCTAAAGTGGACGAGAAAAGTGTACAACGTCAATTAGCAATTAAGTAGTTTTTATAAATCTATATCCGGTTTATAAGAATTAAAAACAAATTCAACATTTTAACCCTGAAATGGAGCAGCTAAGAGTAATGAAACAATTACCGCACATTTCAAAAAAACAATTTAATTATGCCAAGATCAGTAAATTCGGTAGCTTCAAGAGCTAGAAGAAAGAAAATTTTTAAGCACGCTAAAGGTTATTTCGGAAGAAGAAAGAACGTTTGGACTGTAGCTAAAAACGCGGTTGAAAAAGCAATGCAATATGCTTACCGTGGTAGAAAAGAGAAGAAAAGAAACTTCAGAGCACTTTGGATCACTCGTATCAACGCGGGAACCAGAGAGCACGGAATGTCTTACTCTCAGTTTATGGGAGCTCTTAAAAAGAACAACATTGAGCTTAACAGAAAAGTTTTAGCAGATTTAGCAATGAATCACCCTGAAGCTTTCAAAGCAGTTGTAGATCAAGTAAAATAATGTAAAATTTTTGTTATCAATATAAATCCCGGGTTTTTTTGCCTGGGATTTTTTTATTATATACATTTGCTAAATTATTAAATACGTAAAATTTTATTTAAGGGTGAAAAAACTAACTTCTTTATTGCTTATTTCATTGGCTTTTTATAACCTTCAGGCCCAAAGTCTTATTCAGGCATATAAAAACAGGGCAGACCAGGTTTCACAGACTAATATCACGACAATTCTTCAGGAATTTGAAAATCTTGGCATTAAAACTACCGGATCTGCAGCCAATACCAATGCTCTGAACTGGCTTAAAGCGAAATACCAATCGTATGGATATACTGCCAGCCAGATCGTGGAAGATCCTTTCACATTCGGCAGTACCAGCTCAAAAAATTTAATCATTACGAAAACAGGAACACTGTATCCTAATATTTATGTAATTATTTGCGGGCATTACGACACGATCACCGGGCCCGGCGTAAGCGATAACGGAAGCGGAACATCCATTATCCTTGAAGCAGCAAGGATTCTGAAGGATATTCCTACAGATTATTCAATTAAATTTATTCATTTTTCCGGGGAAGAACAGGGGCTGTATGGAAGTGCCCATTATGCGGATAATGTAGTTTTTCAGAATAACGTAAGACAACTGAATATAAGAGTGGTATTTAATATTGATCAGGTTGGAGGTAAAATCGGCAATAATAACAATGCCATAAAATGTGAAAGCGACCAGTCCGGACAAAGCGGAAACAATGCCCAATCTCTTGCTTTTACCCAGCAGCTGGCAAACTGTACAACGCTGTACTCTCCTCTGCAAACAGTGATGTCTAATGCCTACGCTTCGGATTATATTCCATTTGAACAGAATGGGGATATTATTACAGGGTTTTACGAAAACGTAAGGAGCTATAATGAGCATACGGTGAATGATACATTCATAAACGTAGATCCTACTTATGTTTTCAATGTAGGAAAAGCTGCTGTGGGAGCATTACAGCACTTCGCGACCGCTTCAACAACACTACTGGCTACAGAAGAAAAAAATGTAAACAGCCTGGAAACAATAAAAATTTATCCGAATCCTGCAAAAGATATCCTGAATATTGAACTTCCGAAAGATATTAAGAATTTTAATCTTGAAATTATAGATATGAATGGAAGAGTAATTCTAAATAAAGAAAATGAAACAAAGGTTAATGTTTCGGGATTAATAAACGGAGCTTATTTAGCAATCATAAAAACCAGAGACAGCAAAGCGGTAAGAAAAATAATTATCGGAAAATAATTATCAAAAAATATAAATTAAATCCTGAGTTAATGCTCAGGATTTTTTATTTTCATCTGCTTTCAAAAAACTTACCGGTTCCGTCTGTTTAAAATTTCTTCAATGTTTTCTAAAGTACAATTTTTAGCTTTCAGTAAAATTAAAAAATGGTACAGCAGATCTGCGGCTTCATTTTTAAATAAGTCATCATTACTGTCTTTGGCCTCAATGACCACTTCAACCGCTTCCTCTCCCACTTTCTGGGCCACTTTATTAATTCCTTTCTTGAATATCGCATAGGTATAAGAATCTTCTGTTTTTTCATCAATTCTCTGGCTGATCTTTTCTTCCAACTCATACAAAAACCCTTTAGAATCCTTTTCTCCGAAACAGCTGAAACTTCCTGTATGGCAAACCACGTTAGTGGGAATTACTTTGATTAAAATGGCATCCTGATCACAGTCAACAGAAATATTTTTTACCGTTAAAAAGTTACCAGACTCTTCTCCTTTCGTCCAAAGCCTGTCTTTTGAACGGCTGAAAAAAGTAACAATACCTTCTTTCTCTGTTTTTTTCAATGCCTCTTCGTTCATATAACCTAACATTAAAACCTGCAAGGTTCTGTCGTCCTGAATCACCACAGGCACAAGTCCGTCTTTATTTTTATTGAAATTAATATTCATCGTAATGCCAATTTTTTAGATTTTAAATTATTTTTCAGATCCTGAATCTTTATTTCTCCGAAATGAAAAATACTTGCCGCCAAAGCTCCTGTAGCTTTTGTACGATTAAAAACATGTTCAAAATGTTCTATATTTCCTGCACCACCTGAAGCAATGACCGGGATATTTACGCTCTCCGCAATAAGACTGGTTATTCTGATATCAAAACCGTTTTTGGTACCATCGCCATCCATTGAAGTAAGCAGAATTTCTCCGGCTCCGAGCTGTTCGGTTTTTTTTGCCCAGCCGAAGGTTTTAAGTTCTGTTATTTCTCTCCCGCCTTTGATGTGAACCCAGTCTGAACCATTCACCAGTTTCGTATCAATGGCGACCACGATGCACTGGCTCCCGAATTCTTTGGCTAATTCTGAAATCAGCTGTGGATTTTTTACGGCTGAAGAATTAATGCTGATCTTATCTGCTCCTGCCTCGAGAAGTTTTCTTACGTCTTCCACGGTAGAAATTCCGCCGCCGACTGTGAATGGAATACTGATTTCACTGGCAATTTTCCGTACAAGTTCCGCAAAAGTTTTACGCTCTTCAATGGTTGCTGTAATATCCAGAAAAACCAATTCGTCAGCTCCTTCTTTCTCATATCTTTTGGCAAGCTCGATAGGATCACCTGCGTTTCGCAATCCTTCAAAATTGATTCCTTTTACCGTTGTTCCGTCTTTGATATCCAAACACGGAATAATTCTTTTTTTAAGCATTTTCTATAAAATTTTGGAGTTGCTGAAGGCTAATTCTTCCTTCATAAATTGCTTTCCCGATAATGGTTCCGGAGCAGCCTATTGTTTTCATTTTAAATACATCTTCCATATCTGAAATTCCGCCGCTTGCAATGAGCCCGATGTCTGTTTTTTCTAAAATTTCTTCATAAAGTTCATCTGAAGCGCCCTGAAGCATTCCGTCTTTTGAAATATCTGTACAAATCACATTTTTAATTCCTTTATTCTGATACTTAAGAATAAAATCGATTATATCAAAGGAACTTTCTTCCAGCCAGCCTGAAGTTTTTATCTTTCTGTTGTCACAATCGGCACCGAGCATGATTTTTTCCGGACCATATTTTTCAATCAGATCAAAACAGAAATCAGGATCCTGAACCGCAATGCTTCCGATGGTGATCTGCTTTGCTCCCGAATTAAAAGCAATTTCAATATCTTCCAAAGTTTTCAAACCTCCTCCGAAATCAATTTCCAGGGAAGTTTCTTTCGCAATGGCTTCCAGAACTTTCTGGTTGACAATATGCTTAGATTTTGCGCCATCAAGATCTACCAGATGCAGGTATTTTATCCCAAAATTTTCAAATTTTTTGGCAACTTCAAGAGGATTTTCATTGTATATTTTTTTAGTACCGTAATCTCCTTTTGACAGTCTCACACATTTTCCGTCAATGATGTCTATAGCAGGAATAATTTTCATTTTAAATTTTTAAAAAGTTTTGTAATAAACGGCTTCCCACATCTCCCGATTTTTCCGGGTGAAACTGCATGGCATAAAAGTTATTCTTTTGCAGTGAAGCACTGAATGGCAGAATGTAATTACAAACAGACGTTGTATTTTCAGATAATTCGCAGTAAAAACTGTGGACAAAATACACATCGCTATTTTCTTCAATTCCTGAAAATATATCGGATCTAAAGTCTGAAATTGTGTTCCATCCCATGTGTGGAACAATATCTGTTGCAGGGAATTTTTTAACATTGATATCAAAAATTCCCATTCCGGACGTATTTCCTTCTTCGTTGGTTTTACACATCAGCTGCATTCCCAGGCAAATGCCTAAAACCGGCTGTTTCAATGTCGGAATTAACTGATCAAGACCTTTTTCCTTTAGTAATTTCATGGTGGAGGATGCTTCTCCCACTCCCGGAAAGATCACTTTATCGGCATTTCTTATCAGGTCAAAATCATCGGTCACCACAGATTCTATATTCAGTCGGTTAAGCGAATTTTGTATGGAATTAACGTTTCCTCCGTTGTATTTTATGATGGCAATCATTATAAACTTCCTTTGGTTGATGGTAGATTAAAATTACGGTCTGTCTGTTTTACTGCCATTTTCACCGCTTTGGCAAACGCTTTAAAAACAGATTCGATCTTGTGGTGTTCGTTCTCGCCTTCTACTTTAATATTGAGATTACATTTTGCAGAATCTGTGAATGATTTAAAGAAGTGATAAAACATTTCTGTGGGAACATCTCCAATTTTTTCACGCTTAAACTCAGCTTCCCAAACGATCCAAGGTCTTCCTCCAAAGTCGATGGCAACTTGTGCCAGACAATCATCCATTGGAAGGAGAAATCCGTAACGTTCAATACCTTTTTTCTTTCCTAAAGCTTTTAAAACTGCTTCTCCAAGCACAATTCCCGTATCTTCTATGGTGTGGTGTTCATCAACCAGCAAATCACCTTTTACTTCAATTTTTAAGTCTAAATTGCCGTGCTTTGAAATCTGCTCCAGCATGTGATCAAAAAAATGCAATCCTGTTGATATTTCGGATGTTCCGTTTCCATCAAGGTTGACTTCAACTGCAATTTCTGTTTCATTGGTTTTTCTTGAAACCTTTGCTTTTCGCGGAATGCTGGTCAAAAACTGTGCAATTTCGCTCCAGCTTACTGTGATTAAATCAGCTTCCTTATTCTGAACTTTACTTATTAATATTGATTTTGAACCTAAATTTTGAGCCAGCTGAATGTCCGTAAACCGATCTCCGATGACAAAGGAATTTTTCAGATCATAATCTCCGTAAATGTATTTTCCAAGCATTCCGATCCCCGGTTTTCTTGTGGGTAAATTTTCGTTTTCAAAGCTTTTATCAATTAGAATATCACTGAAAACAATTCCTTCGTTTTCAAATGCTTTTAACATTTTTTCCTGAGGTTTGATGAAGTCTTCATAAGGGAAACTTTCCGTTCCCAGTCCGTCCTGATTGGTGATCATGACCAATTCATAATCAAGTTCTTTTGCAATTCTTGAAAGATTCTGAAAAACTCCGGGATAAAATTCCAGCTTTTCCAAAGAATCAACCTGAAAATCAACGGGTGGTTCTACGATTAAGGTTCCGTCGCGGTCTATAAAGAGTACTTTTTTCATTTTTAATTTTCTTTTTAATTTCTTTTTTGCTAAACCTCAAAGGTTTTTAAAACCTGTGAGGTTTCAGATTTAATTAAATACTTTTTAAGACGTTAATCAGCTTATTGTTTTCATCTCTTTTTCCGACATTAATTCTGATACAGTCCGGAATCTGCGGACTTCTCTTGCTGGTCAGAATTTCATTTTCCAGTAATTCCTGATACACTTTTTCAGCATTGTTAAATTCAATCAAAAAGAAATTCGCATCGGTAGGAAATACTCTTTTAACACACTTTATAGTAAGCAATTCATTTTTTAATCTTGAAATTTCACTTAAAGTATTTTTTATATTTTCTTCAATAATATTCTTATAATTAATTAATTGCATAATTTTATTTAAACTTAGTGAGTTAACATTATACGGTGCTTTTACAGTATTAATCAGACTTATGATTTCGTCTGATGAGTAAGCGATGCCTACTCTTGCTCCTGCCATTCCCCATGCTTTTGAGAAGGTCTGAAGAACGATTAGGTTTGGATATTTTCCAAGCAATTCGATGCAAGATGTCTGTTCTGAAAATTCAATATATGCTTCGTCCACCACCACAATTCCATCAAAATTTTTAATATAAAATTCAATATCCTGAATAGAATTTCCGGTAGGATTATTGGGTGAACACAGAAAAAAAATCTTAGGCTTTTTCTCTTCTGATACTTTTAAAAATGCATCTTTACTGATCTGGAAATTTTCATCTAAATTTAATGTTACAACGGTGTTTTCATTAATGGAAGCATAAAATCTGTACATCGCAAACGAAGGATTCATCATCATAATCGAATCTTTTTTTGGCTCACAGAAGATTTTTATGATAAGGTCGATAAGCTCATCGCTTCCGTTTCCTACCGCAATTTGTGGTGCTGAAACATCTTTTAATGTTGCCAATTTATTTTTTAATTCTTTCTGGGTAGAATCAGGATAGCGGTTGTATTCTCCAAAAGGGCTTTCATTCGCATCCATGAAAACCGGATTTTCAAATTCGTTCTGATCCCTGAAACTTATATAAGGCTGCAGTTCCAGAATATTTTTCCGTACTAACTTTTTAATATTAAATTCTTTCATTTTGTTTTTTTAATCTGATACTTACAGCATTCTTGTGAGCAAAAAGTCCTTCTGTTTCTGCCATTACTTCAATGGTTTTCCCTAAATTTTTTAATCCTTGTTCCGATAAATTCTGAAAGGTAATTTTCTTTACGAAGCTGTCGAGAGAAACGCCGCTGTAGTTTTTTGCAAAACCATTGGTGGGAAGGGTGTGATTGGTTCCGCTGGCGTAATCTCCTGCGCTTTCACATGAATAATTTCCCAGGAATACAGAACCCGCATTCCGGATTTGCGGAATATACTTTTCAAAATTATTTAAGGCCAAAATCAAGTGTTCCGGCGCGTACAAATTGCTGAATTCCAAAGCTTCCTCAATAGAGCTCAACAGGATAAAATGACTGTTATTCAACGATTCAGCTGCCATTTCATTTCTCGGAAGTACTTCAAGCTGTTTTCGGGTTTCCAGAATAGTTTCATTAAAAACCTTTTCGTCTGTTGCCAGAAAAATCACCTGGCTGTCACTCCCGTGTTCTGCCTGAGAAAGTAAATCGGCCGCACAAAATTCCGGAACTGCATTTTCATCGGCAATCACAAGAACTTCACTCGGTCCGGCAGGCATATCGATGGCTACATTATAATTCTGGGCAAATTCTTTCGCTGCTACAACATACTGATTTCCGGGCCCGAAAATTTTATAAACATTGGGAATACTTTCTGTACCTAATGTCATTGCTGCAATCGCCTGAGCACCACCGGTCTTAAATATTTGTGTAATACCACAAAGATTAGCTGTATATAAAATGGCAGGATTTATATTTCCCATTTTATCGGGCGGTGTACAGAGAATAATTTCTTCGCATCCTGCTAATCTAGCCGGAACGGCAAGCATTAAAACCGTAGAAAATAAAGGCGCTGTTCCGCCCGGAATATAGATTCCAACTTTTTCGATCGCCCGGTTTTCCCTCCAGCAAATTACTCCGTTTGTTGTTTCAATCTTTTCAATTTCAGGAATTTGTGAAGCATGAAATTTGGTAATATTTTCTTTTGCTTCCTGAATGGCCTGCTTTAGTTCTTCGCAGATCCGTTCTTCTGCATCTTTTATTTCTTCTTGGGAAACACTGATATTTTTAACTTCTGCTCCGTCGAATTTTTTGTTAAATTCAACCAAAGCACTGTCGCCTTTTTTTTCAACTTCATCGAAAATTCCGGCAACTATTTCTGTTAACTGTTCTCTTTTGATAACGGGTCTTTTTGTTAATTCAGACCATTTTTCCTTTTCAGGATATATTTCTACTTGCATATTAAATTACCATTTTATCGATTGGAATTATTAAAATATCCTGTGCTCCTTTGTCTTTGAGCTCATCAATTACTTCCCAGAAGCGGTTTTCATCAATCACAGAGTGAATGCTGCTCCAGCCTTCTTCTGCCAGTGGAATAACCGTGGGGCTTTTAAGAACCGGAAGCGTTTTAGAAATGATGTCAATTTTTTCATTCGGAACATTCATCAGGATATATTTTGAATTTTTCGCTTTTAAAACTGCTTTAATCCTGAATACGAATTTTTCGAGAACAGCGGTTTTCTCCGTGCTGAGTTCTGAGGTTTTGGCAAGAACCGCTTGTGAATTAAGAAGGCTTATGGTTTCTCTCAATCCGTTTTTAAAGAGTGTACTTCCGGAACTTACAATATCACATATTCCGTCGGCAAGACCAATGTTCGGGGCGATTTCTACAGAGCCTGAAATGATGTGAATGTCGGCAGAAATATTATTTTCCTGCAGGAATTTTTTTAGCGTATTTGGGTATGAAGTTGCAATTTTTTTGCCCTGAAAATACTCAATATCATTTGTTTCCACTTCCTTTGGAATGGCAAGAGAAACCCTGCATTTTGAGAAACCCAAAGGTTGTACAATCTCAATTTTCTTCTGTTTTTCTACTAAAAGATTTTCACCTACGATAGCAACATCTACTACGCCGTCTTCCAAGTATTGGGGAATATCTGAATTTCGCAGGTACATGATTTCCATCGGAAAATTGTCTACGGAAACTTTAAGCTGATCTTTTCCGTTGTTGACAAAAATGCCGCAGTCTTTAAGGAGCTGAAGAGATTCTTCATAAAGCCTTCCACTTTTTTGTATCGCTATTTTTAATGTACTCATTTCACTTTTTTGTTGTGTCTGAGTAACCAAATGGTAAGTTGAAATAAATTGCCCGGGAAGAATTTAGAACAAAAAAACCGCCTGTTTACTCAGACGGTTTTAATTATTTTGATTTTTAACATAGTCACATATCAATCAATTCCGTCTTAGCAGAGATGATGATAATGATGTACTGTTAAAAAATTCGGTTTCATTTGTTTGAATTGTATGGTGCAAATTTAAAGCAATAAATTTTACAAATGCAAATATTATTGTAAAATATTTTCATAAATTTTTATTAATTCTTTAGCAATTGACTGATCATTAAACTTTTGCACAAACTCAAAACCCTTTTCCGCACGGCGTTTCCTTTCCGATTCGTTTTGCCATAAAAATTTAATTTTTGCCTGAATATCAAGAGGATTTTTAGGATCTATATAAACTGAATCCGGTCCGCCGGCTTCCGGAAGACAGCTCGTATTGCTGGTAATGACTACTGTTTTGGAAAATAACGCTTCAATCACAGGAATTCCGAACCCTTCAAATAAACTCGGATAAATGAAGATATCTGCAAGTTTGTAGATTACAGCTAATTCGTCCATCGAAACACCTTCCAGAAAATAAACTTTCATTTTATTTTCACGGACAAAACGTTCTACTTTTCTGAAATATTTTGTTTTTTTGCCGACTACCACTAACGGAATATCAGTATCTTTTAGTGCTTTAACAACATTCAGAAGATTTTTGCGCTCTTCGATGGTACCAACATTTAATACAAAATGCTCAGGAAGGTTAAATTTTTCTTTTGTCTGTTGAATAAAATCTTCCGACTGCTGTTCTTTAAAAGCTTTATGACAGCCTTGGTAAATCACTTCAATTTTAGATTCCGGAATGTTGAGAAACTGAATGATATCGCGTTTTGTCTGTTCGGAAATGGCGATGATTTTATCGGCAGAATCTGCTGCTTTTTTAAATTTCCAGAAATGGATCTTACGATCAAAAAAAGAATAATACTGCGGATATCGTACGAAAATAAGATCGTGAATGGTCACGATTTTTTTAATAGGTTTTTTGTCCCATTTCAGAGGCAATTCACCTGATAAACCATGAAAAATATCAGCGTTTTGCTGCTGCGCGTCTTTCCCCATTTTCAGCTGACGGGAGAAGTTTCCTTTTGTGGTTTCAACGAAATGGACGTTAGGAAAACTCAGCAGATCAGTGGCTCTTTCGGATTTATTTTTGTTTAATAAAAAGTATTCGTTTTCGGGGAAATACGTTGCCAGAATTCTCACAAGATCTCTCGAATAGTTTCCTAATCCGGAAGTATTATGGAAAAAACGTTTTGCGTCAAAAGCTATTTTCATGAGGTGATCTGTTTTTGAAATTCCTGGAATGTTCCAAATGAGTAATTTTTACTTTTTAACCATGATAGAAATTCATCAAAACGCTTGACCATATCTTCTCCGGAATTTTTAACGGTAAATCCGGGTAATTTAAAAGCTTCGTCTTTGATATCTGCAAATTCCCAGGGATGAAAATAAATATTCAGATACTGATCTTTTTTAAGAACATCCGAAGCCAGTTTTTTATAAAAAGATAGAGGAAAATTATGGAAGCTAAGCCAGAACAAAGGAATTCTGAAGTTGGGAGAAACCGAAGCGGGAATCTGCATCACATTTCCTTCTTTAAAATAAGTTCTGGAAACTTTGAGGTTATTGTATCTTCCCGGAAGAAAGGTTGGATTAATCGATGAATTGTAAGAATAGCCTGCATTTTCAACGGCATTTTTACTTACCGGCATCATTCTCGGCATTCTCAATCCGGTCACTTTTGTACCGAATAGTTCTTCCAATTTTTCTTTAGAATGCTTCAGGTGTTCTTCTTTAAAATCCGAATGATACCAGGTATGAGAAGCCAGTTCGTGGCCTTCTTTAAGCAATCTTTCTATTAAATTCTTACTATTTTCCGCAAAAACAACGGTTGAAAAAAAAGTAGCTTTTGCCTGATGTTTTTTCAGAATATCTAAGATTTTTTCCAATCCTGTCTGAGAAATTGAGATTTGTTTCTCAAAAGAAATCTCCCCTTTGTATTCCAATGGCATATCAAATTCCTCGATGTCAAAACTTAATAAAACCATGTTAAAAATTTTTGTTTTTGATGATATAATTGGGTCTGTGTTTTACCTGCTTAAAGATTTTGCCTAAATACATTCCGATGATTCCCAATATGATTAACTGCAGTCCGCCGAAAAAAACAATGGTCATAATCAGTGATGCCCACCCTGAAATTTCTGTTCTGGCAATGAAAGAATGGATAACATATGTTGCGTATCCTATCACAGAAAGTCCGGAAAACAGGAATCCAAGATATGCGGCAATGTAAAGTGGTTTTACACTAAATGCCGTAATTCCCGTAAAGGCAAAAGTTACCATTTTTTTAAGATTGTAACTGCTTTTCCCGGAAAGCCTTTCATTGGCAATAAAACTGATTCCGGTCTGTTTGAAACCCATCCAGCTGGTAAGGCCTCTGAGAAAGAGATCATCTTCATTAAGATTCCTCATCACTTCTACGGCACCTGCATCCATTAGCCTGAAATCTGAGCCGCCGCCTTTTGTCAAATCAACATCAGACAATCCTGAAAGAATTTTATAGAAAAAATCAGAGGTTTTTCTTTTGAATACTGAAATTTCTTTGGGATATTTTCTAACGGTAAAAACAATATCATAACCTTCTTCCCATTTTTTGATCATCTCCGGAATAAGTTCGGGCGGATGCTGCAGATCGCCGTCCATTGAAATGACGGCATTTCCGCTTGCGTTGTCCATTCCTGCTTTTACCGCAGGCTGATGTCCGAAGTTTCTTGAAAATTCAATAAATTTTACATCTTCAAACTGTTCTGAAAGCTCTTCCAGTTTTTGCTGGGTGTTGTCCCTGCTGCCGTCATTTACAAATATGATTTCAAATCTGTAATGCTCCAAACCATCAAAAACTTCTTTTATTTTCTGATGTACCAAAGCTACGTTTCCTTCTTCGTTATGCGCAGGAATGACGATCGAAATTTTCTTCATACTGATTATTCAAGGCTGTAATTTTTCTCAAAATCTTTGGTGAGAAGTTCATACGTAACTCTCAGCCAGACGACAATGCAAGGTACGGCTTTTAAAGAATATTTAATGATATAATGTTCTTTTACATATTTCGGAAACAGGTCTGAAGTTGAAAAACATGTGAATATAATTACGAACACCAATAATCCGATAACAAGAGGAGTTCTTTCTTTCTGAAGGAAAAACCAGATCAGTACGCCAACTATTGCAATGATATAGGTAGGAGACTCGGAGCTTGAGCTGAATAATACTAAAAACAGCAATGTTGAAGCTAAAATCATCAGCTGAAAAGCATACTGTTTGTATTGTTTGATTCTAAAATACGGTGCGGCGAAAAGTGGCAGTCCAAAGGCAAGAAAAACAAGATTCGAAATGGAAGCATCTCCCAGAATCCTTCTGAAAAATCCCATTAATGAAATATCCTGCATATTTCCCAATACCTGGTTTTCATTGTTCTTTTCTACAATAGACTGAAACCAGTCTGTGTAACACTGGATCACAAATTTCGGACTTGAATATACCATTGGTAATGCAAAGAAAACTACGGCTATGATTAATCCGGAAAGAATAAATTTTATTTTATTTTTAATGAAGAAAAATTGCGAAAGTCCTACAATTCCGTAGATCTTTACGAAAACTCCAATCAATATTGCCGTTACTGATTTCACTTCTTTTTTCTCGTAAATGTACACTGCAGATAAGAGCAACAGTCCGGTAAGAGCAACGTTGAATTGCAGACTTAAAGCTGCCGTAATATATTCCTGAAGGCAGAACAGACCGAACAATGCTTTTTTGGAATCGGAAAAAGGCAGTTTATGAATGCCGTAAATGAGAATAAACGTATTGGCAGCATTCCAAAGCGATATTCCGAGCCAGTCCGGCATTACGGCAAAAGGAGCAATAAGTGCACTGAAAAATACTCCGTAATGGTTTAAATCAAAATAAAGATCAGGATAATGGATAAACAGATTTTTCTGATGAATGGTATTAAAAAATACGTTTTTGAAAATCAGGTAATTGTTAATCGCGTAATCTCCTCTCAGATACTTGGAAATAGCAGTAACCACCGATATAATAAGATAAACCCCAAATATATATTTAGGGTTTAATAGTATTTTAAGAAATTTTTCTTTCAAAATATTGGTATTAGTTTAGAATATATTCTTAAACGGCAACATTATTATCTCTCAAAGCATCATTTAAAGACGTTTTTTTGTCTGTAGATTCTTTTCTCTGACCGATGATCAAAGCACACGGAACCTGATACTCTCCGGCCGGATACTGTTTGGTGTAACTTCCCGGAATTACAACCGAACGTGCAGGCACTCTTCCTTTAATTTCAATCGGTTCAGAACCTGTAACGTCAATAATTTTCGTTGATGCCGTAAGAACGACATTCGCTCCTAAAACGGCTTCCTTTTCTACATGAACCCCTTCTACCACGATACATCTTGATCCGATAAAGCAGTCGTCTTCAATGATTACCGGAGCAGCCTGAAGCGGTTCCAGAACACCGCCGATTCCAACACCGCCACTAAGGTGAACATTTTTACCGATCTGTGCACAGCTTCCCACTGTTGCCCAGGTATCCACCATTGTTCCCGAATCTACGTAAGCGCCAATGTTTACATAAGAAGGCATCATGATTACTCCCGGAGCAATGTAAGCGCCTTCTCTAGCCACTGCATGCGGTACAACTCTTACCCCTTTTTCAGCATAGTTCTTCTTCAAAGGCATTTTATCATGAAATTCAAACGGACCTACCTCGATAGTTTCCATTTTCTGGATCGGGAAATACATTACCACTGCTTTTTTTACCCATTCATTTACCTGCCATCCGTTTTCAGTAGGCTCCGCTGTACGAAGCTCTCCCTTGTCCACCAAAGCAATAACCTCTCTGATAGCCTTCTGGCTGTCTTCATTCTGCAATAATTCTCTGTTGTCCCAGATATTTTCAATTGTTTGTTGTAACGACATGTTTCTAGTTTAAAATTATTTGCGCCAAAGATACAAAAAGTTAAGGAAAATTTTTCTTCCGTAATGATCAGAAATACTGTTTAAAGAATGGCTTTAAAGAATTCTTTTTGCATGCAGATAAGCTTTATTCCAGTATTTTTCTTTCAATGATGAGATGATAACGCCTTTTGTTGTGGAAGCGTGAATAAATTTTACTTCGCCGTCATTTCCGATATCATGAACGATTCCTACATGGGAAACTCTTGTCCCGCCGGCTGTTGCAAAGAATAAAAGATCTCCGGGCTTTACTTCTCGGATATCTATCGTGTTTCCGGTTTCGGCCTGGTCTGATGATCTGCGCGGAAGTTTATAGTCGTTTTCTTCAAAAACCTTTACGGCAAATCCGGAGCAGTCAAATCCTGAAGAGGTACTTCCTCCGAACTTGTATGGTGCGCCCAGATATTTTTCGGCGTCTTTAAGGATTTCGTTAATAGATTTTGAAACTTTGCCGTTGAATTTCGAGTCCAGGTTTCTGAGGCTTTCGGTATTTGAGATAGCTTTGCTTCCGGGGCTTTTATTTGAAGCCACTTTTTTCGAACTTCCACATGAAACGGTAAGTAAAGATACAATGAGCAACGAATGAATTGTTTTACAATTTAAAATTTTATAATTCAGACACTTCTTCATATTTCTTTGTTTTACGGGCAAACTGATTACAAATATAAATAAATTATGTTTTTCTTATCTTCATTTTGTGGTATGAAATTGATAAAACCTGGCAGAAATAAAAAAAGCTATTCGTCTGAATAGCTTTTATATTTTGAGTGATTGTATTAATTGGATGTTTTTTCACCTTTCCATGTTCCGGATCTGGTAGGCGTCGGAACTGCATTTACCCAGGTTCCGTTTCCTTTTTTATCCCTGGTAAGTGTTCCCTTAAATTCTCCGTCCGCAGGAGAACCGATTGTAGCATTGAGTTCGCCGGATTCGGTAAGAGTTCCTGAAATGTAATAATTTTCCGTAGTCTGTTCAGAATCCAGTGTTCCGGTTACTTTACCGTCGCTTGCCACAACGATGTTCCAGCTTCCTTTTTCTGTTCCCGAATAGGTTCCGGCCCAGGTGCCGATGAAGTCGTAGATGGTATCTTCATCTTTGCAGCCGATGAATAAAAAAGCGGTGAATACAAGTAAAAATAATTTCTTCATAGTCTTTGTTTTATAAACAAATATGGAGAATACGGGTTTTTTAATGAAATTCCTTATCTCCTGATTAATAATTGGTTGTATTTTGATTTTCTTGTAAAAATAGTCAGTTTTTGCCTGCTTTTCTTCTATTTTTAATTATTTCCAAAGATAATAAAATATCTGGAATGAACTATTGTTGCTGGAAAAAAATAGTAATTTCCTTATTATTATTAAAGTTGGACGGATTTTATTATTCTAATAATTTTAATTTCCATTGATTATTTTAAAATCCCTGAAAAATTGACAGTTAGCTGTAATTGTCATTTTCTTCTCAAATAAAATTTAACAAAATGTTTGCACATATAGTTTAAATAGTTATTTTTGTACCGCTTTAAAAACAGCAATATGGGGAATTAGCTCATCTGGCTAGAGCGTTAGACTGGCAGTCTAAAGGTGACGGGTTCGATCCCCGTATTCTCCACAGCAATTAAAAAAACGCACATTATTTAATGTGCGTTTTGCTTTTTATATGGTTTTTTACTTTTCAGTAAAAATTATTTCCATCCTCCGCCAAGAGCCTGATAAAGCTCAACGGCAGCTCTCATTTTACTGTATTCTGCATTGGTAATATTCAGTTCTGCATTCAGTGAGTTTACGCTGGCATTCAATACTTCGAGGTAATTGGCCATTCCGTAGTTTACCAGTTCCTGAGAATATTCAACAGAGTTTTTGTAAGCATTCAGCTCCTTTTGTTTTAATTCAATAAAAGAATCCTGCACAGAGAATACTCTTATGGCATCAGAAACTTCTTTTCCAGCCGTAAGAACCGCTTTTCTGAAATTCAGATACGCTGTTTCCTGGTTGGCAAGACTTACATCATAATTGGTTCTGATAGCTCTTCTGTTTAAAATAGGCTGTGCCAGACCGGCCACAACATTGGCGAACAATGAGTTTACACTGAATAAATGGTCAATATCTACCGACTGCACTCCCCCGCTTCCGGTTAGTCTTAAAGTAGGATAAAACTGTGCCTTCGCAGAATTGGTTAGCTCAAAAGCATTGATCAGATTGTACTCCGCTCTCATCACATCAGGACGGTTGGCCAAAAGTTGTGCCGGATATCCAAGCTTAACATCAATTGGCAGGCTCTGGCCTTCCAGTGTGGATCTTTCTATAGTATGCGAAGGTTCTCCCATCAGAAGGCTTATGGTATTTTCCAAAAGCTGGATCTGGGTATCGATATCGATCAATAAAGATTTTGCATTAAAGACCAATGCTTCACTCTGCTGTACGGCAACTTCGGTTAAGGTTCCTGCAGTTTTTAAAGCTCTCGTTGTTTCAAGATTTCTTTCGCGCACCGCAATGGTTTCATTGATGATTCTTTTCTGTGCATCAAAAGTAAGAAGCTGATAATAAGCCGAAGCTACGGATGCTACTAAATCACTTTTTACGGCTTTATGTGCTGCAATGGTTCCAAGATAAGCGGCATACTGCGCTTTTTCCTGTGATTTCAGTCTTCCCCAGATGTCTGCTTCCCAGCCGATGCTTGCTGTGATATCAAACTGATTCACATATCTTCTTTCCCCGATAATCTGTCCGAACTGTGTGTTGATAGACTGGGTCTGAAAAGTATAGTTTGGACCTACAGATAAAGTTGGCTGATAAGCCGCTTTGCTTTGTTTCAGATATGCTTCTGCAGAAGCTATACTTTGTAAGGCAATTCTTATGTCAAGATTGTTTTCCAACGCTTTAGAAATGTGTCTCTGAAGGATAGGGTCCGTAAAGATTTCTTTCCAGGAAACATTGGCGATATTGGTGCTGTCTGAAGGAAGCATGTCTGTGCGGTACAGTTTTTCATCGACCACATTATTGGGTCTGTTGTATTCTTTTCTGGCCATGCAAGATGATACAACTGCCAGAAGTACCACTGAAAAAGAGAGTCCTTTTATAATATTTAAAATATTCTTCATTATTTGAAGTTTAAGGTTTAAAGTTCAGGGCCACCGATCAGTATTAAACTTTTAATCTGAAAACCCTGAACATGCTTAATTATTCTGCTAAATTGATGTCCTCTTGTTTAATAGGTTTCACTTTCTCCTGCAGGTATTCGAAAATAACATATAGTACAGGAATAACGAAAAGCCCTAAAATAGTACCTATCAATAAACCGATTGCCGCTCCTGTAGCGATGGATCTGTTACCAACGGCCCCGATTCCGCTTGCTAATACCAATGGTAAAAGTCCGAAGATAAATGCAAATGAAGTCATCAGGATAGGTCTTAACCTTGCTTTTGCAGCGTTAATAGCAGACATGACGATTGTTTCCCCATGATGTCTTCGCTGAACGGCAAATTCCACAATTAAGATGGCATTTTTCGCTAAAAGCCCCACCAACATAATCAATGCAATCTGGAAATAAATATTGTTTTCCAGTCCCATGATTTTCTGCCCGAAATATGCTCCCATTACCCCAAGAGGAAGAGATATTACCACAATCAGCGGAAGAATATAACTTTCATATTGTGCCGAAAGAATGAAGTAAACGAAGATCAAACTTAAAGCGAAGATAAGCACGGTCTGAGATCCGGAATTCAATTCCTCTCTGGTCAATCCGGTAAACTCAACATCATAATTCTGGTTTAATGTTTCTTTTGCTACCTCCTGAACGGCTGTAATTGCATCCCCGGAACTAAATCCTGCGGAATTGGCTCCCGTTATTTTTACGGAGGTAAACAAGTTATAACGGCTTACCGACTGCGGTCCGTATGCTTTATTTAAAGTAACGAACTGGGAAATAGGAGACATTGCTCCTGATCCTGTTTTTACATACAGTTCATTCAGGTTTTCAATTTTCTGTCTGTTTTCAGGAAGAGCCTGCACCATTACCCTGAACTGTTTTCCGTACTTCGTAAAATCTGCAGTATAAATTCCTCCGATGTACCCTTGCATGGTTGCAAGAATGTCACTTACAGAGACGCCAAGCTGTTTGGCCAAAGGAACGTTAATCTGCATTTCATATTGCGGATATTTTGTGTTGAATGAAGTCTGTGCAAATTCAATTTCAGGTCTTTGCATCAGCTTCCCGATAAATTCATTCGTTTTATTATCCAGGTCAACATATTCGCCTCCTGATTTATCCAGAAGAACCATCTCGAAACCGGCGCTGCTCCCGAATCCGGGTACACTCGGTGGCTGGAAGAATACTACTTTGGCATCCGGAACAGCTCCCGTAATCCCGAACAGTCTTTTAGTAATGTCTTCTGATGTCTGCCCATCCTTTTTCCTTTCATCAAAAGGTTTCAGCTTCACGAAGGCAAGACCGTTATTACTTCCGTTTCCGGAAAGGAATCCTCTACCGGTTGAAATGGTAACGTTTTGAACCCCCGGAACTTTTAAGGCTTTTGCCTGAAGCGTTTTCAAAGCGTTGTACGTTCTTTCCATGGAAGCGCCCGGAGGAAGCTGAACATCGGTAAAGATAATCCCTCTGTCTTCCGTCGGTACGAAACCTTTTTTCATCGTGGTACTTGCCCAGTATAAAATTCCTCCTGTAACGGCAAAGATGATCAGGGTAACCCATTTATGTCTTAAAAGGAAAATAAATCCTCTTCCGTAACGTTCTGTGGTTGTTCTGAAAGCAATATTAAACTTATAGAAAAACTTCTGTATAAAATTTAAATTCTTATATTCCGTATGATGTGCATCGTGAGGCTTTAAGAATAAAGAACATAAAACCGGACTTAAAGTCAAGGCATTAATTGCAGAAATAATAATCGCTACAATAAGCGTAATCCCGAACTGCTGGTAGAAAACTCCGGTAGGTCCCGTAATGAAAGTTACCGGAATAAATACGGATGCCATTACTAAGGTAATTGAAATAATAGCTCCCGTAATTTCATCCATCGCCTCAACGGTTGCCTTTTTCGCATCGGAAATTCCGTTTTCCATTTTGGCATGAACGGCCTCGACGACGACGATGGCGTCATCCACCACAATACCAATAGCGAGAACCAATGCGAAGAGCGTTAATAAGTTTAAGGAATATCCGAATAAATTCAGGAAGAAAAACGCACCCACAATGGAAACCGGAACTGCAATAGCAGGAATAAGCGTTGATCTGAAATCCTGAAGGAAAATATACACTACAATAAATACAAGAATGAATGCTTCAATCAATGTATGAACTACTTTGTCAATTGACGCTTCAAGGAATTCATTGGTGTCAAAGTTAAACGTATATTTAATCCCTTCCGGAAAAGTTCCTTCTGCAGATTTCAGGTATGATTTGATATTTTTAATGATTTCCTGAGCATTAGAACCCGGCGTCTGGAAAATCCCCATACTGATGGAAGGATAGTTTCCGTTTTCACCGATTCCGGTATAAGACTGTCCTGCCAATTCTACTTTAGCAACATCTTTCAGCATCAGGTTTTGTCCGTCTCCTAGAGATTTGATGATGATATTATCATACTGTTCTTTTTCGTTGAACTTACCAACATATTTAATGATATATTCAAAAGAGCTTCCGCTGTTCTGTCCGATAGAACCGGCTGCCGCTTCTCTACTCTGTTCATTGATGGCATTGGTAACATCAGTTGGAGTAATGCTGTAGGCCGCCATTTTTGCAGGATCCAGCCATACTCTCATGGAATAGTTTTTACCCCCGAAAACGTTGGCATCACCTACTCCATTAATCCTTTTTAAATTCGGAATAACATTGATATTTAAAAAGTTCTGAAGATATACATCATCTAGGTCTTTATTTTCAGAATAGAAAGACATATACATCAAAGCACTGGTCTGCTGTTTCTGGGTAACAACTCCTGAACGTGTCACCTCACTTGGAAGCAATGGAGTTGCTCTTGTTACTCGGTTCTGAACGTTTACTGCTGCGATATCAGGATCAATTCCCTGTTTAAAAAACACCTGGATATTGGCTGAACCGTCATTTCCTGCACTGGAAGTGATATAATCCATACCTTCTACCCCGTTTATCTGTTCTTCCAAAGGAACGACTACACTTTTCATTACAGTTTCCGCATTGGCTCCGGTATAGTTGGCCGTAACACTTACGGTTGGGGGAGCAATGTCCGGATACTGTGTCACCGGAAGTGCAGTAAGTCCCAGTACCCCGAGAATCACAATCAAAATTGAGATTACGGTAGATAAAACCGGTCTGTTTATAAAATTTTTAATCATTTTTTAGAATTTCGGTTTTATAGATTGAACAAGACTATCCATTTTTACAGGTTGCTTTTTAACAGCAGTTCCTGGCTTAAGTCCACCGATTCCTGCTGCAATTACCGTTTCTCCTTTATTAACACCGGATTTTATCAGTGCCATATTATCAATTCTGTCGATCACATTGACAACAACATTTCTTGCAGTGTCGCTCTTATCAACTTTATATACGTAGACAATTCCCTGCTGTTCGTAAGTAGCGCTTTCCGGTACAACCAGTACGTTGTCATAATGTTGAGGAAATCTTATGGTTCCACTGTTTCCGTTACTAAGGAGCTTTTGGGCATTGGTGAAGGAAACCCTGAATTGTATTGTCCCTGTTGTAGGATCAATTTGTCCTGTAATGGCTTCTATTCTTCCTTTTTCAGGATAAATACTTCCATTGGCTAATTGTAGCTCTACCATGGGAAGATTTTTAATTTTTTCCGGCATGGTAGCCCCTACAGATTTTTCAAGAAAATCAAAATATTCCTTCTCGTTCATTGAAAAGTATGCGTAGATTTCTGAAGTGTCTGAAATGGTGGTTAAAGGCGTCTGATCTGATGGTCCGACAAGACTTCCAACCTTTAAAGGAAGTTTACCGATTACTCCTGAAATAGGAGCGCGGATAATGGAATATTGGATATTGGCTTCTACTCCTTTATAATTGGCCACCGCCTGGCTTTTAGCCGCCTGAGCCTGTTTCAGCTGTGCCTGAGCCTGGGCTAAATTTGCCTGAGCAGTCTGTAACTGTACATTACTGATGATATTTTTCTGCACCAGGGGTTTCAGTTTATTTACCTCTACGTTTGCTGCACTTACAGCAGCCTGAGCAGCGGCAATGTTAGATTCGGCAGCACCGATTCCTGCTTTTGAAGCTGCTGCATTTTCGTTCAGGATATTGGTTTCAAGCCGGAATAAAGGCTGTCCTTTGGTTACGTACTGTCCTTCGTCTACCAAAACCTGTGTGATATATCCCTGGATTTTGGCACGTACATCATTGTTTACCTTACCCTGGATGGTAGCCGGAAAAGTCTGATAACCCACTATATTTTTCGCTTCCACGTTTACAACAGGATACGGTTTCGGGCCGTCCTGCTTAGGAGCTTCTTTTTTGCAGGCCACTAAGGAAAGGGCAGCAAGAGAAAGTATAACTAGCTTATTATTCATTTTATAGTTTATTAAGAGATTCCTGAATATTTATTATATTTTTATTTAAAAGCGCTTTATAAGCTTCTATTTTTTCATCGTAACCATTATGATTTTTCTTAAAATGGTCCAGGTCGTCTAAAAGTTTTAATTCGTCTTTCATTTTCTGTACTATTTTTTCAAATCTGATTTTTTTATAGCCGTCATTGATGAAAAAATACCGTTTGCGTTCGTCCATCTTGTTGTGGTCAATAATCAGTTCAGCATTTAATAAAAGCGAAATACTTGTTGATACGGAACTTTTACTGGCCGAAAATACTTCCACAAATTCATCAAAAGGAATACCTACTTTATCATAATCGAATAACAGGTAAGCATATATTTTTGATGCCAGAGGAGGTATATTGAAAACTGTGCCATAGAATTTTACAGCATCCTGGAAAATTTTCTCATCAATTTCTATACTCTTATGCATTGTATATAAATTTTGAGCAAAAATAAAAATTAGTTCTGAACTAAACGAACAAACCTGATAGAGTTTATAAATTTTACTTTTTTTAAAAAATCAATGAAGTTGGATTTAACTTTTCCTTTAAATTATAATCTTCTCAAATGCTTTCCTGATTCCGCCAGCCAGATAAACTTCCCCGCAATAAGTGTAGCCTTTGCTTTCAAGAATTTTCAGCATGGCCATGTTATCGAAATTGGTATCTACTTTAATGCTCTGAATTCCATGAGATTTTGTAAATTCTTCAATATGGTCAAATAGTTTTTTTGTCATTCCCTGCCCGGCAAATTTTTCATCCACCGCTACTCTGTGGACCACAACGAATTCTCCATTGCTCAGCCATGCTCCTTCAATTGTACTGTAAGCCGGTTCGTCATTTAAAATAAGAGCAGCATATACTGCAATTTCTCCGTCTACGGTCATAACATATCCAAACCCTTTTTCTATATCACTTTCCACGGTAGTACTGTTGGGATATCCCTGTTGCCATTGGTCGCTCCCGTCTTTTCTTCTTCTTTCTATCGCCTGCTGTAAAATGTCCCAGATAACTTCTCTGTCCGTCATTTCCGCTTTTCTTAATTGGGTTTCTGAATTCATTATTGTGAAAAATTTTAATTAATAAGATTATTTTGTTTTAAATATGCTACTTCGTAAACGCTAAATTATGATGCTTAGACTGACACTGCATGAATAATTAATTATTCAATGTTTGCTGATGGTTTTGAACTATTATTATTCAGTTGTGATGTAACCAAAAAAAACCGAAAACTAATTGGTATTAATTTTCGGTTCGAAGTAGTAAAATTTAAAATTATGAAATTGTTTTATTGATTTTCATTTTGCTGGAGATAGGCATCAATTACTTCAAATGCTTTTTTTTCATCTTCCAGTTTTACCAATACTTTCAGCGACGTTGCCGTAGGCGTAGTTGTAAAAGTAAGGTAGTTGTTTTCTACGGCATTGGTAATGTTCGCATCATCCAGTTTGGATTTAATCAGCTGAATTTCTGCAGGTTTATCACTTTCAAAAACGGATACTCTTGTACTTCTTTCCATGTTCTGTTACGTTTGAGTATCTAAATTTATGACATTTTTTTTAAAATTACAAATCCGTAATTTAAATTTTATTAATGTTATTCTCAATTTTATCCAGTGCAAGCCTGATTTCCTCCCTGGTCACATTAAGATGTGGTCTGAAACGCAACGACTGATCTCCGCAGGCCAGAATAATCATTCCGTCTTTCCAGAGCTCGTCTCTCAGAGTATTTCTTTGCTCATGAGTGACAAGGTCAACAGCACACATTAATCCTCTTCCTCTTGCGTTGGTTAGTTTTTCAGGATATTTTTCGGCAAGGCTTTTTAAGCCTTCAAGAAGGTAATCGCCCATAACTCTTGCATTTTCAACAAGATTTTCCTTCTCAATAACTTCCATTACCAGCTGGAAACGGAGCATGTCTATAAAATTACCTCCGAAAGTAGAATTGATTCTCGAGCTTTCACGGAAAACATTATCAGGAACTTCATCAAACTTTTCTTTATTGGCCAAAATACCGCAAACCTGCGTTTTTTTCCCGAAAGAGATGATATCCGGTTTTGCGGTGAAGTGTTGAAATGCCCACATTTTCCCGGTAATTCCAATTCCTGTCTGCACTTCATCAAAAATAAGAAGAACTTCATTTTCATCGCATATTCTTCTTAATCCTGATAAAAATTCATCCCTGAAATGGTTGTCTCCACCTTCTGCCTGGATCGGTTCTATGATGATACATGCCACTTTATTCGGATTCATTAAAATAGCTTCTTCAATATTTAAGAGAGCCAGCCTTTCGTTTTTAATTGTTTCCTCCAGGTTTTCTTCCGTTATCGGGAAGGTAAGTTTAGGATTCAGGATTCTTGGCCATTCGAACATCGGAAAATACTGATATTTCCTTGGATCTGAAGTATTTGTAAGACTTAATGTATATCCGCTTCTTCCGTGGAATGCCTGTCTGAAATGAATACATATTCCAGCTTCTATATCAAGTCCTTTTTCAAAATTCTTGCGTGTTTTCCAGTCGAAGCAAGCTTTCATGGCATTTTCAACAGCCAATGCTCCGCCTTCAATAAAGAAAGCATACTGCAATTCTTCAGGGATCACTACTCTTTCGAAAACTTCCAGGAAATGAGCATATTCTTCAGAATATACATCAGCCAGTGTCGGTTTGTTCACTGCCATTTTTCCCAGCCATTCAGATTTTTCCATGAGGTAAGGATGATTGTAACCGATGGATGCTGAGGCAAACATGGAAAACATATCCAGATATTCTTTATTGGTGAGTTTATCGTAAAGCCATGATCCGTGCGATTTTTCGATATCCATTACGAAATCGAATCCATCGGCCAGAACGTGCTTTCCTACTATTTCTTTTACTTTGTTTACTTGTATGTCAATTGTTTCCATTTTAATTAATCTTAGGGTTGATTAAATAAGTTAATGATGTTGAAACAAAGAGATTTATGTTATTTAAAAGTTGACAATTTTTAATTTTTAAATCTCTGAATTTCTAAATATTTTTATATTAAAGGTCAAACTTGATTCCCTGTGCCAGAGGAAGGTTTGTTGTATAGTTGATGGTATTTGTCTGTCTTCTCATATAATATTTCCAGACGTCTGAACCGGATTCTCTTCCGCCGCCGGTTTCCTTTTCTCCACCGAATGCACCACCGATTTCCGCACCGGATGTTCCGATATTTACATTGGCAATACCGCAGTCTGAACCTGCATGCGAAAGAAATAATTCTGCCTCTCTTAAATTCTGCGTCATGATTGCAGAGGATAAACCTTGCGGAACATCATTCTGAATGGCGATGGCTTCTTCTAATGTTTTATACTTGATAAGATATAAAATCGGGGCAAAAGTTTCGTGCTGAACGATTTCGTAAGAATTTTTTACTTCTGCGATACATGGTTTCACGTAGCATCCGGATTCATAGCCTTTTCCTTTCAGTACTTCTCCTTCCACAATGAATTTTGCGCCTTGTTTTTTACCTTTTTTAATAGCTTCCTGGTACATGTTTACGGCATCTGTATCAATAAGAGGCCCTACATGATTGGATTCGTCTAAAGGATTTCCGATTTTAAGCTGTCCGTATGCTTTTACCAAACGATTTTTCACTTCATCATAAACACTTTCGTGGATGATCAATCTTCTTGTTGAAGTACATCTTTGTCCGGCTGTACCCACCGCTCCGAAAACAGCTCCGATAATTGACATATTGATGTCCGCATCCTGAGTAATGATAATCGCATTATTTCCTCCCAGCTCCAGGATAGATTTTCCGAATCTTTGGGCAACATTTGCAGAAACCATTCTCCCTACTCTTGTAGAACCGGTAAATGAGATTAAGGCTACTCTTTTATCATCAACCAGTTTTTGTCCGATTTCATGATCTGCAACCAAAACACTTGAAATTCCTTCGGGAAGATTGTTTTCCTTTAAAACTTCATTCATGATATTCTGGCAGGCAATTGCACAAAGCGGTGTTTTTTCTGATGGTTTCCAAATGGTGACGTTTCCGCAGATCCATGCTAAAGCAGTATTCCACGACCATACGGCAACCGGAAAATTAAAAGCGGTAATAATCCCGACGATTCCCAGTGGATGATATTGTTCATACATTCTGTGCCCCGGTCTTTCGGAGTGCATGGTATAACCGTGAAGCTGTCTTGAAACCCCCACTGCAAAATCGCAGATATCGATCATTTCCTGAACTTCGCCTAAGCCTTCCTGCAGGGATTTTCCCATTTCATAAGAAACAAGTTTACCAAGATCGTTTTTGTACTGTCTTAATTTCTGGCCAAGCTGCCTTACGATTTCCCCTCTTTTGGGTGCAGGAATGAGCCTGAATTCTTTAAAAGCATTTTGCGCAGCTTCAAGAACTTTTTCGTAATCAGATGTTCCGGAAGTTTTCACTTTTGCAATTAGATTTCCGTCTACCGGAGAATAGCTTTCTATGGTTTGCCCTGATGCAAAGTATTTTCCGCCTGTTGAAGTCCCCTTATTTTCATTCTTAATTCCTAGATTTTTGAGCGTGTTTTCAATCCCAAAATCTTTTACTTTTTTAGACATAAAAATTTTACTTTTCGTTTTCCCTAAAGTTAAAAATATTAAACGAACTGCAAAATTTAAATTTTTTTAACGGATTTTTTATTTGGACTAATTATAAACATGACTATATTTGTATGGTAATCTTTTGACACACAGAAATGGAAAGCTCTCAGGAAAATAATTCGAAGTTTAAAAAATGGTTTAAGCGTGTTGGATGGGCAGGATTTGCCTTCTTTACCATTAAAGGGCTGATTTGGCTGGTAATATTTTACTTTGGGGCAGATACGCTTCAAAGTTGTATAAAATAAAAAGCCGAGAAATTTTCTCGGCTTTTGTTTGTTTGTATCATCTTATTCTTTTTTCTTCCTCCCGGAATGGAGCAAGCTTTGATGAAGCAGAAACTCAATTTGTCCGTTTACACTTCTGAATTCATCATTGGCCCACTTTTCAAGAAGCTTATAGGTAGACTCATCAATCCTTAAAACAAAAGATTTTTTGCCTTTATTTTCGGAAGTGTTATGAGTTTTTTCTGATTTCATTCTTGTTAACTTTTTCTGACGTTTGTATAAACAAAATTCTGATCTTGATTTAATTATAAAGTGTCCCGGCATTTAAAATAGGTGTTGCCGCTTTTTCACCACACAAAACAACCATTAAGTTGCTCACCATTGCGGCTTTTCTTTCGTCATCGAGCTCCACAATATTTTCTTCGGAAAGTTTCTTTAATGCTAAATCTACCATTCCTACGGCTCCTTCCACAATTTTGGTTCTTGCCGCAACAATAGCTGTAGCCTGTTGCCTCTGAAGCATGGCGCCTGCAATCTCCGATGCATAGGCAAGATGGGAAATTCTAGCTTCCTGGATAATAATTCCTGCTTTTGAAAGACGCTCTGTAAGTTCTTGTTCCAAAATGGCATTGATTTTTTCCCCGCCTTCTCTTAATGTAATCGGTGCATGATCGTCCTCCAGGTTGTCATAAGGAAAACTCATTGCCAAATGACGTACCGCAGCTTCGCTCTGCATTTTTACAAAATCAGAATAACGTTCAACATCAAAAGCGGCTTTGTAAGTATCGCCAACTTTCCATACGATAACGACAGCAATTTCGATGGGATTTCCCATTTTGTCATTTACTTTCAGTGTCTGGCCCTGTAAATTTTCGGAACGAAGACTGATTCTTTGGGAAGAATATAAAGGATTAATGAAAAACAAACCGTTATCTTTTACGGTGCCGACATATTTCCCGAAAAAGTTCAGTACTCTTGAATGGTTCGGCTGAATTATCATCAGGCCTTTCAGGAAGAAACAGAATACAATAAAGGCAACTATTGAAAGAACAACAAATGTGATATTCTCATCAACTCCTATTGCGAACAGGTAAATTGAAGCAATGAAAAGTCCAAGACAGATTACTAAAGTAATATATCCGGACATCGGTTTAAGGATTTTTTCCATGATATTGATTTTTAATTTTGATATTAATTTGATATCATAAAGATATGATTTTTTTTACATTAAAATTATTTATTTTAAATTTTTTTGATTTGAATTAAAGAAACAAAAGTTCAGGCTTGGAATCTGAATGCTAAAATTTTAATACAATCCGTAAAATCCCTAAAACTTGCGCGAATCAGACATTTGTCCTTCGGTTTAAATTAAATAGTCAGTATAAAAAAATCCCTGAAAAATTAATTTCAGGGATGGTATGAATGATAAATTTTAAACTTATTTTTTATTTAAGATTCTAAACTTGTAATACGAAACGGCTGATAAGAGTGCCATTGTTCCAAGTCCGATATATACCCAAGCCGGAACCGGAACAGGATCTCCTGCTGCATAAGAGTGAAGTCCGCTCAGGTAATAATTTACTCCGAAATATGTCATTACCATCGAACAGAATGCAAACATTGTTGCCACGTGGAACGCCCATCTGCTTCGTAAACCAGGAACCAATCTCATGTGTAGAACAAACGCATACACCATAATGGAAATGAAAGCCCATGTTTCTTTCGGGTCCCAGCTCCAGTATCTTCCCCACGATTCATTGGCCCAGATTCCTCCCAGGAAGTTTCCTACCGTTAATGCAAATAAACCTATTGTTAAAGACATTTCAGAAACAATCACCAGTTCTTTCAAAGTTGTATCGTGGTGTAATTTGTAAGTTCCTTTATTTGAAATGATATAAAATACAAGGCTGATCACGGCAATAATCATCGACAGGGCAAAGAATCCGTAGCTGGATGTAATAATGGCTACGTGTACAATTAGCCAGTACGATTTCAGTACAGGAACCAGCGGTGTAATCTGTGGATCAAGAGCCGAACCGCCGTGCGCAAATCCCATCATGATAACTGCAACCATAAATCCGGCTGCCGGAATCAAGGCGTTTGAATTTCTATATAATAATAGTCCTGCTGTAATTCCCACCCACGAAATGAAAATAATCGCTTCATATCCGTTACTCCATGGTGCATGTCCGGAAATATACCATCTTGCCACCAGTCCAAGGAAATGGAAGAAATACCCTATAGCTCCGATTACAATAATCGCTTTAATGGTTTTGTTTAAGACTTTATTCGGTTTGAATAATTCTACAAATCCCAGTAGTAAAAGAAGTCCGCCGATGATGGTGTAGAAAATCAATAGTTTGAAATTGATATTCACCTTATTCATGAAAACTTCAAGCTCAACTTTGGATTTGGCAGGAACGACTGCCTTACCCCACTTCTGCTGATAGTCCGAAAGTTTTGTAAGCTCTGCATCCGCTCTTTTCCAGTCACCGGTTTGTTGGGCAACAAGAACTTCCGCAAGATATGGTCCCATTACCTGCTGAGATTCTGTATCTGGTTCAAACTTTTGATTTAGCCAGGAGTGCCATGTATGATTAGGATCGTTTTTCACAGGAACAATTCTCATAAACTGTCCTGAGAATATTTCCTGGAATACCTGTACTCTTTCATTAACGGCAATTACCTCTTTGTCATAATTGGTCTGCTCGGAAGCTTTTTTACGGAAGGCTGTATTATAATCCTTTTCCAACACATAATGAAGATTTCCGTTGGCATCAGAAGGAATAAGATTTAATAAACTGGTATATCCGTCCTCATCTGCTTTTGTTTTTTCTTTCAGGGCGTCTCCACCTTTTGTTCCTACTTTTATTAAAGGAACTGCAATCCAGTTATCAGGATTTGTATTGATTGATAAAAACCATTGGTTAGCAGAAAGTGATTTTCCATCAGTCCCTTTAAATTCATCTCTTTTGTAAAGCTTTCTTAAAACATCCAGTGCCTGTGTATTGAGAGGGACAATTCTTCCTTCAAAATTCTGAACCAAAAGATACCCGAATTTATCGGCATGTTCTGCACTGATTTTGTTTTGTGCGATAATTTCATCAGCGGAAACGCTTCTGATTTTTGTATGAGATTCGGAAGGAGCTGCAGAACCTGATTGGGCCGGAGCAACTTCAGCATCATGATTATGCTGTTCTCCCTCTGTGTGGATATGTTCCCTGCTGCCGTCAGTAGTGCCGTGGGTCTCTATTTTTTGAGCATTCAGTCCGAAACTTAATAGTATTAATAATATGGTTACTACCCTTTTCTTGTTGACATCTTTCAGCATTTTATTAAGCTTCCAGAAATGAGTTCCTTTCCAGAAGAACATAAAGAACATTCCACCAAATAAGAACGTGTAGCCAATGTAAGAAATCAGGGTACCCCAGAAATCATGATTTACGGAAAGTACCGTCCCCATTCTGTCCGGATCAAAACTCGACTGGAAGAATCGGTAGCCTTTATGATTGAGAACGTGGTTCATATAAATTTTAAATGGGGTCTGCTTGCCTTCATCAATGATTTTAATATGGCTTTCATAAGCACTTGGAGATGAGCTTCCAGGATAGGTTTCCATTACGAAATCATCGAGTTTAAGTGAGAAAGGCGTATTGTAAATTTTCGGACCAAAACCAATCATGATATTCAATCCGTCCATTGTAACCTGTTTGTAGGCATTCGGATTTCCTTTTTCAACTGAAAGGTCTACCAGCTGCTTTGTTTTCGGACCCTGAATTTCAACAGTGAGCATATCAGGCACAGCCTGATCTTTTTTTCTGTCGCCTTCAATTGCCATTAATTTTCCTTTTTTAAGACCTTCAGGAACAACCAGCTTTAATTCATTAATTGAATATAAACTTCTTAAAGCCAATGGCTGGAATTCGTCTTTTACTGTACTTCCTGTAGCCTGAGTGGCCATGGTCATATAGCTCGCCTCAACCGGTGTTTTGATGAATAACTTTCCGCCTTCATTTTTAAATTCAACCGCACCTTCAATGGCTCTGTTGAAAGTCACCAACGTTCCATTGATTGATTTTGTTTCTCCGGGTTTAATGAAAATATTCTGTCTTCCGGTTTGTCCTGTTGATACCAAATGAAGATATTCGGCGCCATTAGGGTCAGCCACGAGACTATCTTTTTTTCTTTGAACATACTCTTTTGCAATGACTTTCACTTCTTTTCCATGGAAATCATAGGTAGCCTGTAAATCTTTGTGTAATGGAGACATTAGATACGGAATATCCTGATAATTAAGAACATCACCTTTTTCCTCAATCTGAATTTTAAGGAAGTTTTTATCCGTTACAATTTCATTGGAGGTTTCTCCTTCCCGGATGTGCATTGTCCCTTCAAAACTGATATATCTTGTAATGGCACCACCAATAAATATCAGTACAAAGGCAAGGTGAAAAACCAGCACCGGCCATTTTTCTCTCTTCCAGAGTCTGTATCTTCCAATATTTCCTATGAAATTGAGAATAAGCAGAAGCATGATTAATTCAAACCACCATGCCTCATAAATTAAAGCTTTTGCTGTTGGAGTTCCGTAGTCATTTTCTAAGAACGTTGCATATGCCATCGCAAATGCGTACACCAGTAACAACACAGCCATTGTTCTGGTCGAGATAAGAATATCCTGGAGCTTCTTCATGTTATATATACTTGATACGCAAAAATAAGGATGATAAACTACAATGCCGTGAAAAAAAGCTGTTTTTTATCACTTTGCCATTGATAAGTGTTATTTTTAACCGTTCTTAATAATATTAAACAGGCTGATAAAAATATAATAATTAAGAATTTTTTAATGACAGTTTAATTTGTTATTTAGAGATTATAATAATTTTATTTAAATTAATGGGTGGTATCTGCTAGAACAGCGCATTGGCAACAACACTCTTTACAAAAACTTTAATGAAAAAAATTAAATCAAAATTGAATTATTTTAAATATTTTAGTTTCTGTAAACCGGAATCACGTTGATAATTTTCCGACAAATAAATAATAATATTCTTCCCGGTAATACACCAGTTTTAATGTTGAAAAACATTAAATTTGCCACAGTACATTATGGATAAAAACACACAAAAAAAACAACAGGAATTGCCTGAAAAAGGCAGATTTTTATCGAAGCCGAGAGTATTCTTCGGGCTTACCTTCATTCTTTTTTCCGTGGTTCTCACCTTTTCATTTGTTTCCTATCTGATGAATTGGAAGGCAGACCAGAGTCAGGCCGGAACCATGCTGGATAAAAGCATTAAATCTTCCAACCTCTTCGGAAAGCTGGGCGACTGGCTCGGAAATATTTTCATTTTCGAAAGTATTGGCGTGGCTTCTTTCATCATTGCTTTTCTGTTTTTAGTTTTCGGAACGATTATTCTTAAAAAGAAAATGTTTAAACCGTGGAAAACTGTTGGACATTCCTTGTTTTTTATTTGCTGGCTTCCTATTTTATTCGGAGCTATTACAAAGGGTCAGGGTGTTCTGAGCGGTGTGTACGGGTATCAGATTATGGATTCCCTGAATACAATTATTGGCTCTTATGGTCTTTGGCTGGTTTTAATTTCAAGCATTGCATTATATTTTATTTTAGAATTCAATCTTCGTCCGAGTTCTATCAAATCTAAGCTGAATGATCTCAATGAAAATACTATTGGGAGGGTAAAATCCATGATGCCAAGTTCTGATGAAAATTTTGAGGCGGATGATGAACTCATTGAAGAAGCTGAAAATGCAGAGAATATTCCTTCCAAAATTACCGTTACGGAAACCGTAAAGCCTGTTAAATCGGAACATGTACCGGTTGCTGCTGAAGTTGAAGCGATCGTAACCCCAAACAAAACATCTTTTGAAGATGATAAAAATGATTTTTCACAACCATTACACGTAGATCTGAGTCCGAAGCCTTCTGTTCCAATGTCAAGTCCTGAACAGGCTTTTGACATCAAACTGGCGGCTTCAACAGCAATTGTGGCTGAAGATGATATTAAATTTAAAGTAGAAGTTGCTCCTGTAGTGGATATTTTGGATGATTCCGACAGGAAATCCCAGGAACTGGTAGAAAAACACGGACTGTACGATCATAAATTAGATTTAGCTAATTTCCAGATGCCGACTGTTGATCTTTTAAAGGATTACGGAAATGAGGAAATTTCTATTAATAAAGAAGAACTGGAAGAAAACAAAAATAAAATTGTCGGACTGCTTAAAAATTTCAATGTAGGCATTGCTGAAATCAAGGCTACGATTGGTCCGACAGTAACTTTGTATGAAATTGTTCCGGAAGCGGGAATCCGTGTTGCGGCGATAAAAAAACTTCAGGATGATATCGCCCTGAATCTTTCCGCACTGGGAATCCGGATTATTGCTCCGATGCCGGGTAAAGGAACCATCGGGATTGAAGTTCCAAGAAAAAATCCTACCATGGTTTCTATGCGTTCGGTAATTGCATCCCAGAAATTCCAGAATACGGATATGGATCTTCCTGTGGTTTTCGGGAAAACGATTTCCAACGAAATTTTCATGGCAGACCTTTCCAAAATGCCTCACCTCTTAATGGCAGGTGCAACGGGACAGGGAAAATCCGTGGGTATCAACGCAATTCTTACCTCACTTTTATATAAGAAACATCCGAGTGAATTGAAATTCATAATGGTAGATCCTAAAAAGGTGGAACTTTCATTATATTCAAAAATAGAAAGACATTATCTGGCGAAACTTCCGGATGCAGAGGAAGCCATTATTACCGATACCAATAAGGTAATCAATACCCTGAATTCTCTTTGTATTGAGATGGATACAAGATATGATCTTCTGAAAAATGCATTCTGTAAAAATTTAAAAGAATACAATAAAAAATTCTCGGAAAGAAAACTGAATCCTGAAAACGGACACCGTTATTTACCTTATATTGTTCTGGTTGTTGATGAGTTTGCAGATCTTATCATGACTGCCGGGAAAGAAGTTGAACTTCCGATTGCAAGACTGGCGCAGCTTGCCAGAGCAGTGGGAATTCACTTAATTGTTGCCACCCAAAGACCATCCGTAAACGTAATTACGGGTATGATTAAGGCCAACTTCCCGGCTAGAGCAGCTTTCAGGGTAATTTCAAGTGTAGATTCCAGAACGATTCTGGATTCTCCGGGTGCAGATCAGCTGATTGGTAAGGGAGATATGCTGTATTTTAACGGAAATGAAATTTTAAGACTTCAGTGTGCATTTGTAGATACACCGGAAGTAGAAAGACTTGCTGAATATATCGGTGAACAAAAAGGATATGCTTCAGCATTTATTCTTCCTGAATATGTTTCCGAAGATTCTGCAAGTACGGTAGGAGCTTTCGACCCTAATGAGAAAGATGCTTTGTTTGAAGAAGCGGCAAGAATTATTGTTTCTACACAGCAGGGTTCTACTTCTATGCTTCAAAGGCAATTAAAGCTTGGCTACAACAGAGCTGGGAGAATTATGGACCAACTGGAAGCAAGCGGAATTGTAGGCGGATTTAACGGTGCTAAAGCCAGAGAGGTTCTCATTAGTGATCTTCATTCGCTTGAACAGTTTTTGGATGATTTAAAAGGATAACCTGAGAAAATTCTAAAATATTGTCCACCATTTCTATTTGTAATGATAAAAAACAGCAGCATTCTTTGGAACAGTTTTTGAAAGATCTGCGCAGTTAATGCCCAGCGGTGGTTTAACTTCTAACACTAAAGTAAGTCTAAAGATTAAAGATTTAAATAAAAATGAAAAATATTATTTCAAAAATTATAGTAAGCGGTATGGTTGTGGGTGCAGTAGGAATTACTAATGCCCAGAAGATTGATGCTAAGGCTAAAAAAATACTGGATGATATTACGGCAAACTATAATTCCAAGAAGAATTCTTATTTTAAATTTTCTTTCGGAACAGGAACAAACGGGCAGGTTTCAAAGACGGAACCGGGAATTTATTATGCTGCCGGAGATAAGTATAAGTTAAAGATCATGGAAACGGAACAGATCTTTGATGGCAACAAAATCTACAATATCAATACGGAAGATATGGAAGTAACCGTTGCAAAACCAAACGGAAGCGGGTCTATGTTCTCCCCTATCAACTATCTTTCAACGTATAGAAATGATTATAACGTAACCTATAACGGAAAGAAAAACGTGAATGGTGTAAATGCCGATTTTATCAAACTGACACCGGTAAAATCAAATGGAATACAGCATGTCTACATCTTTGTAGATTCGGCAAAAAAACAGATGGTAAAGCTTGAACAGCACGGAACCAATAAAGATGTTGCGGTAATTGCCATTAAAGAGTATAAAGAAAATCAGACTCTGGATCCGGGAATGTTTGTTTTCGATAAAAGTAAATACAAAAATTACCTGATTACCGAACTTTAAAAATAACATCTGTGAAACTTAAAATGCTTTTAATACCCGTTTTATCATTTTAAAGGCTCGCCGTTTTACAGATTATAAAAATTTCATAAAATATAAAGGCTGCAAAGGAAACTTTGTGGCTTTTTCATTAATTTTGGCACATGTTAAAAATTCTTGACCGATATATCATAAAAACCTTCTTCGGACCGTTTTTCTTTATATTCAGCGTGTTGTTTTTCATATTTATTGTAAATATCATCTGGGTTCAGCTGGGGCAATTTATGGGAAAAGGACTCAGTACCTGGCAGATTTTAAAACTTCTCTTTTATCTTGGAGTAAGCGTTATCAGTATGGTATTACCGCTTACAATTCTTCTTGCAAGTATCATGTCGTTCGGAGAATTTGGGGAGCGGTACGAACTTGCCGCCATGAAAGCGGCGGGAATTTCCCTTACAAGAGTAATGCTGCCTTTATTGGGAGTAACGGTTGTTCTATCGATCATGCTTTATTTTTTCTCCAATAATATTATCCCGGATTTTCAGAGGAAGGCCAAAAATATGCTCTTCAATATTGCACAGACCAAACCCGCGCTTAACTTCACACCCGGACAGTTTATCGATCAGATTCCCGGATACATGGTGAAATTTGATAAAATAACAGGAGAAAACGGTGAAAATATTGAAGGCGTTTTTATTCATAAGAAAGCGACAACCTATGATAATCAACAGTCGATTGTTGCAGAAAAAGGAAAATTCGTACCGGCTGCCAATAAAAATTATCTTAAACTCATTCTTTACAACGGATACGTGTATGAAGATAACTTTGCGGGGAAAGCAGAAAATGTGCGTCTAAAACAACCTGATCAGGCTATAAAATTTGATTCGCTAACCTCCCATTTTGATGTAAGTGAAATCATTAATAAAGCGATAGAAGAAGAAAGAATTACGGACGATTACCGGTTTCAGACATTTAACCAGCTTAATAAAACCATCGATCAGACCAAAAAGGATAACAACAAATTCTTTACAAATGTTAATAATGATGTTCTGGGCCAGACCAATTCGGTGATCACATACATGGACACTAAACAGAACAGGTCGAAAGCAAAACCAAAGCAGCTTTTAAAGCTTGATACTTTAAAAAATGACAAAAAACTGGAGATTATTAATAATGCGTATACCCGCCTTGAAAACTTGAAAGGTACTGTTGATGGTAAAAATAACGAAATTGATCCAGTTGTTAAATATTATGGAAAAGTGGTGATCTATCAGCAAAGGATTGTTACCTATTCATTCACCTGTATTATTTTCTTCCTGATCGGTGCGAGTCTCGGATCTATCATCAGAAAAGGAGGAATGGGACTGCCCGTGATTATTGCCATTGTTATTTTCATTATATTTTATGTCATTAACGTAGGTGTGGAAAATATGGCCTGGTCTGGTAAAGTAAATCCTTATCTTGCAGCCTGGATTCCTAATCTTGTTTTATTTCCGTTCGGGATCTGGATGACTTATAAGGCACTTACCGATTCGCAATTATTTGATGCGGAAAAATATAAGACATTCTTTAAACCCGTCACGAAGCTGTTCGTTAAAAATCAGGAACATAAAAGATATCAGTAATAATAGAAAGGTCCGGAATTTTCCGATCTTTTCTTTTCAGCATAGGCAGATTGCCATAGCATGTTTTTTGTACTAATGAGGCAATCAAAACCATTTAAATATGAAAATTATATTGATGAGCCTAAGCTTTTTGATGATCATTTCCTGTAAGAAAGAAGCAACGGAAACAATTGATAAAAAACGTTCTGAAGAGCAGTTAGTAAAAAAAGATACCCCGTTGAAATCAGGAAATGACACCATAAAGACCATTGATGATATAAAAAATGAGTATGCTAATCTCAACAGTATGCTTAGGTCAAAAAAACTGGATTCTACCCGATTTACTTATAATTGTGATGAAAGAGAAGGTGAAGTCACTTTATATTTCGAAAATAAAAAACTTGCAGTTGTAAAGGATTTTTATGCAGAACACAGTCACTTTTCCTCATCTACAACTTATTTTGTGAAAAATAATCAGGTGTTTTTTATTTTCAATGATGAAACGGTTTGGAATTTTGATGACGGAGGAACTCCTGAAAAGCCCGAAACCAAAGACGATATTAAAGAAAAAAGAATTTATATTCTAAATAATAAAGCGGTTCAGTGTTTCGAGAAAAATTATACGGTACGTTCCAAGGGAAATAATACAGATCCTGAAAAAATATCTAATAAAGAAATAAAATGCGATGTTGCAGAACTTATGAAAAAATATCAGCTTATTCTAAAAAATAAAAACACAAGAGGCGAAATACAATGCTTATAAGGTGTATTGATTTACTTTCTGATTTATCTCATATAAAACAGGTTCGCATAAGATTGTATATCATTTTATGAATACATACTTTTGTGTAAATTTATTCAAATAAAAGTGAAATGTATAAAAAAATTCTGGCGCTGTCTGTAGCAGGTTTATTACTTTTTTCATGTTCTGACACAGAAATGGCAGACTCCAATCCTACAGAAACACAAATAAAAAACGATCCCGCTTTAACCAGTTTAGGGCTTAAAATAACAGCAGATAAATCCGGTGTTAATATTTTTGAAAATATTGATTTTAAACTTTCTCAAAAAAATCAATCAACCTATTTTGGAATACTTGCAGATTATCTTGATGTGCTGACCTTTAAAATTTCAAATACTGAAGGAGAAAAAATTATCTTTGAGAAAACACAAAATGGAAATTCCGTGACCACAAGCTTTAATTATCATTTTTATTATCTTGGCAATTATACGGTGAGCATTGAAGGTTTTAAGGACGGGAAGAAAATATATACTGACCAGACTTCTGTAAATGTTACCGACAATAATGATTTTTTAGCAGTGAACTGGAACGGTTTTACGGCGACAGATATGGCAACAGGATATAACAATATTCTGCAGAAAAATACGCTAGGCTTTTTCAACGGTTTTGAAAATTAGCATCCTTATGTTTTACTAACTAATATTTGGGATAATATGTACAGTTATACTGATACGCAGATTAAGCAGATGGATAAGGAATACCTTTATAATTATCTGGCCAAATATTATTCAGCACCTACATATTCCGAGGGGAATACAGATATGAAAGACCGATATACTCAGAATTTTAAAAAATCGATTAAAAATGATATCCCCGTACATATCTGGATCACTACAAAAAGTAAGATTGCTCTGATGAAGCAGTATTCTTCTACTGATCCGTCGTTATTCATAGGCTATATTGTAATTGCAGAGCCCAATAATTAATTAATAACACATCAAAACAAAAAGCGGCCTAAAAGCCGCTTTATTTATTTAAAAACTGAAAATTACACTTTCATAATTTCAGCCTCTTTTGTTTTAAGATGTTCATCACAAATTTTCACATATTTATCGGTAAGAACCTGGATATCAGCTTCGATGCCTTTAATTACATCTTCAGAAACACCATCCAGCTTTTTAAGCTCTTTCAGACCGTTTTGTCTTGCATTTCTTACTACAACTTTCGTATCTTCAGTTTCAGATTTGGCCTGTTTTGCCAGCTCTCTTCTTCTCTCCTCCGTTAACGGCGGAACATTAAGAATAATATTGATCCCGTTATTGGAAGGAGCAAAACCAAGATTAGAATTAATGATGGCTTTCTCAATATCATTAATTGCTTTAGCATCCCAAGGTTGAATAGAAATCGTCATGGCATCCGGAATAGAAACATTGGCTACCTGGTTGATGGGAGTCAATGCCCCGTAATATTCTACCATTACATCCTGAACCATATTTGTAGACGCACGTCCCGCTCTGATTCTTTGAAATGCATGATCCAGGTGCTTAACAGCCGCTTCCATATCGTGTTGCACAGACTCTACTATAAGATCTAATTCTTCCATTATATAATAAAAATTTGATAAGTTACACATAACTAAATAGCATCTGATTATCAGTAAATTATGATTCTGTAAACATATGAAAAATGCCTTTTTTTTACTGTTTTTTTACTATTTTTTACTGTTGCCAAAGATAGTAAAATATCTGGAAAACTCTGTGTTTGTTGAAATTTTTAAACTTAGGCTCTTGATAAAATTATATTGGTGAAGTTTTAAAATAAAAATAGAGCCATAAAATAGTTTTGCTTATTTTTAGTCAATAATTATCTATGAATCAAGAATTATTAAAAAAATACTTCTTTCAAATGACTGGAGAAGAAATCATCGAACTTTTCTCGTACATAATTCCAAAACAGGAGCAATTGGAGGTGAAAGATTTTACAACAGGTAAATACGTTTATGGTTTAAGCGGTTTGGCTAAATTGCTAGGGGTTGGAAAAACAAAAGCACAACAAATTAAAAATTCGGGAATTCTGGATAAAGCAATTATTCAAAATGGACGAAAGATTATAGTTGATGCGGAATTGGCGCTGAAACTTTTAAATGAAAAAAAACTGAAATAGTTTTTCTTCCTACCACTCCCCGCTTCCTTCGTATTTGGTGGACATGGAGGATTTAAGATCTTCGATAGTTCTTTTAATTTTTATGCGTGTTTGTTCTTTTATATCATTCCACGCTTTGTTATTTGCACCTCCCCTGCTCGGCTTGGGTGCTTCTGTATCTTCAGTTAGTAATCCGTAGCTAATCGGTGCGCTACCTCCTACATAACTTCCTGTGTGCCTGAACGAGTGAAATACATATTTATACCTTCCATCTTTAACATAAATGTTTATCTTGTAATAAACATCACCAATAACAGCCCCTACACCAAAATACAACCTTTTTGTATTGTAATTCATTGAACCATTACCTGAAAGTTCTCCTGTAGCTCGATCTTCAGTTGCAATAACGTATTTTTCATCATTATATGTTTTGCCTATCCAAGACCTCGCACGATTAAACAATTCGTTTTTAGTTACTGTTGAATCAACCCTGACAACTTCTTCAAATTTAAATTCTTGAGAAAGTAAAAAGATTGAAAATAACAAAGATAAAAATATCAGTAATTTTTTCATTTTTAAAATTTAGTCGTTTAGTTTATTTGAAATTGTTATATTTAGTAGTTTGCTTACAACGAAAGTTTTATAGAAAATTTGTTTTTCGTCCTTAAATATAGATTGGTATGCAATATTTTCGAGATCGTTCGTATCTCTCAATTTTTGTAAAAGATCTGGATATGTCACAGTATTTTCTGAAATAAGTTTATTCAAATCACGATAATAGCCTTCAACATAATCATACTTTCTACTCTTATACATTTGTGAGCTTATTGAATACCATATCTCACTAGATTTTTCACCGTTAAGTAACATCATATCGATTTCAGTTATCTTATTACTGTCAACCTCAGTTTCAATATTTAGCGAGTAGTCTGTAAATTCATACACCCTGTTTTCAATTCCAAATTTAGATTCTTTATATAATGGTGATTTATCCATAAATTTTTCCATTAGATCGGGACTTTTTCCTATAAATGAAGCATAGTTTTGTATATCTTGAAAAGTCTGCCCAGATAACATAGCTGCAAAACATATCGTTGTGATAAGAAATATTTTCATAAATATTAATTTTCCGGCAATTTACAAATTTCTCCAGTTCATTATTACGGATTCCCGTATAATAAAAATATACCATATTTTGAAATATCTCTTTCCAGAATAATTTATTTTTTTATATTTGAAACAGAATTATTGTTGCATAAAACTATCGATAATAATAAAATACTATTTTTACAATGAATTTAAAACCTATTCATTATGAAAGCGAAAATTTTATTATTGACAGCTATAGCTGCAGCAATTATTTATTCTTGTTCGTCCGAAAGAGATGAAGAAGTAAAAAATCAAGTATCACAAAAAGTGGACTTAAAACTAAAAACTAATAGCAACAAAGGTGAAACCTCGAAAATCGGAGATACGATTGATGCGCCCAATCATCAAACTATTATCTTAGATCCGGGTACGGGGATTGATCCAGAACCAACAAACCCAACGAACCCAAATGACCCAGAAATCGTTCATCCAGGAGATGTTAAACCTCCAAAACCTTAAATTAAAATACAGACCAATATCAGCACTGGGAACAATCCTTGTGCTGTTGGTTTCTTTATTTCCATTTTCTAATAATATTCTTGAATGGATATTTCCCCAACTAAAACAAACTTATATTAATGTAGCGGATTCTTATGCTTCAACTGTAATATGGTGTTTAAGCATGTGCATTCAAGCTTCTTTTCTTATAGTAATACATTTTATGCGGCCTTATATTGTGTCGTATATCTTTCCCCTTTTTACTTCTATTTACTCATCAGCTTTTTACGTGTATTATTTATTTGGAGTAAGACCAAATGAGGATTTTTGGTTCTTCTTATATATAAGCATTTCAGTAATTATAGTAACTACCATTATATATGCTTTGAGTATTAATCTTAAAATGCAAAAAGACCGTGATCTTTTAGTGAGAAGATCCGTTGAAGCTATTACTGGAAAATATTAAGGCGGAAACAAATGAAGAAAGATTACCAAAACATCAAAAGATTAATTGAAAGGAATGAATATTTCTATCAAAAAAAATCAATAACAAATATCGAATATGCTGGCAACAACCTCCTGTTTGTTGATATGCTTGATAAGATCCTGAACGAAGATCAGAGAAAGATTGTAAGGGATTTCCTTATTGATGAATTCAGCTTGCCCAAGTTTAGATTGAGCATTCAAATTTTAAAAGCAGCATCTAATTAGTGCTGCTTTTTTTATTATCAATTTCTTTTATTTCAGGTTTCACTTTGTCAATCTCAAAGAATGCGATGATTGATTTTAGATAAAGAGCATCCCTCTCTTGATAAATTTCAATTTTCTGTTCCAGGTTCTCAATCTTATTTAGAAGAATTTCCATCTGTTCATCATGAGGTTTGTTTTTAATAATTGAAGCATTATTATCATCTTCATTCTTTTGCTCATCATTATTACCCACAATCATTTCGCCTTCGCCATGAAGCAACCAAATTTTATTTAATTTTGGAAAAACAGGATGTATTCTACCATCAAATATTTTATCACTTATTGAATTTCTAATATTATTTACATATCCATTAGACAAATTTGTCATTTTTTCAAATTTACTCTGAGATAAGTTCTCAGCATTAATAAAAATCATCAGTCTTTCCTTTACCGATAACTTCTCTGTATTTTCTAAATTCATTTTAGGCGGTTGTGTATTGAATTGCAAATAAACCAAAATACTTTCCTCTAAAAAACCGTGATAATACGGTTTTAATTACGATTAATTATCTTTTAATTATAGACGTAAAATAATTACACTGATTTTCAGATAGTTAGATTTTATTTCTAATTATACCGAAAAAAAGTCTGTAAATAATTTTGTTTTACAGAGAATATTTCTAACTTTGCTATATCAAAATGATTAAACGTTATGAAAAATCAAACAAATATAGTAAAACCGCGCAAAATTCGCCCTGAAGTTTTCCAGAAGATTCTTAGCGATTACGATTTAAGAAAGAAGATAGCTGATGAAACTGATAATCGTGAGACTGCAGTTTACAACTGGGCATACCGTGAATCAGATAAAGTTCTAAACTATTTCGTGATTAATGTAATTAAGAAACATACGGGTTGGCCGGATTCTAAAATTTTCCAGAAATCAAAAACAAAAACTCAAGCAGTTAAGTGCTAAAAATAAAGCAGCTATCCGGAGGCAACCGAATAACTGCGGGGTATTAACATAATAACAAGGTTAACATGGCAAATTTAAATAAAAATAACGCACAAACAATCTGGGGACGAAAAATTATAAGGGTTTCTCTTAACAGAACATATTTCTGGGGGATGAAGAAAACTATTTTGAAAGGGCATTTTTTGTTGGAAGACGGTGTTTTCATTCAGATCAAATCTGGGCAGTACTTAATTTCCATTGAAGACAAATACAGAGGTGTGGTGTTGAAGTCCTCCCCTAGTTACAAAATAATTAAAAGACTTATCGCAATTGAATTTAAAACATTCAGAAAAGGAAGTAAAGCTTCTTTGATTGACAAGATTCCTGATCTAAGACTGAAGATAAAAGAAAGAATTGACAATTGCAAAAGATCAAACTTACTAAAACACGCGTCATGAATGATCCAAATTATATAGCAGCCAAAGCATTATTGAACCTACTACCCGACTCCCTCGCTGCCAAATTATGTAAACAAAAGCTTGCAGGCATTGAGAACAGAAAGCAAACCAGCAGGGAGCGGGTTAAAAAATACAAAGATTGGCTCGACACCAAATAGTTCAACCATAAACAAAACATCAAAATGAAAAATCTCTTAATCTTTATTTTACTTATAAACACAGTGTATGTGCTTATAGTTTCAGGAAATCCGGATTTAACGGTTTTTATCGCACCAATAGCGGTTTATATAGTTTCTATTTTCTTACTGGCAAACCGCAGAGAATTTCTTAACCTATTTAAAGAACCTAATCATGAATAAGCTGCACAAATTAAGATCCTGGAAAATGTGGGTTATCGAAAACAGGAAAGACTCTTTGAAGACCCAGCGAGAAATATTTCTAAAAACTCAACACAGTAAGCTATGAATATCTCAGAACAATTTCTCACGGAAAACGGCTTCCAGAAAAAACAGAGTGACGAGACCTATTTTGAAAGTGTATTGAACAGCTCGGAGCCACAGACTACAATATATGTTTATCCAGATCAGGTGAGTATGCAGGTTGGAGGATCAGGACCGGAAAGACCGCTAAAGGTATTTAACGAAAATCAGCTATTACAATTTATTCAAACCCTTCAATCAGTATTATGACACATTCAGTGACAATAAAAATAGAAAATCATTCCGGGATCTGGTATGTAAATCACAAACGACTCGGACACGATAAACTTTCCGAAATGGAAATAGTAGCCCTTAACGAATTTATTAAAGAATTTAAAAATCAATAATCATGAATACATTAGAAATTATCAAAATCAATCCAACCGAATACGGTATCGAAGAAAAACAAGCAAACGAATTAGTCGGGAATCTTCCTCAGATTAAAGCAGAAAGAGATATTCTTTCACAACAATATAATGAAGTTGTTTTACTTGATATTGAAGCACCTGAAACATCGAAAAGAGCCAGAGAATTAAGGCTTAGTATCAGAGATAACCGTACAAAAGGTATTGATACTTGGCATAAAACAACAAAAGACTTTTTCTTGAAAGGTGGTCAGTTCGTTGATGCAATCAAAAGACAGGAAGTAGCAGTTAACCAGAGAATGGAAGAAAATCTGGAAAACATCGAAAAGTATTTCGAAAACAAAGAAAAAGAGCGTAAAGCGAAATTAAATGCTGAGCGTATTTCCGAATTAGAGCCTTACAATGCATTTGTACCAATGGGTTTAAACTTTGGTGACCTTTCGGATGAAGAATATTCAAAAGTCCTTAACGGTGCAAAACTTCAATTCGAGCAACAGCAAGAAGAGGAACGAAAAGCAGAAGCGGAAAGGATTGAAAAACAAAGATTAGAATCTCTTCATAGAGAAAGAAGAGAAAAGATCTTGCCTTATTGGGAATACACGGAAGATAAAAGCGCTGTGTATGATCTTTCCGTTTTAAGTGAACAAGCTTTTGAAGATCTACTACAAGATTCAATCAAGAAGAAATCCCAATACGAGGCCAAGCAGGAGGAGATTCGAAAAGAAAACGAACGCCTTGCCTCCGAAAAGAAAGCTTTGGAAGAAAAAGCGGCGAAAGAAAAAGCAGAGGCTGAAGCGAAGGCTGCTAAAGAGAGAGCAGAACAGGACGCAAAACTTAAAGCTGAACAACAGGCAAAAGCCAAAGTTGAAGCTGAATTACAAGCAAAAAAAGATGCAGAAGCGAAAGCTGAGCAGGAAAGAATTGCCGAAGAAAAAAGAAAGAAAGTTGAAGCTGATAAACTCGCAAAAGCACCAATTAAAAAACAGCTTAACGTTTGGGTTTCATCTTTTGAATTACCTACTGCAAACATAGAAAACGAAAAAGCCGATTTAATCAAAGCGAAGTTTGAAGCATTTAAGAAATGGGCTCTATCTGAAATTGAATCAATGTAAAAAATGCTTAACGAATTTATAAAAGAATTTAAAAATCAATAATCATGAAACAAAGTGTAAAAACTGTATTCTATTGTGAGTATTGCAATAAGCATTATTTACACCGAGGATTCGCTAACCGACACGAGGAATTCTGCTCCAAGAATCCTAAAAACAAGAAACCTTGTTATGATTGTAAGCATTTTGACAGTGTTGATGTTGAAGTTTTCGTAGATGGAGGTGAACACTATAAAGATGATTACAGAATGAGTAAATGCTTTCATTGTTCCTTAAAGGTATTGAATTTTTGGACTCTTTCTGCTCAAAGAAAAGGATTAGACAAGCGCTACGATAATGAAATGGAATATATGCCTGATAAATGCAGTGAATTTGAGGACAAATATGAATACTGGAACTCCTTAACCGAAAACTTTCCAATATGAACGATTTATCACGCGGCCGGAACAACGCCAATTCCCGGCAAGCCTTCCAAAACATTGCCGGCACAATAGAGAGTATGAGAGTAAAGGTTTTAGACAAAATCGACGGACTTAAATGCACAGCGGAAATCGCTGAAGAACTTGGAGTTCCGATTCATACTATCTCAGGACGTTTTTCGGAGCTTAAAGCAAATCACAAAATAAGACAAATTTCAAATAAGAAAATTAAGCGAAGTTCATTCGCGGTTTACATCAAAATCAATAGTTAAAAAAAATGGAAAAACAATCTAAAACTCATTTCAGAAAAGTTTACAAATCCGATCACCTCGGAGTGGCCGACTTGGAAGACTATCTGGAAGAAGGAAGAAGGCTTGTTTTCAAAATACGAGAAGTTAAACAGGAGTTGGGGGTAACGGTAGCAGGAAAAAAGGGAAATTTCAATATAGCATATTTTGAAGAAAACATCAAGCCATTAGTATTAAATGCTACTAACGCAGCTGTTCTAAAAACATTCTCCGGATCATCATTCGTTGAAGATTGGAAAGGACTTCTCATTGAATTATACATCGATAGCACAGTTAAAATGAAGGGCGATGTTGTAGGAGGTGTTAGAATCGTAAAAAAGCAGCCTATCATCGATAAGGATCTTACAGACGAAATAAATGCATGTAAAGAAGTTTCCGAACTCGGAGCCTTATTTTCAAAAATGTCAAAGGAACAACAGCAGAAATATAAAGTATTAGTAACCGAAAAGAAAAAAGAGCTAGAAAATGTTAAGAGTGCATGATTTCTCAAATTACAAATTTCGCCCGCATGCAATTGGAAAAATAATGAAAGGCTTACCAAAACCTTTAACGCCAAATCAACAGGAAACATTAACTGCATTGCTGGAAAAAAGAAGATTGGGTATAATAACCGATAAGCAAACTGTAACTCTAGGCGATCTTATAAAAAAAAGAGATGCAAAGCCGGTTCTGTCTGATGGCGCAAAGACCTACCTGACAACTATTTTCAAAGAGCATGTTTTCAACAGGACTAAAGAAATTCAGAGCAAATATTTATCAAAGGGAATTTCAGTTGAAGATGAAAACATTAATCAATACAACGAAGTAAAAGGAACTTTCCTTATAAAAAATGAGGTCCGATATGAAAATGAATGGTTTTCCGGAGAAATGGATATTGAAGAAGACGATGAAATTATTGATTTTAAGAGTTCTTGGGACTACTCCACTTTTCCGCTGTTTGATGATGAAGTTCCAAACGAAGATTACGAAGATCAGTTACAGGCTTACATGGATTTAAGACCACATATCAAAAAAGCCAAATTAGTTTACGGACTTGTTGATACACCTGACGACTTAATCATTGACGAAAAAAGAAGGATTGCATGGAAACTCGGTTTTATAGATGGACTTCCTGAAGAACTCGATCAAGAGATAACAAAAAATATGACCTACGCTGATATTCCAAAAGAAGCAAGGATTAAAGAGTTTATTATTTACCGGAACGAAAAAAGAATTCAGCAAATCAAAGACATGATTGTTTTAGCCAGGGATTATCTGAATTCACTTAATACAACATTAGCACAACACTTACAATTAATTTAAAAACAATAAATATTATGAGCCAATTATTATACGGTAGTTTAAACTACGATGCATTATTAAAAGCTGTTAAATCCGGTAGAGTAAAAGTTTTCAAAACTGAATCCGGTGTTCGATTAATTAATATCAATGTTTGGGTGAACGACGAACCGGACAAATATGATAACGACGCTTCAATTCAGGTTCAGCTTAAAGATGAATTTAAAGAAGAGAAAGCGGATTACGTTGGAAACCTACGAAAATATGTCAAAAAAGAACTCAAAGAAGGTTCATCTGAAGACTTCAACGACGACGACGATCTTCCTTTCTAAATTATCATCAGAAATCAAAAGCAATACAAAATGAAAAATCACAACCTTCCACAGCATGTAAAAACACAAATCGAACAAATCAAAGCAAACTTACTTCCGCAGGCTTTAATCCCCAACAGCAGACTTTACAGGAAAGCCAATCTTATCGAAGCTGAAGCAGTTCTGGAATATGCTAAATCCTTGAAAAGACCTGTTTGCAGAATTCCTTCATCAGAATGTCACTTTTCAAAAACTCACACGCCTGTAACCCGTGTTGAAATAGATCCTGATCTTATTCATGTAAGCGAAGTATCTGCAAAAGTAGGAGTTCAAAAAAGCACTATTTCCGGATATGTGCAAAAAGGTAAAATTCAAGGTGTAAAAATCAACGGCAAACTTTACCTCCGGGAATCCGAAGTCGTTCGACTAAAATCAATTTTACGAGCAAAAGCTATAAACATCGATTAGAAAGATTCAAGAATACAAGAAACAAAAATTAAAATGACAAAAAATACAGTTTTATCAATTTTTAAAATTGAGGATATACTTGAATTACCTTCTGCTATTTCAATGCTATTAGAAGAGGATTTTGACCAAAGAAATGACATTTATAAGCAATTGCTTGATGCTAACAATAATGATTTATCCTACGACTGGTTTCAAGAGTTGTATGAAGATGACTTCGCGCAGAGAAAACAAGACAAACAAGATTTTACACCGAACTCGGTTGGAGTATTACTGTCTCAAATAACAGGTTGTGAACCAGGAAGAATTTATGAACCGACTGCTGGAAATGGTTCTTTACTTATCGCAAATTGGTGGTATAGGAAAAACAATTCAGTAAACTTCAATACTTCAGACTATCCTATCGAGTGTTGGGATCTCTCCAATAGATCGTTACCGATATTGTTATTAAACCTATCAATACGGAATATACAAGGAAATGTTTTCCACGGAAATGTTTTATCAAAAGAAATAAGAGCAACATACCTGCTTACAAGTGATATAAAATTTTCAAAAATAAATAAATTATGAATATAGATAAAGTTTTTTTAGAATGGTGCAAACATAAAGAAAGATATGTTAAAAAATCAACATTTTCAGCATATGTTTTACTTTATGAAAACCATATTAAAAGTGAGTTTAAAAATCATATTAATGTATCTGAACTTGAAGTTCAAGAATTTACACATAAAAAACTTGAGCAAGGATTAAGTCAAAAGAGTATAAAAGACATATTGATTGTTTTTAAAATGATACTAAGATTCGGAGTGAAGTACAATCTCATGAAAGTTAGTACCGATTGGAATATTCAATATCCTACCCAGCGTATAACTGAAAAAATGGAAGTTCTTAGTCGTCAAGATCAAAAAAAAATAATGGATTATATAAAGGAACATTTTACTTTCCGAAATATAGGAATCTTTATATCTCTTTCAACCGGAATGCGTATTGGAGAAGTATGTTCATTGACATGGGAGGATATTGATACTGAAAACCAAGTTATTATTATTCGCAAAACAATACAGCGCATATATGTGATTGATAGAGAGAACAACACAAGAAAAACAGAAGTTTTAATTGATACACCAAAAACTAAAAACTCTTGCCGCGAAATACCAATGACAAAAGACTTGTACACTATTCTTAAACCGATGAAAAAGTTAATGAATCCTGAATTTTATGTTTTAACAAATGATGAAAAGCCAACAGAGCCGAGGTCTTACAGAAGCTACTATAAAAATTTCATGCAAAAACTTAATCTTCCCGCAATAAAATTCCACGGTTTAAGACACAGTTTTGCCACAAGATGTATTGAAGGTAATGCGGATTATAAAACAGTTAGTGTTTTACTTGGTCATTCCAACATTAGCACCACTCTAAACCTTTATGTGCATCCCACTGATGAACAGAAACGTACTGTTATTAATAACGTATTTAAAAAACTATGATTTCTGATTCTATTTACAATGAAATAATAGCTTACACAAAAGCATTTATTCATAACAAGGCCGGATCTAGCGATAAAATAGAGGCAATTGAAATTGTACACAATCTTATTGTTGATGAAAAATTTTCTGCAGATAATTGGAAGCATTTAGTTCAAAAATATTACTTCCAGATTATTAAGGATCTTCGTATTGAATATGTTGACATCGAAGATATAAATCATAAGGTCATTCACAAAACCGAAGATTTGTGGAGATGTGAAAAATGCGGATGCGATCAGCCAAAGAGTCTTTTCCGATTGAGCTGGCGACTTTGCGATAAATGTTATAGAGACGGAAGAAAAGATAAAACCCGCGAGATAAACAGAAAATCCAAAGCTAAAAACAAAGATAAATATCAACTGAAAGTAAAGCAATGGAGACTTGAAAACAAAGAACATATTTCTAATTACATGAAAATTTATAGAACAGAAAATAAGGATCACTTATCATCTTATATCAAAAAGTACAAGAGCGAAAACAAAGAAAAAATAAAATTGAAAAGTCGAGAATATTATTTAAAAACAAAAAAATGAAAACAGTTATAGCAAATCCTCCTTTTTCAGCATCATGGAATCCGGAGTTATTTAAGGATGATGAGAGATTCTCAGACTATGGAAAACAAGCACCCAAAAGTAAAGCCGATTACGCTTTTATTCAAGATATGATTCATCATTTGGATGAAAACGGAATTATGGCTGTCGTAATGCCACACGGCGTTCTGTTCCGTGGTGCCGCCGAATTGGTGATTAGAAAATATCTGATTAAGGATAAAAATTATTTGGATGCTGTGATCGGTTTACCTGCCAATATTTTCTTCGGAACCAGTATTCCGACCTGTATTTTAGTCTTTAAAAAATGTCGTGAAGCAGATGAAGATATTTTATTCGTAGATGCCAGCAAAGAGTTTGAAAAACAGAAAAATCAAAATGTGTTGCTCAATACTCATATCAATAAAATTGTTGATACTTACCAAAACCGTACGGTAACTGAAAGATTCAGCCACAAAGCGACATTGCAGGAAGTAGCAGATAATGAATACAACCTGAATATTCCACGATATGTGGACACCTTCCAAAAGGAAGAAGATATTAATATTCAGGTTGTAATGGCTGAAATCAAAGAATTAGAAACTAAACGTTCTGACCTTGATTCAGAAATTGAAGTGTATTTGAAAGAACTCGGTCTAGTCATTTAAGTTTTGACTCTAAGCAAATTTACAAAAAATGTTATTTAATACCAACGATAATGAAAGTAAAAGACTTAGCAATAGATCAAGTAGTAATCAAAATAAAGTAAAAATGGATTTAAATAACGGCTACCACCTAGGAAAGGACAATGCGGGCTTTATTGTCTGGAACAATAAAGATATTAAAAGGCTGCAGTCCAAAGACTTTAAAGATGCTGTTATTGAATCTAAACTAATTCTTAAAAACGTCAATATAAATGGAAAATAAAATTGTAAAAGTTGTTCTGGAAGATGGCAAAACAATAGAATATAAAGAACAAAGCATAGAACATTTCCGGAAAACAGGACAGTCTGAAAACTGGGTAAAGCATCAATTCTTCAATCAGTACACCAACTGGGAAAAGAATATTCTTACATACTTTCAATTAGATATTGAAGAATACGCAAAAGATGAATATGATTTAATTGATGAAGATGAAAGAAAAGATATTAGCGACTTTGATGATGATGATATTTTGGAGGCCGCCGAATACAGAGGAATTCTTCCGGAAAGCGTAGAACTGGAAAATGAAAATATCATGAACGAAGATTTTGTAAGCAGATTCGTAACAATCATAGATCGTGGAAACATTTCTGAAATTGAAAATACTTTGGAATTCCTTGAATTCAAATACAAAATATCATGAAAGCATTTACAGCAAACCCAAGAGTCAGAGGATTTACCTCAAACGACAACGCTGAACGATATAAGCTCCATAAAAAAATAAGGAGCAAAGAGGTGAATTGTAAAATCAATGCTAGATCGAGAACTATTTTAATTCCGATTGAAACAGAAGATGTAGACCCTTTGCTACTGCAATTGTCAACGCTATACGGTTACAAAATACAAACTGAAGCGTTTTCTGAATAAATCTCCCCCACCCTAATGAGTGATGTTAGAACGGGTGGGTAACACAATACAGGTTTTGACCTGGTAAAGATTTGAAAATTTACAATTAAAAAGTTATGGGAAGACAAATTAAATCCGGTTTGGAATATTTCCCATTCGATACGAAGTTCTTTAACAATATAAAGGTTAGAAAATTAATAAAATACCAGGGCGGTAGATCAATTGTTATATATGCTTGCCTGCTTTGTAATATCTACGAAAAAGGGTATTACATGTTGTGGGATGACGAGATTCCATTCTTAGTTTCGGAAAAAACGGGCTTTGAAGAGGGTTATATAAAAGAAGTGATTAAGTGCTGCTTTAGTGTTGGATTATTCGACAAAAATCTTTACGAAAAATTTAAAGTTGTCACATCGAAAGGAATACAAAAACGGTATGATACAATTTGTAAAATATCAAAAAGGAAAAATCAAATTGAAGAGTTTTCACTAATAAACTCGGAAGAAATGCCGATTTCCTCGGAAGAAATAAGCATAAACTCGGAAGAAACACAAATAAACCCCGAAGAAAGTGCACAAAGTAAAGTAAAGAAAAGTAAAGTAAATAAAATAAAAGAAGTAAAAGAAAAGTTTGCCCCTCCCACCCTTGACGAAGTACTATCTTATTTTGATGAAAAAGGATATACGGCAGAAGTAGCAAAAAAAGCTTATGACTACTATCATGTAGGTAAATGGATTGACAGTAAAGGAAATCCTGTGAAAAACTGGAAACAAAAAATGATTTCAGTATGGATGAAACCAGAACATTTAAAAGTTAAACCATTGACAACTGAATTAAACCCCAAAAGAAAAAGATTATGAATGGCTTAATACCTCCGAATTCTGTAGATTTTGAAAAGCTGGTAATAGGCACCTGCTTAATTGACCAAAGAGGTTTAAAAGAGGTATTCCGCGTGATCGGAGACAATCAGGAAGTGTTCTACAATCCAAAACACAGAGAGATATACCGTTCAATGTACTTTTTAGCCTCAAAAAACGATCCGGTTGACATGATGACTGTTATACGTCAGTTAAAAAAAACAGGTGAATTAAACAATGCGGGAGGAGATCAATATATTATTGATTTAACGATGGGTGTAAGTTCATCTGCTCATATCGAGTATCATGTGCGGGTAATATGGGAAAAGTACATTCTGAGGAAGGTTATCGAAATGGCCGATTTTATGAAATTGAGGGCTTTCGACGATAAAACAGACGTTTTTTCAGTACTTGACTATACAGAAAAGCAGGTTACACAGATCAATTCCTACTTATCAGGCCAAAAGCCAATTAAAAGCTTTTTTGATGTGCATCAGGAGTTTATTGAATACGTGAAATCAGAAACTATTCCGGGTGTTCCGATACCTTTTAAAAAGCTTCAGGAAGAAAATCAGGGTTGGCAGAATTCGGATCTTATCATTATCGCAGCTCGTCCGGCAATGGGAAAAACGGCATTAGCATTGAAACTCGCAAAACATGCTGCAAAGAATGATTTTCCTATTCATTTTTTCTCTTTGGAAATGGCAAATATTCAACTTCACAAAAGACTTGTAGCCGATGAATTGGAAATATCATCCAACCGGATTCGGAAAAAGACTTTCACGGAAAATGATATTCAGAAAGTTTATTCCAATGCCGACTTTGAACACCTGCCTTTTTACTACGATGATTCAATTTTTGTCTGGGAAGAAATAAAAGCAAGAGCAAGACAAGTGCACGAGGAAAAGAAAACAAAAATGATAATCATTGACTACCTGCAGTTGATTACTACAAAGCAAAAATTTTCGACAATTGACAGAGTAACTTTTGTTTCCAGGGAACTTAAAATGCTGGCCAAAGAATTAAACATTCCTGTTATAGCCCTTTCGCAGTTAAGCCGAGAAGTTGAAAAAAGACCAGGAAAGAAACCGCAGCTATCAGACCTGCGAGAATCCGGAGCCATCGAACAGGATGCAGATATTATCATTTTTCCATACAGGCCGGAATATTACGGAATAGAAACGTGGCCCGACGAAGATGAAGAACTTTCGACAAAAGATCAGGCAATGCTGATCACAGCGAAGAATAGACATTGTGGAGACAGTGAAGTGATTATAGGATGGAAGCCGGAATATCAAAGATTCCACGATTTAGAAGAAACAAACTTTGAATACAGAAAAAATGAATACACCGCAACCGCAGAAGAAGCTTTCGGAAAACCAGACGACCTACCCTTCTAGTCCGATGGAATTAATTCAAAGGATCGCAGAAAGTAAAACGGAATGGCTTAAAGATTTTATTGAATCCCAGAAGCCAAAACCAAAAGATAAAACAGTAGCTGAAGCATATAAAGAATTAATCAAAAAAACATCATGAAAATACTACACATAACAGTTGAACTGGATAGATCCTTATGGCTTGGTGACGCGGTTGATAATTGCATAGAACTGGCGAAAGTTCACCAATGTATCGTAAAATTTGATTTCAACGGAATCCAGTTAGAAGTAACACAGAAAAGTAAAAAGACAAAGGTTGTAGAACAGTATAACGAAATCAAGCAAAATAATTTTAAACCATTATCTGCCATATGAAATCACTAGAAATCAAATACGAAAAGAAATACCTACTTGTAGAACCGGAAGGACCAGCGTATGTTACCGAGACGGATTCGAAAGTTTTTATTCAGGAACTTTATTCTCACAATTCAGCCTACCGTGAAGGGCAATTAAAGTTTATCTGCATGGGTGATCAATTTGAGAAGGACCAGAAAATAACAAAAGAGAAAGGCTCCATATTCGGACAGATATTAACAGTAATGGGTTTTGACTGTTTCATGAAGGCAATTGAGAAGGCGGGGTTTTATTGGGGTGAGAATCCGATAGGAAAAGAACCAGAAGACATTCCGGATTTAGGTGAGTTTACAGTAATGATGCGCAAAAAGCACAAAAGCTGGAAGGCGGCCGAATCCCGCACCTTCAATCCTTCTAAAACAAGAATATACGAAATACTGGGTTAATCCTATTTCCTGATAAACCCAATAGATGTAAAGTTTCCCTTTTCGTCTTTGGTGAAGATTTCCTGAGAATTATCCGGTTGTTTTTCCGGAAAAAGATCACGAATATCAATTTCAAGCGCAGCGGCGATAGCTTCCAGAGTTTGTAAACTCGGATTCTTATCATAACCAGAAATTGTATTTTTTTTCTTACCTAATTTCTCGGCAAGTTCGGTTCTGGATGAACCATGTTTCTTTAAAACTTCATCAAGATTCCACATAGTAAGTTCGTATTAACAAGTACAAATTTAAGGTTTTCCGTATAATGTTCGGTTATATATAAAACTTTAACAAATTATTAACATTTTATATTTGTTCGGTTATATATGAATATTATACATTTGTAGTACGGTTAACGCCGAATATTTTAAAACTAAATAGAATGAAATCAAATAGGCTATCAATATTAGAAAACTCTTTAGCGAAGAAAGAAGCAGAACTTCAAAGACGGTTCGACGTTCACTTTTCTGACGTGAAGAGAGCTAACGGGCAACCGATGAATGATAAAAGAAATGGTCAGGCAACTTTCAACCGATGGGAAAAGCAGAACGAAGCTATCCGAAATCAAAAAGCTAGCATTGAAAAAACAAAGGCAGCCATTGAAAAGGAAAAATGCAAAATAGCTAATGTAGAAGGACAGTATATTCCTCAAGAATTACAAACACTAATCGAAGACGGCAAAATTACACAGTGGAGAAAATTCCCTAATCGGTTCTTTGTTGTTGGTGTAGAAAAGGCGCGTCTGATTTGGATGGAAAAAGAAAAGTATATCACGTATCAATATTTGAAAGAGATTCCAAATCAAGAGCAATACGCAATATTTAGAGACATTTTCAATGAATTGAATAGAACTTTAAATAAAAAATAAACCTCACAAAGGGCGTAACATTAAAATGCCTTGCGCCTTAACCCAGAAGGCTGGCTAAAACACAGCGAGATTGCCGCGGTTGCCTTTTGTGAGATCCGATATGAAGCCGCATAAATTTCGCACGGGCGTGGGTACTACGATAGTGCCGTTTTAAAATAATTTAATAAACAAACATATGAAACCATTTAATATAATTTACAACTGGAAACACAGAGAAGGACATACTGTATATGAAAATTTTAATAAGGAGCCAATTTTTGCCAATAATGAAGATGAAGCGATTTCAAGGTTTATTCATATTAATCCAACACTTGGTCAATACATCAAAAAGGATAGTGACGGCGATTATATATACGGCAGTCCTTCAGTTTTCTTTCAATGGAATGGACATCTCAAAAATCATCAAGTAAGAGCTGTAGAATTTTAAAATCTTAAAAATTAATTATATGGAAACACCTTCAAATTTTTGCTCATATCCTTGGAGCTCAGTATTTCAAAAAACAGAAAACGAAATTGTAGCGCAAAATATCATGAAGATATTACAAAGAACTGGCGATACCTTCAGATCATTATCGTGGGAAGAGTACGAAACAGAGCGCCAAAAAGATAAGAACTTCTCTATTGCAGAGAAAAAATACTTTAATGAGGTTCTTCATTATTGTGAATCTGCCGAAAAAGCAAAAACATTTAGTGAAAGCTGGAATAAGCTTTAAAAGGCTTTTTAATAAGTAAAAACAAAGTTATGAGCAAAATAGACGAAATTTTAAAAAAACATTGTCCAAGCATGGACAATTTATTCCTTGATAAACAAGGTCGTGAATTTCGAGATCGTGTACTTGAAGCAATGAAAGAGTATGCCATCGAAGTTGCTAAGGCTACTTTAGAGAAAGCGAGTGCATTAATGTACGAATACAACAAAGACAGCAATCCGCAGGAAGCTAGTGATTTGATCGAAAACCCTGATAACATAACCCTTTTATAAAAATAAGAAACAATGGATAAAGATCTAGAACAATTACTAAGTGAAATTAATTTTTACCAAAATTCAGATGTTGATTATGACAATTTCGACAAAATTAAAGGATTTGATTCTATGGAATTAGGTGGTAAAATAGAAATCTTCTGGAAAGACAGAGAAGAAACTGACAAAGGTTACATTTTCAACCTTCCTCACCAGGATTCCGATGAATATGACGTGTGCGTCCACGTAACTGATGTAGATAACTCAGAGGGTATGGGAGATGCACCAGATGAATATCATCATTTATATCATTTGGTTTCTTTAGAAAGAATTGACAAAATAGAAATTTTATAATTTGTCTGGTTATTAGTTTTCACCGGCTTACGGGTCGGGGGTTTTAAAAAAAAATCACATCATGAATAAACTCGAACAACTCTACGAATCACTAAGCGAAAAGCTCGCAGCACTTCACAACCTGGAAGAAAAGCCAATTTATTACTGTAACTGGGTGAAGAGAAAAATTAAACTAGAATATCAACTAATAAGAATTAAGTATCATGGGTAAAACAAAATTTGTAAAGGTAGCGGTAGAAGAGAGACTTCCGAGATTCGGATGGGTAATTGCAGAAGCTGAAAATGCTGAAATTTCTACTGTATTATTTTCGCCAGATTCCAACGAAGATAAATTTAAACTTAAATATAAATTTTTCCTTGAAATAGTCCCCGACCGTGAGGATGAAATGAGGGAGCTGCTGGAAGAATACGTTCAAGCAATTGAAAACGAAACGATCATTGTCAAAGAAAACGAAGATAATGATGGATGGGAAAATTTCGGTGGAAGATTTTACGACAAAGCAAAGAAACTACTTAACGAACTAAAACAATAATTATGAAAGAATACAATATTACTGGATATGCTCATGGGATTATAGTTGATGCATCTTGTGTTAGAGCTGCAAAAAATATATTCAGGAAAAGTTATCCAAAAGAAAAAATATTCTATGCTAAAGAAGCAGGCAGAATAAATCCGAAACACATTTACTAGATCCTAGGTAAACAATCATAACACGGAATCCGGCACCGTTTTCTTTGCCGGAAAATCAAAATTTTATTTCAATGAAAAAACTTTTTTTTGCGAGCATCGTTATGCTTGCCATGCTAACAGCATGCAACAACGCAGAATCAACAACAACTCCGGAAGAGCAGCAAAACCAGACTTTTGCTGGTAAAACAGACGCTATAGAAGGCGATGAAAAAGAAGAGGCGGCCGAAGCTGAAATCATCATTCAGAAAGACATGGAAGCCGGTGGTGGCACTGATACTTCACGGATTCTTTGTCATACGCCTTATGGGAATCCAAGTGGTCACGCCTGTGTAAAAGTAAATAATCATTTATTCAATGTGTCGTGGGAACCGTCTATTTACGGCGGAATCGGTGGTGTTTATCAAAGCGATCCAGATGAAGGAGGTATTAAATTAAATTGGACTTCAACATTAGCAAGTTCTTGCAATTGCCGCTAACAACTATGAGGGCTTCGGCCCTCTTTAATATAAACTTAAAATTATGACACCGAAAGATAAAGCAAAAGATTTATTTGTAAAGCATTTGGAATTAATTCCTGATTCATTAATCCAAAATAATGAAGATGCTGGAATGTTAGCAAGATTAAATGCAATGGTTACAGTTGATGAACTAATAGGGGAATCCTCCGATAAAAGAATTACAATCCGATTTCCTAAATGCAACTTAACCGATGCAGAGTATTTCATTCAAGTAAAACAAGAACTATTAAACCTAAAGTAATGCACACAGAAAAGATCAAGATATTCGACGAGTACGCGAGAACCAAAGGTTTCAACGATTGGAATGATTTGAAATCGGAATGCGATGAAAATCTAATGACTGAAGATGAATTCTTAATATTTATGTTTGAAGCCTGCGATCTAGTCCAAAAGGAACAGCAGAAGAGAATTGCGCAAAAAGCCACAGTGAAACATACAGAATTTAAACCGGAAAAAGTTTCAGGAAGCTCAAGAGCTATTGGTAATGGGTCGCAAGTATTTTCAGTAGATCAATCTTCTATCCTCTCCGAAAACAACCTAATAAAATAAAAACAAAACAATGATAACGGTAAAAGAAAACGAAGTTTATAAACGAGAACGAAAAACGGATTTCACGCTGGTTGAAACAATTACACTAAAACTACCCAAACCGGTCATTTATGAAAAACAAGAATACGACTGGTACATGACTGTTGCTTTAGAAAAAATAGATAAAATAACCAAAGATCGACATCTTTTAACTGCTGAATTAATTTTAGGTTACCGCTGGGCTATACGTGAAGGTTTTAATCATCAGCTCGATACGGCACTGAAAAATACTTATGACTATCCTCGGAATCGAAATACCGTTGATGGTGTAAAATCATACATAAAAACAATAGAAAACAAAGCAAACAATGAATATAGGACAGCTTAAAGAAAAAATAAAAGACTTACCTGATACTATGGAAGTATTTATTGGAGAAAGAGTAACAGAATTCGCTTATGGTTTAGTAAATACTGGCGAGGTAAGAAACATTCGATTCCACTACGCAGATGACGCGGAAGAAGATGAAGAAGGAGAAGATCCATCCGTGCTTGAAGATGTGTTTGTATTAACTGAAGAATAGGAAACAATGAATAAAGAAGAATTAAGAAAAGAAATTTCAAAGTTTGTTCAGGAATGGATGGATGGACACGAAGAAGACACCTTTATAAAAAATGAACATGGTGTTTATTTATATTCCTCAGGACCTGCTTCATTAAACTTAAAATCATTCTTTGAAGATTTATTGGAGGATTTCATCGGAGAAAAGATAGATGAAGATTATCTATTTAGATTAAAAAGCAACTTTAAATAAGTAATTATGAAAAAAATACTTGAAGCATGTAATGATATTCGTCCCGTAACAGTTCCGATATGCGCTTTTATGGCTGGGATATTTTACGCAGAAAAAATATGGATTGGATTTGCCCTATTAACAATAATGGTCATAATGAATATTCCATTTCTTAAAAATAAATCTGATGGACGTAGTAAGACTAACGATAAGTAATATAGGACATTCCTATAGATTTTTGGCTATGGCAATTGCATTTAATTCCCCGTTTATTGAAGATTATAAACAAAGTCATTTGTATTATTTAGAAACATATAAAAAACTTACAGGCAAGGACTTTATTTTTCCTAAAGGAATTAAAAAATTAATTTAATTAATATCATTATGAAAGAAGAATTAAAAGCATCTGATTTAAGAATAGGTAATATAATTGAAAAGTACGGAAAGCCAATAACCGTTGATTTAGGTATTTTGCAAAAGATTCAAAACGGATCAATTGTATATAAACCTATTAAATTAACTGAGGAACTACTGATAAAATTGGGATTTGATAGGGAAAATACAAGTTGTTTAAGCCTAAGATTATATGATAATTCATACTTGTTTGCTTACCAGCTTGACCATAAGTATTTTGTAAGCGTTTGTGTAGAAGGAATTGACATTGATGATCGTAGCGATGAATTCGATGTGAAATTAGATATTGTCCACTTGCATAAACTGCAAAATTTTTATTTTTCTTTCACATCCGAAGAACTAACCCTAACCGAAACGCCATGCCCCGAGAAAGAATAGCCTTTGCGATTATAGCCCTTTGTATTGCATTGGTCGGAACCGCTTTTGTATTGTTTGTAATGTATTATGCGAAACTTAACGGCAATTAGTATCTTTGCGCCATGGATGCGCAAGGAATAGAAGTAAAAATAATGGAATTGGTTAAAGCCAAACATAAACAAACAGGAGGATGTAATGGACTTAGCTTTTCGGATCTTGATGAACAAATTAACGCTGAATATTCTGAAATCAAAAAAGTATTTGAAAAGCTTTTAGCCGAAAAGAAAATTGTTTACCTGAACCATCTTAACGGCCGATCACTTAGCTTACCAAAATGAAAGCCTCAGATTATTCCGGGGCTTTTAAAATGTTACACCATTTTCTTTCAGTAGATATATTTCCCGGTGGAGAATGTTTTCATTCAAATTTTCATCGTTTACAAGGTTCCAGGCATACTCTAAGTAAGCGAATATTTCTTGGTCGACTAAAGCGGATAGATACACGTATAGTTCCGAACGCTCTTCATTCTCAAAATACTCTTCGTTAAACGTCATCGGGAGCTCAGCTGCTATTTCCCATTTCGTACGGAAATAGCCATCGAACTCAATGTTTTTCTGCACCGCTTCGTACTGCATCAATCCTATTACTGATTCGTAAAAACCTTCCGGATCGTCGGCTGCATCCATTGCCAGATTTTCGAGTATTGCAAATATTCCTGAATCTTCCATATTAAAAAAGTGTTTGTGGTGTTTTGTTTGGCTCTAAGTTCTCCATGAGTAATGGTACATCATAATTCGGGTGTGCAAATTCCATATAATCCGGACTGTTTAACCATTTACTATGATCACGTTCATTCAGCACAACCGGCATTCGTTTTTTAGAGTTGTGAATATCTGCCATGAGTGTATTTGCTTTTGTCGTACAGATGGAGAAAGTAATAATATCATTCCAGACATTGTAGATTCCGGCAAGTGCGAAAGGCTTATCACCATTATCCAGGTGTATTCGGTGAAGCTGCTTTACTTTCCCTTCTGGATCTGGATTGCCGAATTTATCCAGTGATCGCCATTCGTAGAAACCATTTACCAATACCAAACACCTTTTATTTATGCTGTTTTTGTAGCTGTTTTTCGTGTCCAGTTCCTCAATAACCGCATTTAACGTTTTAACCTGAAAAGCCCGATCTTTTGAAAAGAATGGTAGCAATCCCCAGTCACCCATAACGGCAGTATTTGGATTTTCGTCTGTGATTATTGGCAGCGGTTTTTCCACGGTACCTTTTGCCCGGAATCCAGAAATCATTTTTTCAGCGGGAAATTCTTTGAAGTCCGTCTCAACGTTGAATACTTCCCGAATTTGCTTTCTGGTTAGTTTTGCATCTACATAGTAGCACATGATGTATTGATTTGCTCAGCAAAGTACAAATTTTGTGCTATTCAAATCTATGCTTAATGTAATATTCCTCTAAAAGGTTGTAGACAATGTCAATTATTTGGAAAAACCGCTGATCAGAAATGACGCCTTCAATGTCTTTCTTGTTGCTGCCTACTCCTGCGCGTAGCTCTTTATAGATAGGTCGCAATTGTACCTTTATTTCCTCATGTTCGGTATCTTCCCCAAATATCCTTACGACATTACTCAAAGTAAAGTTATTATTGTATTTGTCTCTTCCGTCATGATGGTCTCGTAGCATAAGTGAAATGAATTTCCAATCCATTGCATAAATTTTGCAGCAAATTACAAATTATAACACGACAGAACTTGACGCATTAAAAAAGTTTTCCACAAAAAAATCCCCGGATGAATCCAGGGATCAAAAATTAATAACCATGAAAAACTCAAATAATTCAGCTATATTTTATTGTTGCATTGATAACTCGGCGCGAGAATATCGCTTTAAAATCTGATTTCTTACCCACTGTATTCCATTTTGGTAATTATCATACGCTTCCGCATCATCTTCGTCAACATCCATAAACCACTGCAAATCCTTTCCCACCTTTTCAATTAACATAAGTAAATACAAAGCTCTTTTCTTTGTTAAATTGGTAGGGATGATAAATTCGTTCGCTCCAACGGTATGCAAGGCCTTTAAATAATCAGCAAAATCTATTTTATTTTCTACTTTATCTTTCATAATGAGTTATTTTTTTGCAACAGTAGTTTTATAGGCTAATTTTCTATTTGTATTTGCTGTAATGCGTAAGGGGTGAGTTGATAAATTGAATTATCTTTAATCAAATCTTCAATAGTTGCTTTTGAATTTTTCAAATCGTCTGCCATACATATAAATTCCCCTTTTAATTTTAAAATATTTCCCATTATAGGTATTCTTTCATACGTAAACCCTTCAAACAATTTATTTTCTCCGGTAAACATCGACAGCGTTAAAGGCTGCTTTAGAAACTCAGCGTAATTCCGGATTAATTCAAGTTTAGCCATTTCAGCATCGTACCAATCTATTTGAGATCGATCTAATGTTTGTGTTCGACTTTGCTCCAGTACGAAATCTGATAGGGGGATGAGTGTTTTCATGAATTATGAATTTGTTAAAAGTTTTACATCTGCAGAATTTAACATTAAATCTAGCTTTTCAGAAGTAATAAGCTTAATGAGAAATGTAGATGCCTTTCGCATTTGTTTTTGAATTTCTTCAAGATTTTGCATTGCGGTTTCACTAAATTCTATTATCTTCTCATTTTTATCAAATCTGTGAATACGACTATCATCCATATATTTTCCACATACTTTTTTCCATTTTAGGTCAAGGCTAAAATCTTCTGGAATTTTCTTTGCTTCAAAATAGGAAAATCTGCCATCGCGGTTTTCTTCAATTATTACCCTAAAATCAAAACCGATCATTGAATCCATGTTGTTGCCGAACGAGCTTAATAAAAATTCATTGCCATAACCTAATAATTCCTCTATTCTATTACCATCAGGATCTTTAACAAACTCCCCACATGCTCCAAACGCAATACCTATCTTCAATTTATAATTAGTATTTGAATCAATGTATTTCATGTACGCATTTGAAATTATTTTTTCAATTTCATCAAGTTTTGGTCCTGTTAATTTTGAATGTTCTATACCCAGTGTTTCGCTTATTACGTAAGGTATTGAAGCGCTAAATACACCTTTTGATGAACAATTAAAGTTCACTTCTATTTCAGCTCCGTCGATCAAGTATTTTGTTGTTTTAATCTTCGCCATGATTAACTTAAATGTTTTATTTTACAACACAAAGTTAACTATAAAGATTCAATTAAACAAAGTAAATTCAACATTTATGTATAATTTTTAACAATTATATTACACTTATGTATTATATTTGCAGTATACTTTTTTACAATGCTTAGAGTACAGGAAGTTTTACGAGAAAAAGAGATTAGTCAAATTGATTTAGCCACTAAGATGAAAGTGACTAAGGAGGGGTTAAATAAACAAATAAACGGTAATCCAACCATAAAATCACTAATAAGAATAGCAAAAGCGATTGACGTAGATGTTAGAGAGTTGATAATCCCTACTAAAAATATTGATAAAGAAGAAATTTTCATTAGGAGAAATGATCAGTATATTCCTCTAGGAAAAATAAGTATTGATAAAATTACAGAAAATAAAAATCCCCAGTCATAGACCAGGGAAGTAATTTGAAATCGATTTGATTGAGTATGAGAAATCAATCAGCGTGCCGTTATTTCGCAAAGAACAAATCCGCTTCTGCTTTTCTCCGGCGAATTACCTGAAAACTGTTTTGTAAAATTTAAGCTTGGCTGCTCGGTCAGCGAAGCCGTTTGAATCACCATATTTCGCTGTTTTACGACCGATATTTATCAGATCGCTGATACCGTCCAGATCGTCTTTGTCCGCCAAAATGGAAAGGTTTGAGCGATTCCAGTAATCTAATGCAGCAATAAGTGCATCTGCTTCGTTCAAAAGCAATTCGGGCTTTGAAACATAATCAATCCCTGTTCTGTCTTTCAGAGTTTGATATTCGTTTTTACCGGTGTGCTGCAGAAATCCTCCACCCCTGTATTTCCATCCATCCTCGGAAGCTTCGTTTCCATTACCCATACGGTTGGCATAAACACGGCTTGCTATTGCCTCCGGTTTTCTGGCATACTGATTGGCGGTTGTTGCGTTGAAATACTTCGGGAATACTTTCAGCAGTCTTTCCGCTGAATAGTTCATATTCTCGCGCTTAACGACCAATCCCGATTCGTGATCCAATTGAGCGAAGAAATGAGCCAAACGTAAAGGCGTTTTGATTCCGTTTTTATCTAAAAGCGTTTTATATTTTTTTGATAATTCTAAGGCTGTCATTTTTCAAGTAAATTTTTGATTATAAGTGTTAAGCAAACCCCGGAGGCTACTCCAAGCGTGTACCATGTAAAAGCTAAAGCTATCTTTAGCAGTTCGTCTGTCATTTAAAAATATTTAGTTTCCATTTTGGCAGGCACGACTTCAGCAACGGCCATAAAACCGCTCCGGCAATCATTGCTATAATTACGATCCAAATCATATTCCCGAAGCTTATTCCGGAACGCTCTATGTTCGATGTTCTATAAGTCGTTTCTGTGTTGTGTTGCGTTTTTGTTTGGTAAGTTGTAATTGTTCTTAATTTCACATATTCAGTAGAATGCGTTTTCTGGCTTATATTTTCCTTTTTCTGAGTCAACTCAATACTTGCACTGCCTTTCAGAATTAAATTGCCGTATTGAAGCTCATACGGGTTTCCGTCTGAAGTGATCTTCAGGCTATTATCCAGCAGGAACTGAGAAAAATCGGTTTCCGAAGTAGAACCGGATTGAATATCTGTTTCGGTTTTTCCGGAAGTTTCGGACTTCGATTCCGTTTTTGCCGTTTCTTTTAACACAGACTTTTTTCGGGAACCGCATCCAAACACAAAAAGGATCAGTAAACTAATCCAGATATATTTTTTCATTATTGATTATTTTGTAACGTTTAAAGTAGTAATCATTCCGGTGCAGCAGCCGGTAAATCCAGCCACCGCGAACACTGTCTAATCCTTCAGGAAGCTCAGTAACAGGTTCATTTTGATTTTCGGTTTTTATTCCTTCCTTATTTTGAAGTAGATTTCTTAGCTCCGGTTGCTCAACTTCCTTCCTATGGGAAATCAGCTTTTTTATTTTTAAGAAAACAATCTCCAAAAGGTTTTCATTTTCCTTCTGAATTCTTTTGTTTTCCTCCATGAGCTTTTTATTTTCTTGGGTTTTCTGTTCCAGGACCTTTGCCATTTCAACAACTTTCATTGAATCTTTTTTCTCTTGTGCATTGCCGGCCAGACAGAAAAAACTTATAAGTAAAAAAAGTAAATTCTTCATAGCTTACTGATTTATTATTTTTTTAAGATTTTTATTTAACTTCTTATTGTCCGGAATCGTTTCCCGGCGTATGATCCGGTTAAGTTCGTCCGCCTCTTCAATTTTCTGCTGCAGTGTTTTCTTTAACTGTGAGAAATCCTGCTTCTTTTCCAGTTCATTCTGGCAGCTTACTAAATCAACGTTTTTCTGGATAAGCTCTTTTTTAAGCTGCTCAATCGATACCGAATCGTTTTTCCGCACCGCACGAAAGGATATTATTTCCAATCGGGAATTCTCCCGTCCCTCTTCTTTTCCTTGTCCGTAAAACCACCAGCATCCGGCCCCGGCAATTAGAAAAAGAGTAAAAAAGAGAATTCCGAACCCGTATTTCTTTTGTAAGAACTCCTGAACGAAAGTCATCCGTCCTTCGATTAATTCAGCACTCTCTTTTATATTTTCTTGCATTAATTTTATTTTATACGTACCAATTGGTTAATATTCCCTGTCTGACTTCAATAAAAATATTACTTCCGGCAGCTGTCTGAACTTTAATAGTACCATTGTAGCCGGTTTGACCCTGCACTCTAATTCCTCCATCGGGTATATCTAGAGCCAGGTTTCCGCCTGTGCCATTTTTTGCGCTTAAATAAAGACATGTATTAAAACTACCTGCCTTTTCGTCTCTAACTGTTACAAGTGGTGCTCCAGCACTTCCTACAATCTGGACGAACTTTTTATTTACTGACAGATAATCACCTGTTACAAACCAACCCTGCGGTGATTCCAGACCGTTTCCGGTAATAGTGAAGTAATTCTGTGTTGAAGAATCTCCAAAAGTTCCAGCGTAAGCGTTTATTGTTCCAGTAAAAATTCCGGACGTAGCATAAATCTCACCAGTAATTTTTGCATTTTCAGCAATCATTTTACCGTTGTGCTGAACCCTGAAAGGTGCGGTATTTCGATTTTCGTAGTTTGCGCCCGCTCCAAATCTAACACTCGTGCCCGTGGTATCTCCGGAATCTGTCTTACCAGATACAAAAGCATTTGTAGTTGTTCCATCACCGACTTCGATAACTTCAGACATAAGTACCCCTCCGTCGATCGAAGTAAAACCATCTGATCCGCCAAGAAACTTAATTTTAGCCTTGATTTCTTGTGTGTCAAGGTTGATAGTCATTTGTCCGTCAAGAGATGAAATAATCCCCGTTCTGATAAGTCCACCGTTGATGGTTGTTGTGCCCACTGTGATCGATAATACCCTGATATTATCAACCACGGAATGTAAAACACCAATTAGGAAATAAAAATCATTCGGATCAGGATCAAACTTTATCTGGTCTTTGGTAAAAACTATTTCACCGGTAGTTCCGGTTTTGCTACAAGCAGCATAAACGTATCGGTAATCATCGTCCGGAATCGTTTCTGTATCTTCCGCGATCGTCCATTCTCTATCTAAAGTCTGAGAGTAAACAATACCTGGATTTACCTTAACCTTATTTTTATTGTTTTCAAACATCACATAGAAAACCACTGAGCAGCTTATTTGTTGGGATTTGGCGCCCACAGTAAGCATATTTGTCTCAATCGAGTTCGGCCGGATATTTTCCGGGATGAAATAATCATCAGTATCGAAAACAAGATTCTTTAATTCTTCAGTTGTCTTTAATCCAAGTTTTGAATAATTGATCTGTCCAAGATTGGTAATTGACATTACATTCTTGATCTCTTTTATATCCAAAACCAACTGGGAAGCATAGTTTATCTCGTAAGAATCTGCAATAACGATCTTTGATCGGTATGGGTTCCATTCACCATTCTCTATAAAGTCAATCGTTTCCTGGTTTACCCGTAAAACTTTATTTATTTTCAGTGGTTCATCAACAATCCGAATGTAATCACCAATGTCAAACTTTCCCACGCCAATTTTTTTCATGTATTCCGGATCAACTTCCATCGAATATGAAACCTTGGCATTTTTGTTCAGCTCAAATTGTTCAAGACCCTTAACCAGAAGTTCATTTTCAGCAGCATCAATATATGATTGCGGCATATTAATATCCAGCAATACATATTCATCGCCTACAGCAAATTGAAACGCAGCGGCATTTTCATCCGGGAAGCTCCGCCCCTGATCATTTTTAAATGGAATGATCTCGAAATATTTTAAATCATGATCGTAACCACCTTTTTTGATCTCGAATTCATATCCCGCTAAATTCCCGGAATTGAAATGCACTTTTGCAGAAGTTCCTGCGACCAGATACTTTGTAGATCCGTCCGAATTCTTTGCATTGAGATCGAAATCCATTGTTGTATCAAAGAATTTAAATTTCGTTCCACCGAGTCCCGTAATTTTCCCGGTCCTGTGCGGGTAAATATCATCAAATGTGATCGAACCTTCTTTCAACCCGAAAGAAAGCACAGAATCTTGATCCTGAATATAATCTGCATTTGGGAGTTTTAAATGGGTGCTGAAGTTTCGGTATTCATTCGGAATATTGTTTGTTCCTCCGAAAACATACAATCGGTTTACAATATCGTTATCATCAACATTTGCCCGGGAAAGAGAATACAATCCTTTACCCTTACCATATTCAAATTGAATCGGAACGGTTTTGCCGTAGTTTCCGGTATGAATAACAAATTTACCATCTTCGACCTTTATCCAGAAATCCGTTTTAAATTCATTGCAAATCTTCTGAAGTGCTGAGAGACATGTATCATCACCGAAAGTTATTGTTTTCGTTTCGGCATTAGTGAATGTTCCGATTTGCCAGTTTGAAGCAAACCTCTGCATGTTGTTTTTTAGAGCAATCAAGAAAGTCTCAATTGTTCCAATCAGCGGAAATTCCAGATCAGGACCAAAACCTGTAGCGTCAGCATTGAAATATTTACAGCGAAGCAGGTCGAACATTAAGCCCTGCGTGGTGATATTATATTCATACTGAGAATTACTTTTTTTGTCAACTGCCGGAAGTGTATTGATACGGTAAACCGAGCCAAAAAGAATAAAGTAATCGTTTATTTCTATATCTAATTCAGAAACGGAATTCAGCTTTATTGATACTGAATCATCAGACAATAAAGCGCGGTTCAAGGAAGCGGTTTCTACCGTCCTTTTACCTCTTTCAATTAAATTGAAAATTGGATTTCCGTTTCTGTATAGAGTAATATTATTCATTAGCTATTTACTATTCTTGCAAATGTTTGAAAAATTGAGTTCCACAGTCTCACGATAATACTGTAACCGAAATCATTTGGATGAAGTCCGTCTAATGTTGTCATATCAAGCGTTTCATCTATTATGCCGCTGAATCTGTTTTGGTCTACAAACCTCCATTTATTTATTTTTGCGACAGCCATTAGTGCTTTTTCGTAATCCAGTAATGTGTGCCCTAGAGTATTCGTTGATGTTGAAGTATACCCTGCATTATTTCTTTTCATTGCATTTGCAACAAAAACATTTGCAGTCGGTGTTAATGCTACTATTTTATCTTTTAGAGCTCTCAATGCTCCATAATAAGTCATTACACCTGTCGCGTTATTGTAGTCCGTAATTGTTCCAATTGGAATATTTCTTTTGAAGTCATTGGTAATGGTGTCAACAGTCCAGAACGCATCAGAAGTATCGGTCCAGTCAACAAAATAATTAGTGATTGATGATGTGTCACCTGTTAAAGATGTAGCCCCTAATGATCTTCCGGAATAACAATATTTATTATAGCCGGTAAATTCAAATGTTTGCTTTACGAGGGTTTGAATTCCGACAGCAATATCCGTTGTTCCAGAATAAGCAATTCCGTCCTGCGCCCAAATTGAATGCCCTACACAATTCCACTTTAGTGGAATATATATTTTACCATTTTGCACAACTTTTCTACCAGCCTGCGTAATTCCTAAAACATTAGCAAGTGTATTGAATTCAAGAAATAAATCAACATAACCCTGAGCGGTGCTGAATGTTGTTCCATCCAAATTGTTAACAGTCGTGACCGCGGGAGTCCCATACCCGTTAGCTGCAGTTCTTGCCGTTGCTGGAGACACTCTTTTATACGCAAATGGGTTATTGACAAGAATTTGTGCCCACATTTCGCCGGCATAGTTTATTGTAGAATCAAAATTGACCGTTACTACCGCTTGTGTTACTGCTCCAGGGGCGACCGTTTGTCTTTTCTTTGCAACAAGAGTACCGCCAGCTGATTTACCTTGAAATAATCTAATTTCAATTTCCGTAACTGGACTTGTGGTATTTTGCGCAAAGCTGATTGTAACCTTATTGAAAGCATTTGGGACAATTCCAATAGACGCCGATACACCATAAACCGAACCTAAACTTCCATTTGATATTGTTCCAGATGCGGTCGCTTGTTTAACCCCATTATCTTGTAAGCTTGAATTGAAAACAGTGTCCTGTTTCCAGTTTTTCTCCGCAACATAATCAGCAACACTTTTATCTGCGGGTGTCGTACTCGTAGATAACGGGTTCAATGCTGAAGAATTAATAGTGTTCGGTAAGAGATCCTCTGATTTAGTCCATACACTCCCTTTTTTGTAGAAAAGAGTAGAATAACCTTTTTTAGCACGCAAATTTCCGGCATTTGCATAAAGTGTTCCGTAATCGGCCGGTGTTGTCGGGTTGGCATCATCAGAAGATAGCCCAGGCTTATATGTACCGTCCGCTGTTGGCGCAGTATCCGTCGGCATTAAAACTCCTTTGAAATCCGATTCAATCATTCCCTGAACTTCACCTTTAAAAGTGTCCAAATCTGACTGAAATTGATCTTTTGACACAGCGTTACCCACTAATCCATCTTTATCGATTGTAGCGGCATTTGGAGCCGGAATATTATCTGAAATATTAATTATTACTTGGTCTGGCATTATTTCGTTTTTATATTTTTTCCCATATTACTTCTGCAGGCGTTTCAACTATTGTGACATCATCAATATTACCTGCGATAATGATGATCTTTTCTTTACCCAGCATATCTTGCCAGTTTCCGACAACTTCTGCGGTTTCTATCTTTGGATTTGAGTAAACAATACCCGGTATTTCATTTCCGGAGCTGTCTAAAACTTTATAGAAGAATTTTGTATAATTGCTCATGACCAACTCCGCTACTACTTTAAGGTAGTTTATTCCTAATGCAGCTTCGATTACGGGGCTGTTTTCAATGAGTTCATAAGTATTGTCTGGCTTACGTCCCAGAATATAAAACTTGATGTTTTGCGGGCTTGCCAATGTCACTTCAACTGTGAACTGATAACTATTGTCAGTTGTAGGCACGGTGTATACTTCATAATATTGACTGTTTAAGGCACTACCTTGAACAAGTGATATTCCGGAACCTTCATAATTTGGCTTTGAATAATCAAGAAGAAAATCAACATCACCACGGCCGATTAGCTTTGTTCCGTCTCCCGGGAAAATTTCAGTTTCATAAGGGGAAGTGTACTTAATGCGTAACGTATCTAATTCTGTCTTTAAAATTTTCTTTATTGGATTTGGCTCTATTAAGCTTAAGGTAAAAGAACCATACATCTCCCCTTCCCGGAGTTCCTTTTCAAGTTCGACACCATTAATGAGTATTACTTCGTATGCGTAGGGTTTTTGATTGAACGGTGTTAATGATAATCTGCTAGTGGAATTTCTATCAAAAAAAGATAGGAATGCATTGAAATTATCCGTAAGATCATCAATATTTAAAGCTTTAATCCAGCACGAAAGAGATATTTCCCGGGCCTCGTATTTTGGAGCAGAAAGATCGATTTGCTTACCATGGTATTCAGTCCAGGTATAGGAATTGCGTTCTCTTGGCTTTAACTTATCCAATACACCTTTCGATTCCGACACATGAACGCCAAAATCTAAGAAGTCAAAACCGTTTATTGCCCATTTTAATCCCATCTACATTCTTTTACCTCTGCATCACCTGAAACTTTGCCGCCGTATCGAAATACACTAACATTGGCCGTTTCTTCTTTCTCCACAATTAATTCCGCATCATCCAGGACCGTAATAAAAAGCTTGGTATATCCGGAAGCTTTAACGGTGATTTTAGAATTTCCCCGGATGAAAATTTCAGACACATCATAGCCCGAAAAGCTAACTTCTGAAACACAGTCAAATATAGCCAATCTTAATGCCTTTTGTAAAGACTTGGACTGGTAGAAAACCCCGTATTGTTCATAATAACCACGGTATTTTTGCAGTACTTCTTTTGATGGGAAATTCTCCCTTAATGCCCAGTCGGAATTGGCAAAAAACAAGCTGCAAAGACTCTTCATGGAAGAATCTTTTACAGCATTTTGAAAACCTTCTTTGCAAGGATGAAATTCTTTTATTTTCGTGAGTATAAAATCTGTTTTCATTATGGTACACCGGCAAGGTTGTTTTTAACTTTTGAGTTTAATTCTTTGATCTGATCGTATATTCCTTTCAAAGGCCGTGTATTAATTTCAATTTGAGTTAGTTGCAACAATTGATTCTTAAATACATTCTGGTTTTCACGGTGAATCTTTAACGCTTCAGCCACATTAATACGCATGGCATTAATTTGCCCTTCCAATGCTCCGGCTGTTTTTTCAGTAATTCCTTTAATATCACCTTTCAACCCCTGGGCGTTTTCCGCAGATTCTCCAAACAATTCTTTATACTGTTCAAGAGCTGCCATGTACTGCTGCATGGCGGTTGTGCCCATAGCCTTGATCTTATCGCGTTCCTCTTGCGTAAGGCCATCGAAACTTCCAGAAACCACATTTGCTGCAATCTGCTGTTGGAGGATTTTTATTTTTTCAAGGAGACTATTTTTAATCTTATTTAAGTCGTAAGCTTGCGTGCTACTAGCGGTTTTTAACTTTTCGTCAATCTCTTTTATCTGATCTTCATAGCTTTTTAGAAGTGTTGCCTGTTGAGATGTTGCGCCTGATTCGCCGCCAAACCCCATGGAAGAATATAAGGAATCAACCATTTGCTGAACTGCAGGCTCAAGAATTTTTATACGCAGGGCATTTGCAACTGCATTCCTCATCACATCATCAACAATTTTCTCGAATGACTTTGCGGCATCTTCACCTTTCCCAAAAGCCTCTATAAGAGCTTCTGATATTTTTTCTGATAACTCCTTGAAATCTGTTGTAGTTATTGACTTTTGGAAATTATCAATTAGGTCTTGAATCTGAATATTTATGTCATTTATCTGCTGTGTGAAACTAGCTATCTTGTCCTGATCAGATTTCTTTTTTTCTGATTCTTTAGAGCGCATCTCAATGAGAATCCTTTGTTGTTCTTTTAGGTTGGCAATAAGTTGTCGTTGCATTGATAATTGACCTTCTCCAGCTGTTTTTTCGATAACCCGTTGAAGTTCTTCATATGATGCTTTTAGTTCATCAACTGCTCTTTTCCAAGCTCTTATACCCTTCTCTTTTCTGCCGTCACCAGCGGTGGAAAGCATTTTAACAATACCGACAACCATTTGAGCAATACCACCAACCATTTGCTGAATGTTTCCAGAAAAATAACCAACTAACGCATTAACCAAACCTTCAAGAGTTTGGGTAAGATCTTTTGCGAACTTTTCAAATGGTCCGCCTTTGCCATCTATGCTTAATGCTTCCGCCAATTCTTTTGCAGAGTTGACTGCTAAATCGGTATAAAATTTTGTTTCCTGTAGATGTTGGTTTAATCTGTTGAAATCTTCCTGGGTAGCTGTACCTTCTCGGATTTTTTTTCTTAGTTCTTTAAAGCTGTCAATAAGCTTTTTTACAGGGCCTGAATCTTTTGATAGATCTTTAAGCTTTTCAAGCTTTTCACGAAACTTTTCAACTTCCTGAGCAGGTGCTCCGAGATTAATTAGGTCATTTATTTTTGATTCCAATTGAGGAATAAAAGTTGAAATTTCCTTTTTTGTAAGAGCATCAATATTTCCAAACACCTTTTCAAACAAATCTGTTTTTTCCATCACAGAAACAAACGCATCCCTATACTCTTTAGCTTCAGCTTTTCCGGCGGCATCTAACAGACGTAATCTTTCCGGATCTGATAGAGTTTTATTTTTTCCAATTTCTTTACGTATGCCATTATATTTTTGAGCTATACTGACTTGTTTTTGTTCAAATGTTTCTTGCTCATTAATAAATTGTTGGTAAATATTTTTTTGCTCTTGAATTTTTTCCTGAAGTTTTGAATCAGCAGCTGCATAAAACCCTTGACTGGTGCCAGTATTATCTTGAGAATCCCTTAAATTTTCTAAATATTCAATTTGATCGTAAAGTGAAGGCAATTTTTGTAAAGCCTTATCAATAGAATCATTGAAATTCGACAGGGGATCTTTTTGTCCTGTTAATGACGAAAGAATATCTTTCAGTTTTTGCCATTGGTTTATTTCAGAATCCGTGAGAGAAACTCCTTCATTTCTTTTATTGTCTAAGACCTGAAATTTCTGTAAAATATCATCATAGTAAGAACCTTTCAAATCTGGAAACTCCTCATTGGCTATTTTCTCTCCATAATACTGAGCAATCTGATATTTAGCTTTCCATTGTTTTTCAGATTCTGCTAATTGTTCATCAAAATTTTTATATTGTCGTTTATTTATTTCCCCGTTAATTTCTTCTAGTCTTTTACCGGCTTCTTCGATTGATATAATTTTACCGGTTAAAAAAGGATTTCCTTTCTTATCCTTATCGTTGCCGTATTTATCAAGTTTACGAAGCTTAACCATTCCTTTTGATGCTACATCAATAGCATCAGATAAGAGCTGAGCATTACGCTGTAGGGCTTTTATTGAATCTTCTGGAATAATTTCAGCATATTGTTTTTCTTTCGTTTGTTTTGGGTTAAGGAGGTCGTTTAATTGTTTAATTTTATCTTTAATCTTCATGTATGCAGCTTGATTTGGAGCGCTGTCAAGCTGTGATTCTAATTCGTCTATTTGTGCTTTAATTCTTGCTGCCCAGCCTTCTTTTGCTTTGGTTTCCTCTTCAGGAGTCATATCTATCGGCTTAAATCCATTCAGGAAATTTTCAAGTTTTTCCCTGTTTTTTTCAAGCTGACCAACATCTTTTCCTAACTTTTTGTATTCCGCAATCTGTTTTTTAGTTTTTTCCAGGTTTTTTGTAGCATCATTAACCTGTTTGTTATTTTCCCTAATGATAGTATTGGAAACTCCTGTTTTTTGATTAGCTATTTTTCTTTTTTCGACAAGTTCCTTTTCAAGTTTAGCGGCTTCTTGATCGTATTTAACAGCATTCCTCAGATACTCTAGATTAGCTTTTCCTTGCTTTCTTGCTTCTACGTCTAAATCTCGCCACTTTTTAGCTTCGGCTTTAGCGTTATCAATTTGCACTTTTACCGCATCACGTTCAAACTGTGCTTCAAATGATTGTTCAAGCAGTTTGCGAGATGCAGATGCTTTGGCCTGCGCCATTGCAAAGGCATCAATTTTTTGAGTAACAAAAACCATTGCCTCGCCAAGCTTTGTAGTAGCCCTATATTGCGCGTCTAATGCTCCTCGGAAAGTTTCATCTATTTTTATCAGCTTTTCGTAGGCGGTTTTCCGCATTTCCAAAGTTGACGATTCGTTTTTAATAGTGTTTACAAGTTCACTGATTGAAGCTTTGGTCTGATAAACGCCTTTTGAAAAGTTCAAATGATATTCAGCCATGACTTCCTCTTGTGCTCTCTGAGCATTCGTAGTATCGTCAATGATACCTAACAGTTCACCTAATTCTTCCCTGTAATTGTATGTAATTGCAACTAAAGCACCTATAGCAGTAATGATTAATACATACGGATTTGCGTTTGCGGTTAAATTAAATAATGCTTGTGCGTCAGCAGCAGTTCTTATGCTCCTGGCCAATGAAATCCATGCTTTTATAGCATCAATTGCAATAGATGCCTTTTGAATTGCAGCAGTTACTAGTAAGGCAGTACGATAAATTCCATATATTTCAATAAGAGTTAAAAGCACCCTTCCAACCTCTTTGTAATTTTCAATAAGATGAGTAATAGCATCAATACCCCCCTTTAGAATGCCTTCGTTTGCAGTACCAATTTCATTGAGCATTAACTCAAACTCATGTTTCATTCTATTTAATGAACCAGTTAGAGTAGTTGCTTGCTTTCCGATAAGGTTATTGAATTTTCCTCCTTCTGAAGTAAGGTTGTTCATCGCTTTTTCAACTTCTGGGAATCCGACTTTACCTGCTTCAATTAGCCCTTTAAGTTCGGAAACATTCACTCCCATTACTTTTGCAAGTTCCCCCATGATTGGAATACCACGCATTGTAAATTGAAGAATATCTCTGGTATAAGCACGTCCCTGGGTTTTCAAGGTTCCATAAACGTATGCAATATCGCCTATAGGAGCAGAAACACCTGCAGCAACATTACCGAGCATTTCTATATCATGTGTTACTTTATTGACATCAATGCCGTAAGCTAAAAGCTGTTTTCCTGCCTGTCCGATTTCAGAAAGACGAAATGGGGAACGGAGTGTCAATTCCTTCCATTCATCCATCAATCCATTCATGACCTGCGTAGATCCGGTAATGGTTTCAATTGCATTTTCCATCTGCTGGAATTCACCACGAACATTAATAAGTTCCATGATGAAATCCTTAACAACATGAACTGAAAAGTAACTTGCAACACCAACCGATAGATTTCGGAATGCATTGTCCATTTGTCGCGTGTTTTGCTGTGTTTTTTGATTTAAACCAGCAATATCACGTCGCATTTGATCTACGTTTCTTCTCCATTCATTCAAGTTCAGCACTGCATTGAAATTCAACGCTCCTCCTGCATTATTCATCCTCTACATTATTTATATTTTTCAAGCATTGAGAAAAGCTGTTCCGGAGTTTGATCGGTATAGCTTACCGTTTTTCCGGGTGGCTTTCCTGAGCCTTTATCAGTTTCATTTTTGTCGTAATCGTAAGAAGGTGCATCGATAAGCATCCGCTGCAGGAATGCATAATCAACATCCCACAATAAGTATTCGAGTGACCATCCAAAGTGGTGACAGAGCTGACCACATAGTCCATAGATTGTTTTTAATCCATTTTCTCTACCTTCATCGGATTCGTCACTCTTACTGCGCTTAGTAATGTGGTAGAGGTCATAAAAGACTGGTAGTCGTTCAGCGAAAGAATGTTTTGAGTGAATTCCAGTAAATCTTTGGAGTCAATGTTTTCGTAAAGATGTTCAGTGAGCAATCTTTTGAAAAGACGTATTTTCCATCGCCTCCCTAAAATGGTAATCGCAATAATTTCAGCACATAATTTCGCGTTATCCGCAACTGAATTGAACTGAGCGTTTAAAATTCCAGTTACATCATCGCTCTGCAACTGATCCTGGTGTGTTTTAAGTTTGAAAAAAAGATGGCTCTGTCTGAACATTACTGCAAGTGGAACTTTTCTAACTTTCCAAACTCTTTCTTTTCCGAATAGCCTCGTTTTAACTACAAAACCAACCTCATTTAAAATTTTTAATTCTTTTTCCTCAGCAACTAATTTTTCCTCTTCGTTCATAGTACAATATTTTAATGTTAAAAAAAGCGCACCCACCTAAGCAAGTGCGCTGAAAAGAAAAATTAAGGTACTATTGGATATTTTACCATCTCGAAAGTTGGTGTATTTGCTTTAGTTGGCCGCAAAACTTTAGCATTAACGGAAACGCCTAAAAGATTGTCTTTACCCATATCAGAAGTGAATTTGTATGTAATTAGCGTTCTTACAACATCAAATCCAAATCCTACTTCTGGAGTGATTCTCAAACTTCTTTCCACTACTACATGTCCGATTGGTGGAATGTAGTTTCCGTCTTCATCTTTGGTTCCGGCTCCAAGTTCAACAAGTGTATCAGCATCCGGATTAGCAACGTCAAAATCAAAAGACATTGCTCCTTTAGTTGTTCTGGTAAAAAGAGGTTCGTCATACTCTTCAACATTGAAGTCGGTTGTTGTGCCGTCTTCCATATTGATTTTAAGAGTTCCGAGCATCGTTTCTCCCAGGGTTTTAAATACGGACCCCATTCCGCCGTCTGTTGCGATTGGTGCTAATTCAATTTTTGCCACACCATTATTAATCTGTCCCATTTATTATTGAATTTTATTTGTTATTAAATGCGTTTAATTTTAATCGAAAATTGATATAACAGTCTTTTTCATCCATAATGGTAGAACTGAACTCTATGTCAATATTTCCGTTGTTTGTAAATTTGTTTTCCAGAAGAGGCTTTACAGCATCTTTCACTGCTTTTAGTCGTGCTTCGTTCGGAACATTCTGCGTCACGGAATTAATAGTTACTTTCAAATATGGTACATAGCAATTAACATTGAATGCCCCGGTTTGAAAGAAAGTATTATTGATGGTGATACTGTTGATTACAATATCTTCCTTTATGCTGCCAGAAGGCCTAAAATCTTTGTAGATCTCTCCGGTAATAACAGATCTCACACCGCCATTTTTAAGAATGTCGAAAATCCATTGCTTTCCTTCAATATCTGACTGTCTCATGCTATTTGATTTAAGAATCTGTTCAGATCAAGTTTTGCTTTGAGTTCAGCACTGGAAAGAACGTTTTTCCCTCGGCTTTCAACAGCAACGGCATAATTCATACCGGCAACAACTACAAGAGCTAATTCCGGAAGGGCTTTGGAAATATCGATGGCGAGATCACGTCCAATTTTTTTACCATCCTTATTTGCGACACCACCCGCTTTAAACCTATTATCTGCGGTTCCGTCTTTTTTAAAATTGGTTACACCTAAATTAAAGTCCTCACTTACTACCCGCCCATTAAGGGTAATCACATAACCGATTGATGATCTTAAATTCCCGGTGACATCGTGCCAGTCACGATCTTTTGTGTATGATCTTGCTTCATTCACCGCATCTTCACCTACAACACGCATTATCCTGATTGCATTTTGTATTTTAGCGTCCAGCATATCATTGATGTATCGGTTGACTTCCGGCATCTTAAAGTTTGCTTTTATACCCATATCCTCGCATGCATTTGATCGTATTTTGTTCTCAAAACTTCACCTGTCATTCGCTGGTTTCCGTCTTTGTCGATTACCCGAATAGTCGATCCTATGTTGATTGGCTTTAAATCCTTCGGACACTGTATTAACCATGTGTATTCGTACTTGATCTGATCGTTTTGATTACTTCGAGTTCCGGAGTTGTTAACTTCATCCCGGCATTTGCCGAAATACTGCCAACCTTCAGAACCTGGAATCCATGAACCTGTGTCCGGATCATAAGTAGCGTCGGTTTTGACGAATACTTCAAGCTTGTACGGATACTGTTTCATTACCAAAGGTTTGAGCGATCACGGATTTTATTTTTTAAAAGTACATTCGGAAACTCCAACTCTTGACAAAGAATATCGTAATATGATTTGATACCCTCACTGTCATAGGTAATTGAATATCCTCCTTCTGAAACACTTTTCGGTCTTAATAAAAGTTTAGGGATTATGTTGTAAAACAGCGTTTTAGTTTTTACTTCTGATTCGGAGTTATATTCGGAATCGCCATTCAAACCGACATTAATCAATTCTGCATCAATAAGCGAATCGGAAAGATCAACCGACCATAATTCAAGGTTTGCTGTTATATAATCCCTAACTTTCATTTTCTATGATAATTTCAGTTTTAAATGATATACCGCATCGATTGCAGTGATTGCCGGGATTGCATGCAGCTGTCCTCTTGTAAATTCGTTCATTGGCTCCGTTTTGGACCATTTAGCAATTTTTACTCGGTCAACGTTAGCGTAAGAATGTCCGGAAACTTGCATCAAGTCACCTTCTACCACTAAACCGTTTTTAACAGTTCCAAGCTGCCCTTGTGGAACGAATACAATCACATCGTCAGCAAACGCTTTGAACGTGGTAATTGCTCCATCCTGTTCAAGTCCGAATAAAGAATCCTGAAGCTCGATTTCAGGAAGACCGTTTGAAGTCATGAAATCGTTCACTCTTGCAAGGGTTACCAATGCATAGTTATCTTTGCTTGAATTCTTGAAAATCGCCTGGATTTCGGCAGAGTCTTTCAGCTTATTGAAGGTCGGACGGGTCATAAGCATTTTTGCGAATTCTCCATTTCCTTTTGCTTGTGCTGCATCAATAACTGCTTCAAGATCGCTTGTTGGTTTTGCTGTCGAATCAGTCCATACTTTTGTGGCCGTGATAATGTTTTCTGCCGGAAGCATCATGTCAATCTGTCCATAAGCAACACCGTCAGGATTATTTGCCACAGTCAGATCGATTTTTCCGGTAGATAGAGCCTGTAAAAACATTACATCTACCCTTGCGGTACAACCGTCGGCAGCGTTTTTCACGTCATTGAAGATAAGATCAATGATCTGTTTTTTCTTCGTATCGTCGTTTACGTTATTTTGGTTCTGTAAAGTAATGTAGTTTCTGTAATCAGAAGCCTTCATAATATACTTGTGGGAAATTGTCGGGATTTTACCTTCTAATTTCTCAAGACCCTGGCGGCTTCTTACTGGAGATACAGCATCTTCTCCAATTACGGAAGCGATAGCTTCAATTCTGCTACGTCCAATAACGTCAGCAAAAGAAAGATCTACCTGTGGAGTATCCCATTCAAGATACTTAGTAAAAAGTCTTTCTTTGAATTTGTCTTTTCTTTTATCGATAATTGCCTGTAATGCTCCGCTTGTTGCATATTGCCCGAAAATCGATGTTATAATTTCGCTCATGTTTTAGTTATTTTGAAAGTGAAAAAATGATGTTCGGCATCTTAGCTTTAAGAGCATCGGAAATAGCCGGGATTCTGTTTGCGTAAACAGTTCCTCTCAGTACAATATCAACAGAAGTCGCTGAATCAATTACAACATCTTCGTACAGTAACCCTTTCGGATTTGTTTGGTCTGGCTTTGCAAGTCTTGTAGCTTCATCGAAAGAAAATGCAGTACCTGCCAATAATTTATCTCCAACAGTTAACCCTGTTGTATCTAATGCGAAACCACCTAAAGCGGTTTCTAAAACGTGAGCGAAAATTGTCTTATCTCCCGCAACAACCGTCTTCTTTAAACCTAGTTTGCTCATTTTGTTTGTTTTGTTTTTTAAGCTAACCTTTCAATATCCTTTAAAACCTCAGTTTTCTGAGTATTGCCTCCGGTTCCGATTGGAGGATTCCCCCCTTTAGCTCCGTCGATTGCAAAAGCCTGTTTGAAATCTTCGTATTCAGTTTCCATAGCTTTTACCGTTTCTTCTTCAGAATAGTTTTCGCCATAGTCCACAGTGTTAAGGAATTTGTTGTAATATTTCTCTGGAATGCTTTTGGCGGCCAGAGCTTTTACAAGATTTCCTTTTTTATCGTCAGTGGCTGTTTTGGAAACTAGCGCCTGTACGGATTGTGTCAGTGCCTTAACCTGTTCGGCTAAACTTTGATCTGGGTTCCCTGGATTGGGTGCTGGATTTGGGTTCGGCGCCGGTGCTGGCGTTGGCGTTGGCTCAGGTTTTGGAGGTTGTGGCTTTTGTCTCGCTTTGTCTAAGCTTGACTGAATTGATTTTAATAATCCCCCTACTCCGTCGACTACTCCGTCTATAGTTTCGTCAGTTGGTTTACCGGTTAAAATAAAATCTGCCTGCGACCCTAAAATCTCATCACTTAACCCCAAATTCGCGTATTTGGTTTTAAGTTTTTCAATGATAGTTTCTTTTGTCATAATTAAAAGGTTATATTTTTATTAATTACTACAAAAGTCGCCTGTAATGTGTTAATTTTCAATAGATTTTTGTTGAAATACACAATGGTTTTTGTAATTTTACTATAATAACCACTATATATTAGTTATGACGGAAGAATTAGGAAGAATGAGAACGGCTGATATGAATTTAAACCAGCTTTTAGTCGCTGTCAACAGGATTTCAATGGCACAAAAACTTACGCTGCGACTTCATGAGTTTTGCGAGATTACAGGAAAGGATAAATCAAAGGTTTATGCGCTTTTAAGATCACGTTATTACCCCGAGGAATTGATAATCGGCGGCTACGAAAGTCGAAAAACTGGAAAAACATTATTATTTGACACAGAAAAAGTATTGGAATGGATGAGAAGGTAAAACAAAGTATTAATAAAGCAATTGCTTTAACTCCGGTAATGAATAATTTTCGGGGCTTCTTAAGTTTAGTTAGAAAAGCTGAACAATTAAAAGCTGAAGAAAAAAACCTTACTGAATTAGTCGGTAAAGAAAAGGCGGAAGATGTAATCGATAAAATCAAGTTTGAAGCATACCAGCAACATCGAGATAATGGGCAATATATTCTCGAAAGATTGAAAAGTGGCGAAATTGAATATGTAAAGCATTCTGACTGGAAGATCGATGAAACGCCATATCATAAGGTTGAATGTATGAATAAAAACTATTTTAATAGACCGATATATAAAATTTATTAATTATAAATATGAGCAACAAGACTATTAATGAAATCAAACAAGAAATTGAGGTTTTAAAGAAAAGCCTAAAAAGCAAAATCGATGAATTTGTAAAAGCAAATCCAGAGCTAGAATTAAATATTGAAATTGAAAAGGAACCACGGTTTTCAATACGATCTGAGAATGAAAAAGTGGATTATTATAATCCTAAAATTGAAGTAATTTTGAAATAATTGAAGCAAACCGACAAAAAATAATTTGCGTCGTATGTTTGTAAAAATTAAATCTTATGAGATATAGTGATTTTAGAATAGGCAACTTAGTATTACATGCGACAACCGTTACAAAAGTTGTTGCCATTCACGAAGACGGAATTGTAGTAAAACATTCAGAAAAATATCCAAGTGCAAAATTGACGATTCAGGGTATTAGGGAGATTGCAGTGGATGAGAGTTGGTTTTTAAAATTCGGGTTTGCTAAAGTAAGGGATTATCCTTGCTTTCGCATTGATGGAATTCAGATTGAATACGATGGATCTTCATCCGAATGGAAGGCTGATTTATTCTCGGGCAGGACATCTATAAAATTCGTTCACCAGCTTCAAAATTTGTTTTTCGCACTTACCGGAAAAGAATTAACAATTAATAAGTAATGGATGGAAAAGAAAATCTATATGATTGTAGTCGGAGAATACGAAGATAGAGATATTGAAGCCGTTTTCGATAATGAAGATGATCTTCAAGAATATTTAAACAATTTCGAGTCTCCTTGGACTGACAAAATACACGTAGAAGTTAAATATTTAAATCCAAAACTAGGAGGCAAAACAGAACCTGATTACAATGTTGAACGTTATCCTGTTTTTACAAAGAAAAATAATTAACTTTGAATGGAAATTAATATTAACTAAAAACTTTAACCATGGAAATTAAAATCGGTGACATTGTACACCTAAACTCTGATCTTAAAAGAACAATACTAATGACTGTAAACAGTAATGGCGCCAGCAGTTCTTATTTATCGTGCGTTTGGTTCGGCGGATATGAACTAAAGACCGCTACCTTTAATAAAGCCGCCCTAACCAAAATTGATAAATAAAAAAGCCCCAAATTTGGGGCTTTTTATTGACTTAAATATTTTATTCCTTCTACTATTGCAGTTTTTACAATCTCTATTATAACTTCTTTTTTGCCTTCAACCCAGATTTCCTTCATAAACTTAGATCCTAATTTTGCAATTTGAGCATAAATTTTAGAAACATTCTCGGCAATCCATTTCTGAGAACGCGTAGCTAGATTTTCTCGTACATATTCAATCTCAAGTATAATTGAATCAATAACAACTCTATTACTGTCATCTGACATTTCAATTAATCTTGTTTCTACGCGATTTAAAAGATAATCTAGCTTAATAATTTGTTCAACCTCAAAAGGAATATCATCTAAAGATTCGTCCTTCAGATTGAAGTATGAATAAAATTCAGCCTGAAAAGCGTTTAATATTGGATCGTCAAAAATAGATTTCACATTATTATATTCTTCAATTCTGCTAATCCAATTATTAAAAACTTCCATTAAATATCCTTCTCTTACTATTTGGGAATTCGCACTAATCTCCCTGTCACTTTTTGGAGAGTACTGAACCCTAAAGGCACTTTCTCCATTAGAATAATCATATGAAACTACTTGAAACATGAAATTTGATTTCGGATCAGCATCCTTAACCGTTAACAGTATATTGTCATTTTTTTCGATCAAAACCCTATTATCTTTTAAAGTTGCAATAGGCTCTAAACAATGTAATACATAAAGCGGTACGTCTTTTTTATTCATAATAATATTTTATTTTATTTTATATTACTTATTAGATAGATATTTCCTAAACTCACTTCTCCCTTGTACTTCCGGCGTTGTCTCTACTACTTCCCGCCAATACTCTTGGTTCTTAGCTTCATAATCTGCTATCCCAGATTTCACTAGCGGCTCCCGAAGCGTAAGAAGTGTATTCGATACGTTATCGGAAAGCATTTTATGCTGCTGAACTTTAGCCAGAAGCTTTACATGAAATTCGCAAAGTTCTTCATATTGCCTTTTAGTGTAAGAATACGAATGAAAGTGATAGCATATGAAAGGAAGTTCTTCATGTATTTCACCGGTTAAGTTGCAATGCTCAACTAATTCAAGCAATTGATCCGGCAATGGCGCGAAATTGCAGAACCTGGTTAAATGGTCATATAGTTTTTGTTCTTGATGGGAGATCATAAGAGCAAATATAAGAATTACTTAATGTATTTCCGATTATCAACCATAAAAGATGGCTGAGATTTCCACGCTTCCATTTTCTCCTTATTTTGGTCCATGTAGTTTTTGAATTGTTCAGGAACATCAGCAATATAATTCTGGGAACTTTCCGGCGGCAGATTGATACCTTTGTTGATTTCATCAATGATTTCTTTGTCGGTTTTGCGAACCGTGAACCGCTGGCACATGCAGCCTATATGCCAGCCTTTCCAAACAAACGTTTTAGGGTAAAAACCTTTAAGATCATCGCAAATATCCACGATCTTATGTGCATTGCTCAACTGTATTTGATAACCGACAATATCATTGTTCTGCATAATTCGCATCTGATCGGCTTCCCGGTATGCCTGATTGTTTTCTTCTTTGGTCAGACGTACAGCATTGGCCATACTGCTTCGATATACACCTTGCCCCGGCTTATAGGCTTTTGCATTTTTACTCAAAGTAAGATTTCCGTGCTTATCACGAACTCGACGATACAAACGGTCCGGCTCTCTAAGGTGCTTCTTTACCTCTCTTGCTAAAGATTGTGCGCTTTTGCCTTCCGACAAGCCAAGATCAAGCGCAAATTCAAGTTCTTTCTTTGTATTTTGGGTAATAGACCACACACGATCAGATATGGTGAATTTACTGATCTTTCGTTCCTGAAACGCTTTTAATGCTTCGAGATTCCGGGGCTGTGGTGCTTCGGCAAGCTTCTTATACACTTCTGACGGGATCTGCTTTGCTATACTTTTCAGAGTATTGAGCTTTAGAAAGTCGTTTTTCTGATTTGCCAGGGTCCAACTGTCTCCGGTGGAAACTGTAAGCAATTCCCTAAGATCTTTGTTGAACTGCAGCAAAGTAGCTTCGATATATTTTGTAATCTTCGGATATTTCCGGAACTGGAAAAACCCCTCTTTCAATTCAAGGGGCGCAGATTTGAATACAATACCTTCTATCAGTTCATCGAATAGTTTTTCGACACGGCGAAGGTACTGCTGAACTCTTTTTTTATGCTGATTGTCGTAGTCCATTGAAGAATTTTTCTATTTGGTCAAAAAACCATCCGGTCATGTACGCCTGAGCTTCGTCGTTTTCAATATCTAATTTCTGGCCCCGGTCTTTAAACAATTCATTGACTAAATGCACACATTCATGAGCAATTACACTGTTTTTCGGACGATCTTTGAAGCATACTATATACTTCGAATATCCTGCGTACTCATCTTTGAAAACAAATGCATCATCGCTTTGATCTGCTGGCCTGTTCCACTGTAAACGGTGCTGATAAATAGCATTTACATTTTTCCATTCTTCCGTATCGAGAATTATTATGAAATCACCAAAATAGATGGGTATTTTTATGATTTTCTTCTTCATGATACTTTCACGCTTTTAACTACCTTTTCAATTGCCTCACTCAATTCCTTTAAGGCTTTACACAGCGGCCTTGTATTGATTCTAAGAATAACTCTGAGTGGTTTCACAAAGTTTTTTCTTCGTATTTGAGCTTTTTTCTTCTGGATTCTTTTTGCATTACTCATAGCCCGAATGTATTTGAATTCTCAGTTTCCGTTGCATAATCATTTTCCTCACGAATCTTTTTGATTTCCTCTTCTGGATCATCGATTCCAATATTTCGCATTGCTGTTGAAACACTCATGATCTGCTGGCCTCCTGTTGCATCGGTGTAAGTACTGATCTTCTCCTTCATATCGTTAATCATATACGGATTGTAGACAATATCAACTTCCAATTCTTCCAGTTTCTTCGCGTCTTTAGTGCTTAATACATTCGCCAGAAACGCTTTAATGATATTAATCCTGCGGGCGAGGTAATCATCCCAGATTTCACGCTTCATTTCGACTTTCAGGTGAATATCCATGAAATAGTACTGCGCAGCCACTCCGGAGATAGCTCCCATAGATTTGAGTTTATCGAAGGAAATGTCTGGGGTTTGGGTAAGTTTGAAGATAATATTCCAAAGGTTTTCAAATTCCAGCTTATACGAGTCGGTGTTATTGTTCCATGTCATGTAATCCATTTCCGCGTCTTTCTCCATCTCGAAGATAGCTCCCTTCTCTCCTTTTTTTGCAAATCCTGTGATTTCCCCTTTTGTTTTGATTTTCGGAGCCACATGGTAGTCGTTAATTTCAGCATGTCCTGAGGCTAGTTCTTCGAGACGTTCGATCAGCGGCTGTACAATATCCCATTCCGTTTTTTTCTGGGAGCCATAAACAACCGGTATTTTACCGATAACATTACGTTCCCGTCCTTCTTCGATCCAAACAGTTTCTTTTTTCAGGATAATCTTTTCCTCAGTGGTGTAAATTTCCCGATATTCCACATCTTTGTCGTTTTCGTCCTTTACGAGAATTTCCCGGATAAATGCAGTCATATCTCCATTTTCAAATATTGGATAGAAAACATCTCCTTCCGTTGGTTTTAGCAGTTTATATCTGAGCCTATCAGCTTCCGGCGTTAAATACCATACTTCAGCGGTTTTTGTAGCTCCATAAATCTCCCTTGCAGCATTACGATTTAATGAAATGCTTTTGTTTTGATCCAAAACCGACTGTACCAAAGACCATGCATTTGCATCTGTAGGTACATATGAAACCGGCTTTCCGAATCCGAAAGCAACTATCTTATCAACAATCATCTGCTGAATAGCGAAACCGATCCGGTTAATCGGTATCGATGTTGTACCCTCATCAGTCTCCACTAGTTTATTCGGGTATTTCGTTGTATTGGTGAAAATCTCATGCGTTTCCACATTATATTGCAGAACGGCACTTGTAAGATAGTCTGAGTTTGGCCGTAGCTTATCCAGCTTTTTTACTATTTCCTCTGCATCTAATCCTTTAAAATCCATATATAGTTTTTTTATTATCCTACCATTCTGCCGAGCTTTTTAAGGTCTGTTTTCTTTTTGACTACAATCGGATAGAAAGTATTTGCGAGTGCATCAAACAAGTCAATAGACCGGCCCAGACGTTTTTTTATATCTTCTTTTGATTCAATCTGTATTTTTCCATCACTTCGGAAAAACCATTTTATCTCGGTAGCTTCTTCTTTGAATAAATCATTCGGTGGTAGCATTGCGTTTTGTCCGTTTTTTGGATTCAACCAATCTCGAACACACCAGAACAAGTAAGCCCTCATATTTAAAAATTCATACTGCTCTGTAACGTCCTTCAAAGGTTTATCGTTAAGTGATGCTTTTTCAGAATATTTACAGCTGATTACGTTTTCGATCTTTAGTTCTTCTAATCTCGAAAATACGCCGGCGCCTTCTCCGATCGTATCAATGGAAGCGTATGCATTTGGGTTTGATTTTAGTATTGATGCTAATTTCCCGGAAACCTTCATATGATCTGCAACACCAGCCGAATTTGAAACATCAATTTTATCTACGAAATTACCATAACGAAAAACATCAACACTATTGTCGCGACCCATCCCTGCAATATCAGAACCCACCACCAAACGTCCGGATCTTCCAGCCTCTTTATGCTTGTATTCTAACCATCTTTTGTTAGCCTCCTCGATCCATTGCTCAGGGATAAGGGAATCCTCTGAAACCTTTGGGAATTTTCCCAAGACTTTAATCCTGAAAATATCTGTTGGGCGATACCAAACTCCATCATGTTCAAAGTCATCTTCTTCAGCGCTTACCTCATCTTTACTGATTATTGTACACCAGTTATCAAGTTTATCCTGAATCCAGTTATGATCTACCTGTCCCGGTATAATTTCTTTTTTAGCAATAACATTCGGCGCATCAAGGCTGTTTAATCGATATTTTGACCAGCGTTCCCCCTTTTGGCTCTTTGCGGCATATCCAATTGTTGTATTAGGGTTAAAAACGAGAAGAATCCGGGAATTACCCTGAAGGTTGCCTTCAATCGCCCCGAAAGTATCATCGGAAATACCCGAAGCCTCGGTAATAGCAAACATAGTATTTACAGCATGGAATCCGGACCATGCTTCATGGTTATGTTCATCAGCCTTGAAACCTGTTAAAAACCACTCATCATAATCGGTTCTAATATCATATGCATTTAATCTCCCAGGTAATCCACCAATAAGCTTTTTAGCCTTATTGAATAATCGGGATATTTCCGGCATCATAATATTTTTAACCTGTCTGTCTGTTGGTGCCGTTAATGCAACTTTAGTATTTGCAATTAGATCACCTTTATCGTTCCATCGAGGTGTCAAATACATGAAACAAATAGCAGAAACAGCTGTAACAAAGTCTTTTCCCCTTGCTGTTCCAGAAGCAACCGAGGTTCGGGGATTATATTGAACAGATTCAAGTATTTTCTGTTGTTCTTTGTCAAGGCTTACACCTAAAGCTTCAGCGGCAAACTTATTCCAGTCGCCGCGCCATAGATCCACCTGCTGAATCCCTTTAATTTCTATTTCCTTTTCACTCAGACTCACTTCTTCCTGATTTCATTAAGAACGCTCCAAATGTCAATGTTTCTCCATTACTTGTTAAATCCTGTTTATCGGAAATACCCTGAATTCTGGCCGTAAGATTCGCATTGAAAGCTCCGACCATAGCGCCTTCGATCTGCTGATTATTAATTTTTTCCCTCACCCACGTTGTGACTGTCACGAACTCCGCTCGTTCTTCATATTTTTTCCAGCCGTTCAATGAAAGAGAAAGGTAGTGACAAAGGGCTATTAACGTGTATGGTCTTTGTGTTGGAATTTGTAAAGGAGTTCCAGCAAACTCACCACCTTTAACCACATCGTTCTTTATCCATGGGTTTTTATCAGCCCATTCAAAATAACCTTTACAAAAAGACTCCAACTCTTCAGGAGTAGAATATTTTAGCGGAGCACCACCGTTATTTCCGACTGAGATCTTATTCCCCTCCGCAAACTTTCCGTCCGGCATTCTTCCTTCGTTATCTTCAATCTTCTTTGCCATTAGTTTATATTTTCGCTATTACTTTTGTCTTACTCGATTCCAGAGATGCAAGTTTTATCTCCGGGGTTTTGTAAAGGATGGCATCGGTGGCCGTCCAGTTGGTTTTTATTTCTTCGAGGGTCACTTCAATTTTTATTAAAAAAGTTCAACAAATTCTCTTTTGCTTCATCAATTCCAACGCCCTCAAAGTCATGAACAATTTTATTATTAGCATCGACAACCGAACCTGAATAGAATGTTCCGAAAACACTAAGTGTCATTTCGTAAAGTGCCATTGTGAATCCATGCTTTTCAATTATATTCTTTAATTTGTTTTTATTGCTCATCGTCTTTTATTTTTAGGTTTAAAAAATCGGCTCAAAGGCTGAAATCTTATTCGCAAATTCAACCGCCTCTTTTGGAGTTTCTACATTAAGCCATACAGTACATGATCCGGTGAATATTCCATATCCCGTATTTATTCCGGATGTTCCAAAAAATAGCGTTGGAATTGTGTCGCCTTCCAGATCATTTTCTTCGATAACCTCTTTAGAGATTAAGCTTTTTTGGTAAAATGTTAGAGGATCAGTTTCTGGATCTACTTCTGAAAATCCTTCAGCGATAAATTCAGCGTGATACTTGTCTTTAAATTCTTGTCGGTTCATTATTTTTTTCTGTTTTTAGGTTTCACGTATTTAGGTTTCAAATTCTTTTTACCGTTGGGGAGGATGCCGTATTTTTTCATGATTTATAAATCTGTTGCTAATTCGACCAGATGCGTATAATTCATTACAGCATTACCATATTCCTCATACATTCCAGAACGAACATCTAACCGTTCCATTATATTCAAGCAATGGATTAGAGCCTCTAAAAGATGTGGAGCCATCGAAAAGGCTTTAGCATTTGCCATATCAGTTACGTTTATTCCTTTGGTTGTAATGAAGCGACCAATTTCCCTTTTTGCACTATGTTCACCACAAGAACATGAATCTGTCACTTCAAAAATGTATTGAGAATCGTTTTGACCTCCAATTCTACTAACTGCAATTGGTTCAGTAGTACCTTTAAATTCAATCTTTATCATGAGTATTTTATTTTGATGAATTTGTTATTATGTCACACTTCAATTTAAACAAGGCAGATTTTAAACAATCTTCATATTTTAGAAAAGGAAAAGCCTCCTTTGACCCAGTATAAGTTTCAAAAGGAATCCATTTTGGTTTTCTTAAAAACCTTTTATGTTGTATCTCTGAAATATATTCATTTCCAACTTTACGAATCCTTATCATATCCTTTATTTTTTAAGCCACTCTTTTAAATTAAAAACCCCGCTACCTGAGCAGCGGGACACCAAAAAAATAGTTATATGAATGTTTCCAACTGCATTAAATCAAACCCGTCGAATTCGACACCTTTAAAAAATTAAAAGAACAGACAGGATTCGATACCTGTATGCCTTAAGTATAATCAGGCAATAATTTTCTAAGCATTTATACATACGTTCGAAGTAATATTGCGTCTATCTTCCGCCACTGTTCTTTTGTGCCATTAGGGGAGTCGAACCCCTTTTGCCGAGTTATTATCCCGATGTCTTACCCCTTAGACGAAATGGCGTGTGCTGTCTTTCCAGCTGTCAACCTTAGTCCTAATAAGGATTTTTAAGCACTCCAATGTGAACTTTTATTTTGCTGATACTCCCCGAATCGAACGGTGATTCTCTACCTTACTCCTTCATTGCCTATCCACGGCGGTAGCGCATTACCTATATGCTAGCATCACGTTTAATTTACTATATAATAACGACCATCATAGCTCATTTTATTCCTTATTTCAACATCATATTCAATTTCTATCTCTTTAATATCTCTTTGAAGAGTTCTAATTGAATAATCGGTTATTTCGCATCTTTGGAATTCATTCGATCGCAGAAGATGTTGTTTTATTTGCTCAAACCTACAAGGCCCAGATTTAATTCTCTCATATATTAACCTGTACCTTTCTTTAAAATCCTTCCTCATAATACAATCTTTAAAAAAACCAGACACCCCACTTCATCGTCCATCACTCAGCCCCCATCTTCCACAGCATGTGTGCCTGGTTAAAATCAATACATCATTCCTTCATTAAACCGCAATGCCCTTTTTCATTTCCCTTATCTTTTCGCGGTAATATTCTATCTTCATCTTTATTTCCGGAATTGAAAGCTTCGTTTCTTTATGCGGCCCTTCCAGCCACTCCACAATTTCCACTCCGTATTTTTTTATCAAACCCTTTCGGTATTCGATTAAGTTTCCGCCCCAATACCCATTGCATTTTCTACACTGCAGGTTTACATTCTTTTCTTCAAACCTTAATTCCGGATGCGCTCCGATACTTCTGTAATGGCCCGCGTCGGTCGGGTTTGGGTTTTGGCAGCTTATACACTTGCTACCTTTTTGAGACAAGCGGATATATTCATTGAAAACAACTTGGAGGTCTTTCAACCATCCAGACTGCGTTTTCATCTTCTCCTTTATGATCTTCTTCTCTTTCTGCCATTCCCGGGCGTTTTTCTTCTGAATATTTGACTTACCTAAAGAAATTGCGCAGGTCGGACCGCATACCTTCTGAGTCGTCCTAAATGGAATAAAATCTTCTCTACATACTGCGCATTTCTTCGGCTTTATCTCCTTCATTTCCAACCGCTTTATAGTAAAGTTACGGGTCCTACCGTTCATTTTCAAATTTTATCAAATATTTTTTCAAAAACTTTAACCTACTCGTTTCCAGTAACTTTATATCTCAAAATTAGCAATAGCATTTGTAATAATCAATATATCTAACAAATATTTTAGAGAAATAAAACAAAAAAGTTAGATTACGGAAACCCGTAAGAATTTAAGTATTTGTATTGTTAAATTTACCTTATGAAACTATTAAAAGATTTTATTAATGAGTGTCTATTTTTCGCAGTCAGGATGTGCAAACCAGAGTGATTGGAGGCGTAATGTGGTTATGCCTGGGATTGTTGATTTATACCTTATTTGGATTTGTGAAATAGAAAAAGGGACTATTTGAAGTCCCTTGCTTTTTCCTTAAGTGTCCTAAAATTCACTAAATGCAGTATTTGCGCATAAATCTGCGTTGTTATCGGAGTAGAGTGCCCAAATAGTTTTTGTATTGCTTCAAGGCTAACTCCATCCTCTAAACTGTCATTTGCTTTTTTATGCTTGTTTGAATAAAGCTTTTTAGGAATTCCTAATTCTCCTATAACTTTCAGTCTCCATACATGGCCTGCGGTGTTAATCCCTAAGATTATTGGACTGGGAGAAAAGTCCTCTTTAGAAAAGTTGGCCCGGGCTTTTTTCCTACCAAAAACATAATAATCCGGATTCGATAAATCAAGCTTCAGTAAATCTTTTTTAAGGTCTTCCGGAATAGGGATTATTCTTCGACGATCTGTTTTAATTAGTTCTTCTGGTAATATCAACAAATCATCATCGCCTCCATTTAACCTTACCATTGAGCATTTCAGGAAACGAACCTCAGCGGGTCTTAATCCGGTATGATATAGTGTTTTTAGAAAAATGTTATAATTAGGAAGGAAATCACTAAAGTATTTTATAACCTTCGTTTGTTCCTCTGGTGTAAGCGGCACATACGGCGTTATTTTTTCAGACTTTAAAGTGGGTACTTTCGCGACAATATTTTCATCAATTAAGTGTTTAGCCAAAAGTGATGAAAATAAAGACTGCAGAGTTATTCGCCTGCGATTATACTCTTTATTGGTCCAGATTCTTCTTTTTTTAATGGAAAGTAAAAGATCCTCAACATGGTGAGGTTTTAGGTTTTTCAATGGTTCGTTCTGCCATTTTTTTTCTTTGACTTCAGTATTCAAAAACCGAACCAGACATCTGTAATTTGCAAAGGTCCGGCTTTTAACTTTATCCCTGTGCAACTCTAAAGCCTTATCAAAACATTGCCCAATGGTTAGCTGTTCTACAACCAATTCAGGCAATGTTGATTTTATTTTAGGCCTCCAATCGGAATTAAGTTTTCCCTGTACGGCTTTTGCTAAATCTTCAGCGGCAGACCGCCGGTCTTGAAAGTCGGGATAAATATTAACTCCCTTGTAAAATTTTTTGACTACTTTCTGTTCATCGTTATCATAAAGATAAACGTAAAAGTCTCCATCTTGCCTTTTAGGCGTGTAAATTTTTACCTCTAGTTTTCCCATATTTTTCTTCAAAAAAATAATTGCTTGCAGGCATTGAGAACCAGAATAATTTACTGTTTTTTACTATGATGTTATTTTAGCTATTGTAATATGCTGATATAAAGTTAATTAAAATTATCGATAAATCTTTGATAAGTTACACATTAATATAAATGATTAGTGATGAGTAATAAGCAATTACAAATCAACTAAAGTACCAACAGCTTCTCCGTCTACAATTCTTTCAAGATTTCCGTCTTTGTTCATATCAAAAACGATAATCGGCAATTTATTTTCGTGACTTAAAGTAAAAGCAGTCATATCCATAACTTTAAGATTTTTGGCATAAACTTCGTCGAAAGATAATGAATTATATTTTACGGCGTTTACATTTTTTTCAGGATCACTGTCATAAATTCCGTCTACCCTTGTTCCCTTTAAAATGACATCAGCTCCGATTTCGATTGCTCTTAATGTTGCCGCTGTATCGGTTGTGAAATAAGGATTTCCTGTTCCTGCCCCGAAAATCACCACTCTTCCCTTTTCAAGATGTCTTACGGCTCTTCTTTTGATGAAAGGTTCCGCTACTTTGTCCATTTCGATGGCAGACTGTAATCTTGTTTTAATGCCGGCATCTTCCAAAGCTCCCTGTAGTGCCATTCCGTTGATTACCGTTGCAAGCATTCCCATATAGTCGCCCTGTACTCTGTCCATTCCTTTTGCAGCTCCTGCCACACCACGGAAAATATTTCCTCCTCCAATCACAATGGCAATTTCGCAACCTTTGTCCACTACTTTTTTGATCTCGGCCGCGTATTCCTGAAGTCTTTCGTTGTCAATACCATATTGTCTGTTTCCCATTAAGGCCTCACCACTAAGTTTCAGAAGGATTCTTTTATATTTCATCTTTATTATTAAATAAATTTTATCTGTTGGTTTGTCAGAAATTTGACTTTGCAAATATAATCATTAATAAGGTTGATTTTTAATTCTGGATTAAATTTTTAAATCTTGTTTAAATGGCTATTTTGAAAGATATTCCCAACACAGCTTTAAGGTTTCAAAAACCTTCAGGATTTAACGATAAAACCATAATTTTTAAAAAACTTAAAATTTACCGGTAAATAATGTGAGAAATATTTTGAAAAGTACGAAAAAGGATTATTTTTGCATTACTAATAAACTGAATTGAAGAAAATTGTCATTTTTTCATTATTTCTGTCAGGGATTGTTTCTTATGCACAAACAGGAACAAACGTTTACCCGTTTTTGAATATTCCGGTTTCTGCGAGACAGGCTGCTCTTGGCGGCGATGCAATTTCTGTAAGAGATCATGATGTTTCCTTTGCCATTGCAAATCCCTCATTGCTCAATAAAGATTCCGATAACCAGCTTTCCGTGAATGCTGCATCATATCTTGCCGATTCCAAATACGGAACAATAGCCTATGCCAAAGATTTTGACAACGGTCATATGGCTACCATTAATGCAAGGTATATGAGCTATGGTGACATTCCGAGAACCGATGAAAGTGGTTTCGAAAACGGCACATTCAAGGCTTCCGATGTTGCCATTGGTGCTGGATATGCCTATCAGTTTGAAGAAGACTGGACGATAGGCGGAGGATTAAATTTTATCACTTCTAAGATTGATAACTACACCTCTTCTGCCATATCAGGAAACGCAGGAATTACGTATCATAATAAAAAGAACAAAGAAACGGCCTCTCTGGTATTCAGAAATTTTGGATATCAGTTTAAATCATTCAACGGAACCAGGGAAAATCTTCCTTTTCGCGTAGATTTGGGATACACCCGGATTTTAAAAGCTATTCCGCTGGCGATTACCATTACGGCACACGATCTTCAGGAATTCGATATTTCTTCACAATACAATGTAAACGGTCAGGAAGTAAATGTGGGAAGGAAAATTGCCGATCATTTCTCTATTGGTGCAGAACTGTTCCCTGAAAAAGGATTCAACATCAGGCTGGGATATAATGTAAAACGCGGAAATGAACTGGCAGTGGCCGATCAGAGAAATTTCTCCGGGCTTTCAGCCGGATTTGGAATTAAATTATCAAGATTCCGAATCGATTATGCCCATGTAAGATATCATAATTCAACCAATGTTAATCAGATTGGTGTTTCGGTAGATCTTGTAAGCCATGCCGGAGAATAAGTAAAGTAAAATCATTTACATATATCCCTGAATTTATTCGGGGATTTTTAATTTAAATATTTGATGTAAAGCCGGTTCTAATATTTTTATATAACTTGATGCATATCATCATCAATAAAATCCTCAAACTTTACTTGGTTTTTAATAAAAAATCTGGAAATTTGTGCCATGAAAAAACCTGTTATAGCAATCGATGGGTACTCGTCTACCGGAAAAAGTTCAATATCTAAAATTATTGCCCAAAAACTTGGGATTATTCATTTGGATACGGGTGCACTCTACAGAGGCGTTACCTGGTTTGCCCTTCAGAACTGTTTGAGCGACGACGGATCAATTAATCTTCAAAGTCTGTTTTCCTCTTTCGATGAAATAGAGCTTGAATTTAAAAATGATAATGGCGAGCTGGTTCTTTTCTTAAATCATATTGATATTTCAAAAGCGATCCGTACCAATGAAGTGTCAGAAAATGTAAGTTTTGTCGCAAAACAGAAGGAAGTAAGGGATTTTCTTCTGCAGTCCCAGCGTTCTTTGGCAGAAAAAGGCGGAATCATTATGGACGGGCGTGACATCGGGACAGTAGTTCTGCCAAATGCGGACTATAAGTTTTTCCTGACGGCGAGTATTGATGAAAGAACAAAAAGACGCTATCAGGAACTGATAAGCCTGGGAATCGAAGCCAATGAACAACAGGTAAAAGAAAACCTTATTATACGCGATAAGATTGACAGTGAGCGGGAAATAGCCCCTCTTAAGCAGGCAGATGATGCTATCGTAATAGACAATACCACCATTTCGAAAGAAGAAACGATAGAAAGTATTCTTTCATACATCAAAAACATTTAACACTTTTTAATAGATGTTTGGCTCCTTTGGTATATTAATTGTACAAATATTAAGCAAGTAAAACTAGTATTATTAACTATTAAAAAAAACGAAAATGTCTAAGAAAAACAATACAGCGGGTATTTTGGCAGGGCTTCTTGCAGGTGCTGCGGCGGGTGTAATTTTAGGAATGCTTTATGCTCCGGAAGAAGGTAAGGAAACCAGAAAAAAAATTAAAGAAAAAGCTAATGATATTAAAGATCAGGCTAAAAACAAATACGGAGAGGTTTCTGAAAAGGTAAAAGACCAGTACAGCAGTATTTCTTCTACTTTCAAAGAAACAGCAAGTAACGTAGCTCATACTATGAAAGACGGATACGATAAATACAAGGATCAGATTGTTTCAAAAACTGCAGACGTAGTAAAAAATGTAGAATCTGAATTAAACGATCTAAAACAATAAAATAATTTATTTTTTAGGTAAATTATGAGAAGGAACTTTATAAACAAAAGTTCCTTTTTTTGTAACTTTAAAGAAAAACAATGATTGAAACTATTAAAGAATACGCATCGAAAAGAATTGACCTCCTGAAAATTGAAGCCACAGAAAAATCTTCACTTTCAGCCGGAGTTGTTACCTATCTTGTTTTAATGTTGGTAGCCTTTGGTTTTTTCATTATCCTGTTCAACTTTGGGATTGCTTTTCTCATAGGAAAAGCTGTGGGCGGTACATCTTATGGATTTCTGATTGTAGCAGCATTTTATTTTCTTATCATGATGATTTTAATGGTATTAAAAAAGAAAATCGTAAATTATGTGGCAGATCAGGTTATTAAATTTTTAAATCATTAAACTATGGGCAGAAAGTATGAGAGCTTAGAAGAATTAAGAAGAAAGAAAAAACTGTTGAAACAGGAAATCGAAGGATTGGAAGATCTTCTTACATTCAAGAATACGAAAGAAAGTTTAAGTGCATTCACCAATGGTTTGACAGATCAGTATCTCGAAGAAAAAGTAGATGAAGACGGCGACGAAAAAGTAGTGCTGAAAAAAGACGTAATCGCCAAACAGATCACTTCCGAAATAAAAGGAGCATTAATCAATAAAAATACAGCAATGGGAATTGCGGGATCTGCTTTTAAAGGGGATGCTGCAGATATGCTGATTAAACTCGGCGTTACTGCCATTGTAGGAAACTATGCCAGAAAAAGCCTTAAGAGTTCAAACTGGAAAAGGAAAGTTGCCGGAGTAGCATTAATCTATCTTGCTCCGATTGCATTGAGATTCATCAGAAAAAAATTGGAAAACTACCAGAAAAACCAAAGTGTTTCAAGTATGGAACAACTTATTTGAGTTGGAGTGTGGGGGCGTTTGAGTGTTTTAAGTTATTTCTAACTCATCAACTCTCCCACTCTCAAACCCTATTGCCCTTTTTCACTGAAAAGCTGTCCTAAAATAATTCCGGCTGCCATAGACACATTCAGGCTTTCTGTGGATTGTGATTGCCCAAATCTGGGGATCATTACACTTTTTTCTAAAAGTCTTTCGGTTTCAGGACGCATTCCATTTCCTTCATTTCCGAGAATCAGATTCATTTTTTCCGGTTTGCTAAATGAATAGATATTCTCCCCTTCCATATCCGTACCGATATTGATATTCTTAGTCCCGGAAAGATATTCTACTAAGTCGGTGTAAATAATATTTACCCTTGTAAAAGATCCCATACTGGCCATAATCACTTTAGGATTGTAAAAATCAACAGTGTCTTTACTGCAGATAATCTGCTCAATACCAAACCAGTCGGCAAGGCGTATAATTGTACCCATATTCCCCGGATCCTGAATACCATCAAGTATAAGCTGAAGATTTCCATCATTCAGTTTTTTCTCTTCACTAAGGTAGCAAACAGCAACAGAATCTTTGGGATTTTGCAGGAAGCTTATTTTTTTAAGCTCATTATCAGAAATATGGGTTATCGGAGCTTCCGCTCGGTCCAATTTTTGCGGATCGGTAGAAAATATTTCTTTAATTTTAAAGTTAGAATTGAAAAGTTCAGTGATGGTTTTATTACCTTCAACCAAAAACAAATTGTATTTTTGTCTGAACTTCTTTTTATCTAAAGATTGTAAAACTTTTATTGTATGAGCTGTAAGCATTATAAGAATTCTCCTCAAAAGTATTATAAAATTATATCATTTGCAACATTTGTAGGTCTCCTTTATGCTTGTAGCACCACAAAAAAGGTTCCGGACGGAGAATATCTGCTGGTACAAAATAATTTTGAATTTGAAGATAAAAAAACTCCATTTGACGGTGAACTGAAAGGATACGTACAGCAAAAACCCAATAAAAGGCAGTTTCTTTTTATGCCGCTCAGTTTGTGGCTCTACAATGCCGCCAACCCGAAATATGATACCCTTCTGAATGAGTATATGACATATCCCAATGAATTGAGAAATCAGAAATTAAGAGATTCTCTTTTCATTAAATACAATATGAAAAGCAGTGTCGGGAAAAGCCTGTTTTTCGACAGGTTATATCACAACTGGGGTTCGGCACCTGTAATTCTTGATCAGACTAAAACGGAAAAAAGTGCAGAATCAATAGAGAAAAGACTTACCTATCGCGGATACTGGGATGCAGAAGTGAAATTTAAACATGATCTTGATTCAGCAGCAAAAAAAGCAGCGGTAACTTATTTTATTACTCATAAAGATCCTACTTATATCAAAGAATATTATTATAATATCACAGATCCGGCCGTAAAGAATATTTATCAGCAGAAGATCAGGGGAAGTCTGATCAGACAGGGACAGATATTGGATCAGACAGTTCTTGAAAAGGAAGTGACGAGGATCAATGACCTGATGAGGGATTACGGATATTACAGATTTAATAACCTTGGTGACGAGATTTATTTCGTAGCCGATTCTCTGAAAAGCAGAAAACAGGTACCTTTAACCCTTGAAATTCATAAAGATTCTCTGGACAGCCCTTATAAAGTCTCTACAATAGGGAATATTGATGTTGCCATTGTAGATGAAGTAAGTGATTATCCTAAAAATACAAAAAAAGACAGTTTAAGAGGAATACGTTTTCATAAAGTTAATAATCAATATGATTCAAGAGCAATATGGAGAGCAATTACAATCGGAAATAAACAGGTCTACGACCAGAAAAAATTTGATCTTACCAGAAGGAATCTTTTGGCGATGAATAACTTCAGTATACTCAGATCAAGGGATTCTTTAAGACACGGAGGCGGTGCTGCACCGAATGACAGTATCATCGATGTAATGTATGTTCTTAAACCGCTCCCGAAATACGAACTCAAGCTCGGTACGGATGTCAACTATTCCCAGTTGCTGAATCTGGGGGTTTCTCCTTCCGTAGATCTTACGACAAGAAACGTTTTTGGCGGAGCAGAAAACCTTTCCACCAGTCTGTCGGGAACTTTCGGATCGATAAGAAGTACCAAAGATATCAACAGCAGGGTTCTGGCTTATGAAATTTCCGCGCAGGCCTCTCTGAACTTTCCAAGATTACTGCTGCCATTCGATTACTATAAATTGCTTCCGAAAAGGTACAGCCCTACTTCATCCATCGTGTTGGGAGCTTCAGTCCAGAATAATATCGGTCTAGGAAGGGTAAACTTTAATACGGGTTTAAATTATCTCGCCACCGTAAACGATAAGGTATCTCACAGACTTACAATTTTCAATACTCAGCTGAGTTTAACCAAGAATAAAGATGCTTATTATGATTATTTTGTGAATGATGATGAAATAAGAAGGGAAATATTCAGTGATTACTTTGCATTCAACCCTTCCTTGGCGCAGGAATTCACCGCAGGACAACGCACGATAGACGAAGTTTCGAGATTAATTACACTAGATACACAATATGTGGGAACACTCGACCAGCAGGGAGCCGACAGGTTTGTAGCCTTTGTAGGAACACTGATCAATAAAGACCGCCAGACACAGGATGTCTTAATTTCTTCGTTTATCTACAATTTCGTGTATAATGAAATCGGGAAAAAAGATTATCCGAACTCATTCTATTTCAACGGGAAAGTAGAGCTTGCAGGAAATATCTTCAGCATTTTTAATCAGAAAAGAAATGACGGCGGAGTAATTACCAGCCCGGAACGAACTATTTTCGGCGTTCCGTATGCACAATTCGTAAAATTTGATTTTGATATAAGAAAATATTTTAAATTTAATAATAATACTCTTGTATTGCGGCAGTTTGTAGGTCTTGGGATTCCTTACGGAAACTCTTCCAGTATGCCGGTGATCAGGTCCTATTTTAACGGAGGAGCCAATGATATCAGGGCGTGGGTTCCTTTTGGCGGACTTGGTCCTTCAGATTCACAAATTGACGAACGCGTACGTACTTATATTACGGAAAATCTGAAACTTACTACCAATATTGAATTCAGGGTTCCATTTAACGAAACCTACGAAGGAGCACTTTTCACCGACATCGGTAATATCTGGTCTTTAAAAAACTCTAATGAAGCTGCTGCGGATGAATTTAAGCTTAATAAATTCCTTAAACAGGTCGGTGTTGGAAGTGGTTTCGGGTTAAGGGCAAATATTGCTTATATCACTTTAAGACTTGACCTCGCATATAAAATGTATGATCCTAATAAACCTGAAGGCGACCGATGGAGAATAAAGTACTTCCAGCCGTTTAAACCAACATTGAATATTGCATTCGGATATCCGTTCTAATCCGGAGAAATTCCTAATGCAAAATAAACAACAGCAACCGTTCTGGCCAAAATCTCCCGGAACTGGTTTCTGTAGTAACTTTCGGGTTTGGTAACATCGCGCGCATCAAATCCCAGGGCGTTCATATTGTTGTTTCTCGCAAAAAGAAGTGCCCGGAGATTGTGGAAACCCTGCGACACGATAATTACATTATCTTTTTTATATACATCTTTACAGCGTAGAATACTGCGGTAAGTATTAAATCCTTTCGGGTCTTCGATAATGATCTCTTCAGGAACTCCTTCCTGGTAGATCAGGTAATTTTTCATGGCTGCAGGCTCATCGTATCCTTTGCTTTTTTCACCACTCACCAATATTTTTTTGATTTTTCCATGGTGATAAAGCAATGCCGCCGCGTCCATTCGTTTGGTAAAATACGGATTGGATTGCCCGGATCGCATTTTTGGTGAAGTTCCCAGCACCAGGGCGACTTCTCTCGGCGGAATTTTAGAGATCTTGTTGTATGTCCGCCCGTCAGTGAGGGCAAAAACCCAGGCATTAGCAAGGCATATCAGCAGAATCATGATTTCCACTGATATTAACATGAGGTTAAATATGTTTCTTATTATTCTCAACTCAGATCAAAGTTAAGCTTTATTTTCTTGCTTTTAGCAATAGACATACAAGCCAGGATATGTCCTTTTTCTTCTTCTTTTTCCGTAAGATATTCATTTTCCAGCAGCTCTACTTCACCTTCTTCAAGAATGCACTCGCAGCTTCCGCAGATACCCGACTTACAGGAATACGGTACGGCAAACTTCTGAATCAGCAATTGCTGCAATATTCTCTCCTTATTATCCGGAAGTTCAGTAAAATAGTTTTTTCCGAGCATGGAAAACTCTACATCAATATTTTCGATGACAGGAAATTCTTTTTCCACAGGATAAATATCGTCATTATATTCCTCAAAAAGCTCAAAATGAATATTATTCTTGGGGATTCCGTGGTGATAACATGCGTTGGCCAGTGTTTTAATCATATCCCCTTTTCCGCAGATCAGTACTTCGTCTACGGCATCCCAGATCGTAGATTCTTCATCGGTATCATCCAGATGCAGAATCTGATTGATGATAAGACTCAGCTTTTTATCATCAAGTCTTCCGTGGAATAAACTGTTTGATTGTTTTTCTTTGGAAAAGAAATAAAAAATCTGGAGCCTGTCGCCATAATTCCGGGCAAGAGTATCGAGTTGCTCACGGTAAATCATATCTTCAGAAGATTGATTGCCGAAGAACAGGAAAAGCCTTGTTCTGGGCTCATTATGCAGGATGTTTTTAAAATGGCTGAGAATAGGGGTAATTCCTATACCCGCTGCAAAGCCTACAATGGTTCTGAATTCACTTGGCTTGGAAATCAGTGTGAATCTTCCGGCAGGTTCGCTTATCAACAAAAGATCTCCCACATGATAATTTCTGAATAATTCTGCAGCATCTCCTTCAGATGAATTTATCTTTATACCCAACGCTATTTTTTCTTCATAAGGTGCGGAAGTTATCGAATAATCTTTGATAACATCTTCATCATGAGATTTGAATTTTATACTGACAAACTGCCCTGCCTCAAACCTGAAATTCTCTTTCATATTGCCGGGAATTTCAAATTCGAGAGAAAAAGTATTTTTGGTCAGTTCTTCCTTTTTCGTTATTTTTAGCCAATGAAACTTTGTAAGTTTCCCCTTATAGATTTGTTGTTCCATACTTCAATTCAAAAATAGATAAAAAATAATGAAAAAGATAATCTTATCCACCCTTTTCCTGATTTCAGTTTTCAGTTGTAAAAAAGAATCTGCTAAAACAGAAGACGGAATGGCTGTGCAGGATTCTGCTTCTGTCTCAGAAACTACAGAAGCTCCCGCTGCTTTAAAAATGTACACTGCTGAACAGACTTCCGAGTTTTTAGGTAAAAAAAATGACACTTTATACGTTACCAATTTTTTTGCCACCTGGTGTGGACCTTGCGTGAAGGAAATCCCTCATTTTAAAAATAAAATACAGGAACTTAAAGGAAAGCCGGTTAAAATTACATTCGTAAGTGTAGACAGCAAAACCGACTGGAATACAAAAGTTCCCCAGTTTGTAGATGAACAGGGAATCCGCAACAACACAGTTCTGCTTGACGGACAGCTTCTTGGAGGTGATTTTTTTGCAACTAATTTTAAAAGTTGGGATGGGGGCGCAATTCCTTTTACTTTTATGAGAAGAGGTGACAAGACCGATGAAACTTTAGGAATGATAAGTGAAGAACAGCTTACCGAAAAAATCAATTCTCTTTTAAAATAAAACATCAGACTTTTTATGTCAGATCAATTTAAAATCCTGTGTTTGGTTTTATTTCTTGCCATTTTATTGGCAGCAATCATTAACCTGAATACGGGGTTTTTAAGTTTAGATCTTCAGGACTTTTTTACAGAATCAGCAAATGGCCAGATTGCGGAAATTCGTGTAAACCGCGTGTTGATGATGCTTTTGGCGGGAATTTCTATTCCGACTTCCGGGTTTCTGATGCAGGAATATTTTCAGAATCCTCTTGCCGGGCCGGATATTCTGGGTATAACTTCTGTGGCAAGTTTATCGGTGGCGTTTTACATTTTTTTTTCACATGATCTGCTGATTCCGGAGATTCTCCAGAACAGCTTTTTAAGCTTTTCTGCCATTGGAGGAAGTTTACTGATGATGCTGATTTTTCTTTCTGTCACCAAAAAACTTCAGAATAAATCTTATTTAATTATTTTCGGTTTTCTGATCTCTGCCTTTTCCGGAGCCGTTGTTTCTCTATTACAATTGTATGCAGAAAATCAAAGTTTAAAAAATTATATTTTGTGGTCCTTCGGGGCGAATAATATGGTTTCAAGGAATCAGATTTATGTATTGTCAGTTTTAGTTTCAGTGGGTTTATGGGTTTGTTTTAAAAGTATAAAACCTTTAATCGGAAATTCGTTGGGAACATCGTATGCGCAGAGCCTGGGAGTTAATCTGAACCAGCTTAAAATATTCATTATTGTTGCTTCATCCCTGCTTTCTGCTTCGGTAACCGCTTTTTTAGGTCCTGTTTTGTTTATAGGAATTATTGTTCCACACTTCTGCAGATTAATTTATAATCCGGCAAAACTCTGGCAGCAATGGATTTTAAACATGTTTTTAGGAATGCTGATCATGTTGATCTTCTCAATAATCGCAGAAAAAACGCAGATTCCGTTGAATGTAATAAGTTCAGTCTTTGGAATTCCTGTGATTTTGGGAATGCTTTTGAAGCAGAATAAAGTATGAAAATGAATTATCAATTGTTAAATGTTTAAACAAATCATAGCTATAAATATGATGAACATTAAAATATACAGACGGTTAATTATTGCAAACATTATTTTATTTATATCTAGTTTTATTTTCCTGGAATATTCAAAAATGTTCAGATTGAGTCTTGACAAACACTGGGTTTATTCATCGGGACACAGTTGGTGGCTATTGTTCGCTCTACCTGCCACATTTTTTGGTTCTCTGTGTTTATTTGTTTACAGTATTATAAATATTAAAAAAAGAAAATTTTTCTATTGTATTTTTAGCCTAATGCCGATAATTTTATTCTTGATGTTATTTTTTTAAATGTTATACATTATCACAGTTAAAAATGATATAACTAAGTAAAAATAAATCCTCGAAATACGTGGAAAATAAAAACAAAATGCACCTACAAATCAGACAAGCAAACCTCGGTTACAGTAAAACGTTAATCTCAAATGCAGATACCCATCTGAATCTGGGAGAGGTCTGTCTGCTTATTGGAAATAATGGGGTCGGAAAAACAACTTTAATTAAATCCATTTTACACCAGATTCCGCTTCTTAAAGGTGAAATCAGCATTAATGACAAAAATATAAAAGAACTTTCGGCAAAAGAAATTGCAGAGCAGATTGCTGTTGTTTTCTCAAGTTCGGTTATTCCTCAGAATTATACGGTTGAAGATTTGATTTCATTGGGAAAATATATTTATTATCCTTTTTATTTTGAACTTAAAAAAGAAGACCGAGACGAAGTCGCACATATTATCGAAAAACTGGATTTGGTTCAGTATAGACATACGCCGCTCGGAAACCTTTCGGATGGAAATCTGCAGAAAGCATTTATCGGAAGGGCTATTACACAAAACTCTCCCGTTATCATTCTTGATGAACCGACAACGCATCTTGATGAAAAAAATAAAATCATTATTCTCAAAACACTTCGTTCTTTAGCCAAAGAACATCATAAACTTATCCTGTTTTCTTCTCACGACTGGAGGCTTGCTAAAGAATTTGCCGATAAAATATGGTATGTAAAAGATCAAAATTTATATACCGGTATGGTGGAGGATATTCTTTTGCAGCATGAAGAACTTACCCGTGCTACACTCTTTGAGATCAATCCGGAATTTGTTCCGCCACATATCATTGCTCCGGATGTGTACAAAGAAATGTTGTTTTCATTACTACAGAAAAATTTCAGAAAAGATCTTTCCAGATTCACGTTTGAATTACACAATAAACAGTGGACGATTTCAGGATTTGCAGACATTCACCAATGTGAATCTTTTGAAGATATTGTTATTTTATTAAAAACCATTCATTAATACTTTCTCTTTTATATTAAATTGATATATTATGCATGCATAGTATTATGCGCGTCATATCAATTAATCTTTTTATTATCAATGTGTTAACAAATTTTAACTTAAATAAATGCTATGCATGCATAATATTTAGTATATTTGGTTAAACCTTGATATGAAAATGATGGATAATAAAAAAGATAAAATAGAAAATGTTGATCTAATTCTCAAACAAACCTGGCTTGCCGTTTCAAAGATGTACACTGAAATGGCTCAGGAACACGATTCTACGGCTGTTCAGGCACTCACTCTTCTTAAAATAGATCCTAAAGAAGGAACAAGAAGTACAAATCTTGGTCCCAAAATGGCAATTGAACCTACATCTTTAACAAGAATTATCAAACTTCTTGAAGATAATGGATATATCTACAAAGAAAAGACGACCACCGATAAAAGAGAAGTTATCATAAAACTTACTGATAAAGGACTTCAGTCAAGAAATATGTCTAAAGAAGTAGTGGTTAACTTCAATAAAAGAATCATGGAGAAAATTGCTCCTGAAAAGCTCGAAACTTTTAAGGAAGTCATGAATGAAATTATGAAGATCGCTACGGATTTAAACAACAGGAAATAATGTAAAGAGGTCTTCTGACAAACAGGATCTTTTAAATACATAACGGGAGCTTTCGCCATTCAGAATAGCAATAAAATTAAACAATTACAAATAATAAATCAAATGAAAAGAAGAATCAAACACGTCACAGTTCTTGGTTCAGGAATTATGGGAAGCGGTATTGCAGCGCATTTTGCCAATATTGGCGTTCAGGTGTCGTTGCTCGATATTGTTCCTTTTGAACTCACTGAAGCGGAACAGAAAAAAGGTTTGACCAAAGATGATAAGGCAGTAAGAAACAGGATTGCCTCGGAAAACTTTGAAAAACTTAAAAAAGCGAGTCCTGCCCTGCTCTATTCTCCGAAATTTGCTGACAGAATTAAAGTTGGAAACTTCGATGATGATTTACCTAAAATAAAAAATACCGACTGGATCATTGAAGTAGTTGTTGAAAAATTGGATATCAAGAAGTCGGTCTATGAAAAAATAGAACAGTTCAGAAAGCCAGGAACATTAATTTCTTCCAATACTTCAGGGATTCCCATTCATTTTTTAACAGAAGGAAGAAGTGAGGATTTCAAACATTATTTTGCAGGAACCCATTTTTTCAATCCCGTAAGATATCTTCCTCTTTTAGAAATTATTCCAACTCATGATACACTTCCTGAAGTAATTGACTTCTACATGAATTATGGTGCTAAATTTTTAGGAAAAACAACGGTTTTAGCAAAAGATACACCTGCATTTATTGCCAACAGAATCGGCGTTTTTTCTATGATGGATTTGCTTCACAATGTTCAGAAATTAGGTTTAACCGTTTCCGAAGTTGATAAATTGACAGGTCCTGTAATTGGCCGTCCGAAATCTGCAACTTTCAGAACTGCTGATGTTGTAGGTCTGGATACTTTGGTTATGGTAGCAAACGGTGTTCGCCAAAGCGGTGCTGAAGCTAATGATTTTAATGATGTCTTTGCACTTCCGGATTACATTCAGAAAATGGTTGATAACAAGTGGCTGGGATCTAAAACAGAACAGGGCTTCTATAAAAAGGTAAAAAATGCAGAAGGCAAATCTGAAATTCATGGGTTAAATCTTGATACTTTAGAATATGAACTTCAGGGGAAATCTTCTTTCCCGACGCTGGAATTAACCAAAACAATTGACAAGCCAATTGACCGATTTAAAGTATTGATCGGCGGAAAAGATAAAGCCGGAGAACTGTACAGAAAATCTTTAGGTGCATTGTTCGCTTATGTTTCTCATAAAGTTCCTGAAATCTCTGACGAAGTTTACAAAATAGACGATGCCATGAGAGCCGGATTCGGATGGGAAAATGGTCCGTTTGAAATTTGGGATGCCGTTGGCGTTCAAAAAGGTGTGGAATTGGCTAAAGATGCAGGCTATGAAGTTTCAGACTGGGTTAAAAATGTAGAAACATTTTATAAAGTTAATGATGAAGGACAAAGCATTTACGTTGATAAAAACTCCGGTGAATACAACAATATTCCGGGACAGGATGCTTTTATTATTTTAGATAATATCAGAAAGAATAAAACACTTTGGAGTAATTCTGGTGCCGCTATTGAAGATTTGGGCGACGGAATCATCAACTTTGAAATCCGTTCTAAAATGAACTCTTTAGGAGGCGAAGTTCTGGATGGATTAAACAGAGCGATTGATTTAGCTGAAAAAGAATATGACGGATTGGTAATCGGAAACCAGGGAACCAATTTCTCTGTAGGTGCCAATTTAGCAATGATTCTGATGATGGCTATCGAGCAGGATTGGGATGATCTGAACATGGCAATCGCTTATTTCCAGAAATCAATGATGAGAGTTCGCTACTCCTCTATTCCTGTAGTTGTTGCTCCTCACGGAATGACACTGGGTGGCGGTTGCGAAATGACCATGCATGCCGACAGAGTGGTTGCAGCAGCGGAAACCTATATCGGACTGGTTGAAACCGGAGTTGGTGTTATTCCCGGCGGTGGAGGAACTAAGGAATTGACCTTGAGAACTTCAAGAGAATTCCACAATGATGATGTGAAAAACAACAGATTGCGTGATGCTTTCATGAATATAGCGATGGGAAAAGTAGCTACTTCCGCTTATGAAGCGTACGACATGGGAATTCTTGAACATGGAAAAGATATCGTGGCAGTTGATAAAAGAACGCAGATTAAAACCGCAAAAATGCTGGCTAAAAGCTTAGCAGAACATGGTTACACACAGCCTATCGAACAAAGGGTAAAAGTTTTAGGTAAAGATGCGCTTGGAATGTTCTATGTAGGAACCGACCAGATGCTTACCGGAAATTATATCTCCGAACATGACAAGAAAATCGCAGACAAATTAGCCTACGTCATGGTGGGAGGAAATCTTTCCGAACCAACTGTGGTTACAGAACAGTATTTATTGAATCTTGAAAGAGAAACTTTCCTGCAGCTTTGCGGAGAAAGAAAAACATTAGAGAGAATTCAATATATGTTGCAAAATGGCAAACCGTTGAGAAACTAACAGAAGCTTCGTAGGAGCGAACTGTTAATAGCAGAATAATATAAAATTGATAAAAGCTAAAGTTTTTGAGCCCGGAAAGGGCGAAATAAAATAGCATCGGGTGAAAACCGGTGTAAATCCGAAATAATTTAAACAAATGAAAACAGCATATATCGTAAAAGGGTTCAGAACGGCCGTTGGGAAAGCACCCAAAGGAAGTTTAAGATTCACAAGACCCGATGTAATGGCGGCAACCGTAATTGAAAAATTAATGGCTGAACTTCCGCAATTAGATAAAAACAGAATCGATGACCTGATTGTAGGAAACGCTATGCCCGAAGCTGAACAAGGCTTAAATGTGGCACGTCTGATTTCCTTAATGGGTTTAAACACCGATAAAGTCCCTGGAGTTACCGTAAACAGATACTGTGCATCAGGAAGTGAGGCGATTGCCATTGCTTCTGCAAAAATTCAGGCCGGAATGGCAGATTGCATTATTGCCGGAGGTACAGAATCGATGTCATACATTCCGATGGGAGGATATAAACCTGTTCCTGAAACAGATATTGCCAAAACAAACCCCGATTATTACTGGGGAATGGGCTATACTGCTGAAGAAGTGGCTAAACAGTATAATATTACGAGAGAAGAACAGGACCAGTTCGCTTTTGAATCTCATATGAAAGCCTTAAAAGCCAATCAGGAAGGCAGATTTGCCAGTCAGATTGTTCCGATTCCTGTTGAATATAATTTTCTGGATGAAAATCAGAAGATACAGTCTAAAAAATTCGATTTCTCAGTAGATGAAGGTCCGAGAGCTGATACGTCTCTGCAGGGTCTTGCAAAATTAAGACCTGTTTTTGCTAATGGTGGAAGCGTAACCGCCGGAAATTCTTCTCAGATGAGTGACGGAGCAGCTTTTGTGATGGTTATGAGTGAAGAGATGGTAAAAGAATTGGGTCTTGAGCCGGAAGCAAGATTGGTTGCTTATGCAGCTGCAGGATTAGAACCGAGAATCATGGGAATGGGACCTATATACGCTATTCCAAAGGCCTTAAAACAAGCAGGTTTAGAATTAAAAGATATTGAATTAATAGAGTTAAACGAAGCATTCGCATCGCAGTCTGTTGCTATTAAAAAAGAATTAGGCTTAAATCCGGATATTCTCAATGTAAACGGAGGAGCAATCGCTTTGGGTCACCCTCTTGGATGTACCGGAACGAAGTTAACCGTTCAGCTTCTTGACGAAATGAGAAAACGCGGAAACAAATACGGAATGGTTTCCATGTGCGTAGGAACAGGACAGGGAGCAGCAAGTATTTTTGAATTGCTTTAAAGATAAAAAGAGAATAGACAGATAGATAATAGATTAAACACAAGAAATGATGAATGATTATAAAAAAATCTTTTAGTCATTTTTTTAATATTTCTTTAGGTTCATCATTTGAATTGCAGACACAAATATTGTTAGCAAATCATAGAAAATATTTATCTGATTATCTAAAAGTCTCAAAAAAATAAATAAAAATCAAGTATTAAATGGGAAATATAGTAAAAGGTGGTGAATTCTTAATTAAAGAAATTCCTGCAAACGAAATCTTCAGTCTTGAAGAACTGAATGAAGAACAGAAAATGCTTCGCGATTCTGCGAAAGAATTTATAGACAGAGAAGTCGTTCCGCATCATGATCGTTTTGAGAAAAAAGATTATGCATTAACAGAAGAAACAATGCGTAAACTAGGAGAAATGGGACTTCTTGGAATCACCGTTCCTGAAGAATACGGCGGTCTTGGAATGGGATTCGTAAGCACAATGCTGGCTTGCGACTATGTTTCGGGAGGAAATGGTTCATTAGCAACAGCTTACGGAGCTCACACTGGAATCGGAACACTTCCAACCCTCCTTTACGGAAGTGAAGAATTAAAAAAGAAATATCTTCCGGATCTGGCTACTGGAACGAAATTCGGAGCTTATTGTTTAACGGAACCCGATGCCGGTTCTGATGCCAACTCTGGAAAAACAAGAGCGAAATTATCTGAGGATGGAAAACATTATATCATCAACGGACAAAAAATGTGGATTTCCAATGCAGGTTTTGCGGATACATTCACTTTGTTTGCTAAAATAGATGATGATAAAAACATCACAGGTTTCGTCATCAACCGTTCTGAACTTGAAAATCCTGAAAGCTTAACTTTCGGTGAGGAAGAGCATAAATTAGGAATCCGTTCGTCTTCTACCCGTCAGGTTTTCTTCAATGATATGAAAGTTCCTGTTGAAAATATGTTGGGTGAAAGAAATAATGGTTTCAAAATCGCTCTAAATGCATTGAATGTTGGCAGAATTAAGTTGGCGGCAGCTAATCTTGACGGACAAAGAAGGATCTTAAACCACTCTATTCAATATTCAAATGAAAGAAAACAATTTGGCGTTTCTATCTCAACTTTCGGAGCAATCCGAAAGAAAATTGCAGAAATGGCAACCGGAGTTTTTGTAAGCGAAGCGGGATCTTACCGTTTGGCAAAAAATGTTGAAGATAAAATTGCAGAATTAGTTGCAGGCGGAATGGATCATCAGCAAGCTGAATTAAAAGGTGTTGAAGAGTTTGCGGTAGAAGCATCGATTCTTAAAGTTTTTGTTTCAGATCTTACTCAAAATACAGCAGATGAAGGAATCCAGATCTATGGAGGAATGGGATTCTCAGAAGATACTCCAATGGAATCTGCATGGAGAGATGCAAGAATCGGAAGAATTTATGAAGGGACCAACGAAATCAACAGACTTCTTGCCGTTGGAATGCTGATCAAAAGAGCAATGAAAGGAGAATTAGACTTATTGTCTCCGGCGATGGCAATCAGCAAAGAACTGATGGGAATTCCGTCGTTTGAGGTTCCTGACTACTCTGCTTTTATGAGTGAAGAAAAAGCAATCATTGCCAATCTTAAAAAAGTATTCTTAATGGTTTCAGGTGCTGCGCTTCAGAAATATATGATGGATATTGAAAAACAGCAGCATTTGTTACTGAATGCCTCTGAAATTCTTAACCAGATCTATATGGCAGAATCTACAGTGTTGAGAGCCGAAAAACATTTCTCACCGGATTCTGTAGAAGCAGCAATGGCTCAGCTGAATCTTTACAAAGCCGTTGAAAAAATCATTACTGCAGCAAAAGAAGGAATTGTTTCTTTCGCTGAAGGCGATGAGCAGAGAATGATGCTGTCCGGATTAAGAAGGTTTACAAAATATACCAACCATCCGAATGTAGTGGCATTAACAGAAAAAATTGCTGCCCATTATATTGAAAAAGGAGCTTATTAGTCTTTTATATATAAATTTGATTTCAAGGCGTCTCAATGTTGAGACGCTTTTTTATTGCAACAAAGAATACCAAAATGAAGTGTAGAATGTAATAAAAATAAGATTTAAGTTGTTTTTACTATGCCTAATTATAGTTTAATATTAAAAATTTTTACTGATGAAAATACTAGTACTTCCGGTTATATTGTTTGCAGTGTCTGCTTCGGGACAGCAGAAAGAAAAGAAACTTCTGATACCCCATGATACTACGAAATACAAGAAGTCTTATTTCCCCGATAAAGAAATGAAGCCGTCCGATCCTCAAAGAAAAATATACAAAATGCCTTCTGCAAAACCTGATGAGTCGGTATATTCCAGACTCAAAGACAAAAGAAAAGATACTACGGATTATAAGATGCTTAATTCTATAATACCTGAAAAAGATTCGGATAATAAATAATTATATTTGAATTAGGCCGGCATGTGTAATACACAAAATTATTATTAAAAAAATGTTTCAGATGTTGAGGCATTTTTTATTTTTGTACTCTACTTATTAACGATGACAAAAGAAGAACTGCTCAACAGAGCAATAAAAATAGCCGACAAGGCACATAAAGGACAGACGGATAAATACCATGCACCATATATTGCCCATGTCATGCGTGTCATGGAATACGGAAAAACGTTGGATGAAAAAATCGTAGGCGTTCTCCATGATGTTGTTGAAGACCATCCACAGGAATTCAGCCTGGATTATCTGCGTGGCGAAGGCTTTCCGGAATATATCATTTTTGCGATCAGCTGCCTTACTAAGTTTGACCCGGATGAAGAGTATGACGATTTTGTAAGAAGAACCGAGCGTTCACCATTAGCCGTTGCCGTAAAACTTAATGATTTAAGGGATAATATGGATCTTCGAAGAGTAAACCGAGAGCTGACTCCTAAAGACATCAAAAGATTTAACAAATATCTTAAGGCCTATCATTATCTTATTGAAAAATATTGATAGGGACTGCTAATATCCAATTTAACCAGTTTGTAATAAGAATTAAGAAAACAGCTTAATCCGCACCAGGGAAGTCATAGGTCTTTTTGGGATGCTTCGTCCCGTCGATATTAACGTTTAAAGCCAAATATACAAAGTGGAAATTTTTATTTCCCGAAGCTTCAAATTCCCTCTGCCATAAATAACCGCCGAGAACACCGAAGTAGTCGTCAATCTGATAGCCGAAACCGCCATATACCCTATTCCTGGCGAAAGTAGGCTTCATCGGGCTTACAAGGAAAATTTCGTCATACACATTGGCGAAAACAGTTCCTTTTTTCACTTCTTTTGCATTCAGCGGCACACTTATGTTCAGACGGTATCTGTAGCGCATTCTTTCAGAGCTTTTGTCGGTTTGAGGTTCATAGAACCAGCTTTTTTCCGCACGAAGCCTGTTTTCAAATTTCACGATGCCTTTTTTAAAATCAATGACGTCCTGAAGCCAGACCCTGAATTCTTCTTTATTAATTTTTTGGTCCTTGTAAGTGGCATATCTTCCCAATCCGATAAAAGGCTTGTGATTTTTAGTAAGGTTATAACCCAGTCCGCCCTTTATTTCATAGTAATCCGGATACGTGTATTCCTGGATTCCTCTCGACTGTCCTTCAGCGTATAGAAAAAACTTCGGATGAAATTTATAGGTAATGGTCAATGCATTAAAGCTGGAAATATGTTCCTGTGCTTTGAGGGATATTACACTTAAAAATAACCCCAAACCTAAACCGAATGACAATTTCATCTGAAAAAAATTTTTGCAAATGTAAATTAATTAACAATTTGTTAATATTAACTTTGATTCATTAATAGTTAACAATTATTTAATATTAAAATTGTAAGATAATCCTATATGAAACCATCTTTGTGGCATTTCAACACCGAATGTTTCTGTATATGAGGTGTTTGTTAAATTATTAATCAAAACATACACGGAGAAATCTTTTTTAACAAAACTTAATTTATCATCTACCAGATTGTAACTGCCGTTATTCAGCCTTTCGTTATAACGATAGACCACTTCATTCGTGAAATTTTTCAGGAAGCGTGTTTCTAGTTTCGCGATAATTTGGTGCTTTAAATTATCTAATAAATATCTTGCCGAAAAATCTGCGGGCTTGTTTAATCTGTTATCAAGGTAGGTATAGCCAATAGTATATTTCAGCCAGTATTTCAACTGGTGATTGAATTCTACCTCAATTCCTTTTACCGTAGTTTCTCCTATGTTTCGGGCATACCATACCGGGTCTTCAGGTTTCATCTTTGTCCAATCAATAGCGTCATTGGTATCTCTTAAAAAACCGCTTACTTTAGCTAAAATATTCTTGGTCTGAAACTGGTACCCGATTTCTGCATAGACTGCATTTTCAGGTAGAAGATCAGGATTTCCCTGTTCGGTTTTGCTTGTATAATAAAGATCGGTGAAGGTCGGAATACGGTGTACCTTGGCAATATTTCCGTATACTTTGTTATTCTGGTTAAAGCTGTATCCGATGTCCAGTCCCGGATAGAAAAAGTTTCCCTCATTAGAATAATTGGCCCATGATATTCCCGGACTGATATTCAGTTTATGGTCTAAAAGTGAAAAATGATGTTCGAAAAACACCTGAGAAACAAAACGGTTTCTTTCTCCCAGATTATTGCTTGCCAGAAATTCTTTTCTTAGTTCAACACCAATTCCTGTTGTTCCAAGTGACCAGTCATAGCCTGAATTGACTTCCCCTCCCACATTATTTCCGATATGCATATTGCGGTAAATTTCAGGCTTCTGTCGGTTAAATAAATACATGTCCTGACCTCTTCGCCAATATACATTTGAATTTAATTTTAATCTTCCAAAGGTCTGCTGATGCGCAAGGCTGATCACGGAAGCCTGCACTTCTTCATATTGCTCAGTTGCCGCTTTTGAAGCGTAAAATCCGTTAGCCCCAAATTTTTTTTCTGAAAATCCTGCCTGAAGCCTTATATTTCCGTCTTTTATATTCAGTTTGCTTTGATAAAAAACATTCCTGATTTCATAATCCGTATTATACATATAGCCTTGCGACCCGGAAGAATTAGCCTGTAACGAATTGGAAAATTTTTCATTTCCAACCTGCGCGTTGAATCCAAGCTCATAGGTTTGATAATCTCCGCCTTCAACATTTATTTTCACCCTTTTTCCAAGATTTACTTTGGTAATGATATTGATGACTCCGGCATAGGCATTTTGCCCAAAACGCCTTGCTGCAGGACCTTTTATCACCTCAATTCTTTCTACATCACTGAGGTCGACAGGAAGGTTCATCGAATTATGGCCGGTCTGGGAATCATTCATCCGGATTCCGTTAAGAAGCAAAAGAACCTGCTCAAAAGAGCTTCCCCGAAAACCGATGTCACTCTGCACTCCATTGGCCCCTCGCCTTCTGATATCCATTCCCGTTACCTGCTGCAGGATTTCATCGATACTTTTCGCAGGAGAATTAATAATTTCCTCTCTGGTGATCACCGAGATATTCTGGTTGGCACTTTTGTATGGGGTGGAAAAAAGTTTTCCCTGAATTTCAATGGCTTCAATATCGGTAGACTTTTCCTGTGCCTGTGCAAAAAATAAGGTTGCGAGAAAAAAAATACTTCCTGCTTTTCGTATCATATGTCAGATTTATAGCTAATTATTTGTGATGCCAAAAGTAATGGAGTTCACGAATACTTACAAATGATAGTTGTCATAAAAAAATGCAGCTTCTAAAAACTGCATTTTTGGAATTATCGTTGTTATCTTTTTCTCATCAAATGTGCAATCAGATCTCTTAAGAACTTTCTCATATCTAATTACATTGATCCTGCAATGTTAGATAATTTTATAACAGTATGCAATGTTTTTAAAATAAAATTATGTTAAATACATGCAAAAATATTCAAAAAATCCTTTAGAGAATTTGGATCTCATTAACCCTAACAAATCCGCCAAAATTTCGTAATTTTGTTAGTCTTAATTTTACTATGGCTAAAACAACAGATATAGATATTAAAAAACAGATTTTCGTTAAGAACGCACATCTTAACAATCTGAAACACATTGATGTTCTTATCCCGAAAAATAAATTAATTGTCATTACAGGAGTGTCCGGAAGCGGAAAGTCTTCACTGGCTTTTGATACCATTTATGCGGAAGGACAAAGAAGATATGTAGAGAGTCTCAGCTCTTATGCACGACAGTTTTTAGGTAAACTGGAAAAACCGAAAGTTGATGATATTAAAGGTCTTGCCCCTTCTATTGCTATCCAGCAGAAAGTAATTTCCTCCAACCCGAGGTCTACAGTAGGAACTTCAACGGAAATTTATGATTATCTGAAGCTGCTTTTTGCAAGAATCGGCAAAACGTTTTCACCGGTTTCCGGAGAAGAAGTAAAGAAAGATTCGGTTTCTGATGTGGTAGATTTTATTAAATCATCCAAAAAGGATTCATCATTTTTATTAACGGCTCCTTTGGATTATGATGCCGATAATTTTGCTGAAAGTCTTAATGTTCTGAAGTTAGCAGGATTTACCAGACTTGAAATCAATGGTAATGTAGCCGGAATAGAAGATCTGGAAAGCTTCGGATTTACTCCCGAAAAGAATATGGAAATCAATCTGGTGATTGACCGGTTTTCGTACGAAGAAGATGAGAGTTTCCTGCAACGTCTTGCAGATTCTATCCAGATGGCTTTCTACGAAGGACGCGGATACTGTTACCTGAAGAATACAGATACCGGAAAAGTAAAAGAGTTTTCCAATAAATTTGAACTGGACGGAATAGAATTCCTGGAGCCGAATGTTCATTTTTTTAGCTTTAATAATCCTTATGGAGCGTGCCCTACCTGCGAAGGATACGGAAAGGTAATCGGAATTGATGAAGATCTCGTAGTTCCGAATAAGGCGCTTTCCATTTTTGAGGATGCGGTGGCTTCCTGGAGAGGAGAAAGCATGAGCGAGTGGAAAAAAGACTTTATTAAAAAGGCCAAAGACTTCCCGATTCATAAACCATATCACCAGCTTACCAAAGAGCAGAAAAAATACCTTTGGAAAGGTGACGGAAAAAGTACATTCCCATCCATTGACAATTTCTTCAGGATGCTTGAAGAAAATTTATACAAAATACAATATCGGGTAATGCTTTCCAGATACCGCGGAAAAACGCTTTGCCCTACATGTGAAGGATTAAGACTGCGCGAAGAAACCAGCTGGGTAAAAGTTGGCGGACATAATATCCAGTCGATGATCGAACTTCCTTTAGATGAACTTTTTTCTTTAATAAAAGACTTAAAACTTTCCGATCATGATCAGGAAGTAGCCAAAAGATTATTGTATGAAATAACAACCCGTCTTGAATTTTTATTAAAGGTCGGATTGGGATATTTAACGCTGAATCGTACTTCTAACACACTTTCAGGTGGTGAAAGCCAGAGGATTAATCTGGCAACGAGCCTTGGAAGCTCACTGGTAGGTTCTATTTATATTCTTGATGAACCATCTATCGGGCTGCATTCAAGAGATACGGAAAACCTGATCGGTGTTCTGAAAAACCTTCGGGATCTCGGGAATACCGTAATAGTTGTTGAGCATGATGAAGATGTAATGCGAGCGGCAGATTATATTATTGATATCGGTCCGGAAGCCGGATATTTGGGAGGCGAACTTGTATTTGCAGGAGACTATAAAGAATTGAAAAGTGCAGATACGCTAACTTCCAGATATCTCACCGGAAGACTGGAAATAGAAATTCCTAAAGAGCGCAGGAAAGCGAAAGAGTGGATTCACATTAAAGGAGCCCGTCAGAATAACCTTAAAAATGTTGATGTAGATGTTCCTTTGGAAAATCTTGTCGTTATTTCCGGAGTTTCAGGAAGCGGAAAGTCTACCTTAATGAAGGAAATTCTTACGAATGACATCCAGATTCAGTTGGGAATGGGCGGTAAAAAAGGAGATTATGACTCTGTTGATTTTCCTAAAAAACTCATCAAACATATTGAACTGATCGATCAGAACCCGATCGGGAAATCTTCACGTTCCAATCCTGTGACGTACCTTAAAGCGTATGACGACATCAGGGACCTTTTTGCGAAACAAAAAGTAGCAAAAATGATGGGTTACAAACCGAAACATTTCTCTTTTAATGTTGATGGCGGAAGATGTGATGAGTGTAAAGGAGAAGGGGTAATCAATGTATCTATGCAGTTTATGGCAGATATCGAACTGGAATGTGAGGTTTGTAAAGGAACCCGCTTTAAAAGTGAAATTCTGGAAGTAAAATATGATGAAAAAAATATTTCCGATATTCTTCACATGACCGTAGATGACGCGCTGGAATTTTTCAAAGACAATCATGAAGATAAAATTGTAACCAAACTGAGGCCGTTACAGGAAGTCGGATTGGGATATCTGCAGCTGGGACAAAGTTCTTCTACTCTTTCGGGCGGAGAAGCGCAGCGTGTAAAGCTGGCATCTTTCCTGGTGAAAGGAGTAACAACGGATAAGACGCTTTTCATTTTTGATGAGCCTTCCACAGGTCTGCATTTCCATGATATTCAAAAATTACTGAAATCTTTACAGGCTTTGATTGATCTTGGCCACTCGGTAATTGTGATTGAACATCAGCCGGATATTATAAAATCCGCCGATTATATCATTGATATCGGTCCGGAAGCAGGAAAATACGGCGGTGAAGTAGTATTTACAGGAACTCCTGAAGATCTTGCCAAAAATAAAAAATCGCACACGGCAAAATACATTAAGGAAAAGCTGGAACAATAATATAAAGAGAGTCGAAAGGCTCTCTTTTTTATGAGTGATTACTTTAGCGCAGGAAAAATATTTATCTTACAATTAATCCTTCAACAAACTAATGATTACATTATGAAATACTTAGGGTATTGTTTAAGCGTTGTCAGGCTGAGCCTGTCGAAGCCTCATTCTATCTAAAAAAAAGCTCTTTTCAGAACATTAGAGACAACATCAATTTCTTCAACGGTATTAAAATAATGCGGTGACAACCGTACAATCCCACTAATATTTTTCCGTGCAAAATCTATTAAAGCGGAGTTTTTATGCGTTACTGAAAAGAAAACATTATGCTCTTTCAAAACATGCTGAATTTTTTCCAGATCACCATCCGGACCGGAAAAAGTGACGATGCTGCTCAGGTTTTCACCCCAGTCCCAGACATTAAAGCCGCTGTTTTTTAGGTTTTCCCTTAATCTTTCAGACAATCCTCTGTTGTAGTGTTCAATCGCGTTCAATCCTATATTGTTGGCATATTGTAAAGCTTTTGTAAAGCCCATTAACGAGGCATATGAAATTTCCCAGCTTTCGAATCTTTTTGCTGTTTTAAATAGCTCATAATTATTAAACTCCGTCCAGTCGGCACCTCTCATATCCAAGAGTAGCGGTGCATAATTCTGTTCCAAGACTTTGTCTGAAACATACAAAAAGCCGGTTCCTCTTGGTCCTCGCATGAATTTTCTGCCGGTTGCCGATAAGAAATCACAGCCTATTTTTTCAACATCTACAGCAAGCTGACCTACCGATTGACATGCATCAACCAGATATAAAACATCATATTGTTTACAGAGTCTTCCGACACATTCCACATTCTGGATTAATCCCGAATTTGTCGGGATATGAGTAACTGCAATTAATTTCGGATTGTATTTTTTAATTAAATTTTCCAGGTCTTCAAGATCCAGCTCATTATCGGGAAGATTTTTAGTTCTTATTATATTTACCTTTAATTTTTTCTGGAGTGAGATAAAAGTAATCTGGTTGGAAATATAATCGTCTGCAGTGGTAATGATAACATCGTCTTCTTCAAACATAATGCTGGATAAGGCTTTAGCATAAGCTTCGGTAGCGCTGGTTGCAAAAGCAATATTGGAAGGCTTTGCATTAATCAATCTGGCCGTTTCATCATAGAATTGTTCCAGAGCTTCTGAATTTCTGTTTGCTGCTTCATACCCTCCTATCTGTTCTTCCAGTTCAAGATATTCTTTCATTGCATCTACTACGATTGATGGCATTAAAGACGATCCTGCATTATTGAGAAAAATTTTTCCGTCCGAAAGCCCTCTGATATCCTGTCGTATTTTTTCTGTATTCATTTGTAAAAATGATTTTAATCTTATTTGATTGTAATTTTGTTTAACTGTTTAAGTTGATTTTAAATTTAACCGCAAAAGATGCAACAGATTTAGATATTTAATATTTAAAGTTAATTAATATGAAGATAAAGAGGACAACGGTTTTTAAAAATCTCTGATTTTTATCTTTGAGAACATTATTTATCTAATAAGAACTTTAAAATAATCTTTTTGGTCTTTGTGGTTAGATAGAAAGTTTAAAACAATTTTTTATATGAAAAATCCCGAATAACAAATTTCGGGATCACTATCTTTTAAAGAATATTTCAGCATTAATCTAAAACACTCCAGCCTCTTTTAGGATTGTTATTGTTGGATACTTCCTGCTCATTAACAATGATATTTTCTTTTCGCTGACCGATATAATCAAGTTCGCTTAATTTGGAGAAAATTGTTTCAAGGCTTCTCAGCATTTGTTGAATATAGATCAACGGTTCGCCGCAGTTGTGATGATCGTAATTGGTTTCTGCTACAATAGAAAGCTGATTCAGTAAAGTGTGAGGTGCAATTTCGCTCCATTCCAGACTGTAGTTCAGCATTTCTTCCAATTCAGCCGGAACAAGGACCTGGGTTGCATTGTACAGACGCAGTGCCAGCTTTGCAAAAGATTCAATCAGAAATACCGGCGGCTGATATGGTGTAATATTCCTGAACTGGAAATACATATCCCCAAATGTATTGATCATGGTATTGCATAAAAACTTAACGTTCTGCGCAAGAGCAGTATTCTGGTTTTTATGCGATGCCTTCTGAATGATTTTAAAGGTATATTGCTGAAGATTCCCGACGGACTTTGCAAAAGTATTGTAATAATCCAGCAGTGCGGGATGGCTCTGAACCGAAGTACATGGCGGGATAAAGTTAGAATCTACCTGGGCAATATTTCCTTTGAGATCTACTTTGCCAATGATAAGGTAATTTCCTCCGGAATAGCTGCTGTTGAGCGATGTTACTGGAAGCAGTTCAATGTGATGGTTCGGCTGTGTATTCGGGTGACGCGGCGGAATTTCTTCGGGGTCAATATCTCCAAACGGCACTTTATCAAAAGGATTTACGGAAATTAAAATATAGTAATCGCCATCTGCCTGTTCATCATTCATGAGTTTTGCAAGAGATTTTACACTTACTCTTCTGTCAATCAGTTCAATTCTGTAACCGGCAAGCGTTACTGCGCTGCAACGCTTGATGACCAATTGTACATCATTAGTAGCCGTATTGTGGACATCAAAAATACTACGGTCTGTAAATTCGTTTGAAATAGGCAAAAGCCCATAGTTATATGCGGTGATTCCCAATGAACTGGAATCTCTGATGGTATCGATTAAAAAATTATCCTGATCGTTAAGATGTCTCTGGGAAACCTTCATCCCGTCAACCCAATTGATGGCAAAATGCTTAATAGGCTGTATCATATTCAATATTTTTTAAATGGTGTGAGATTGTGTTCTTCTTATTCCTTCTTCCTCATGCTGGATGACCCTTTTACAGATCACCACATCGTTTTCAGAAATCCTGTTTTCTGTGATATCCTGTTCAAAATCAATATATTTTCTAAAGCTGAAGAATGACTTTTTCGTATAGAAAATCCAATAATATGATTCGTTTTGCTGATCTGATAAATGAATCACGGAATTCGGGTTTTTGTGGTTGTAATCGTCCACTACCCTGTAAAACCAATCTCCGAAAGTAATTCCCGTAGGCAATGTTTTGGCTTTAATCCGAAATCTGTTGGCATCTTCAAGATTTTTGCTGAGCTCAACATTCAGAACCATCAGCCTGTCGAAATCTGCTCCTTCAAAGTCCGGTAGTTTCTGTTCCGGAGAATAGCGCCAGGTCTTATATATATCAACCGGAATACTAATTAACTGAACATAGCAGTAATGGAAAACCAGCGGAACAAGGAATATTAAAATACTTGTCGCGGCCATTATGGGATATCCTGTACCTTTACTCATCCAGTTGAATATTAAATAAAACAAATATCCTCCAAAACCGACACAGGTAACGGATAAAATGGATTCAAATAATATGCTTTTCGTTAAAGAACTAAAATGTTTTTTAAAATATTTGTCTGAAAGGTTCACATGTATTATTCCCAGAACCAGATAAATGATTTGTGCAATTAGATACCAGTACGGATTGAAAAGATTTCCCGCGAAGCCGAAAAATCCCGGAATGGCAAGACACAAACTGCACAGCAGAACATAGATGATAATGGTTTTTATTTTTATCGCAGGCTTATTTCTTCTGATAATTCCGAGGATTACCATCATAATAACCGCAAATAAAGGCATGAGAATATACCTTAAAAAGATTCCCTTTACTGAAGAAATTTCCATGTGTCTTTTTCGAATTAATATTTTTAATTGGTTTAGTAAATATAGTTAAAAATTTTCAGAGGAATGTAGAGTATCCAAGTCGGTTTGAATTTCTTTCATCATCTTCCAGAGCGAATGAAAAGGCTTCTTTTTCGGTGATAAAATTCTCTTCAATATCCACACTTACCGGAAGGAAATAATCATACATGGCATTCAGTACTTTCCGGAACGGGCTGCCATTGATATATTTTTTCATTTCCCCATAAGGAATAGGGCCGATATTAACTACCCAGTTTCTCTGTCCGTCCATATGTTTCCCACTCGGAATATAAGTTACGCCGAGGCGGGAATTCCCTAACAACATAGAGTCATCATTCTCTTCTACACCATCGATAATGTTTGGAGCAAAGGTTACCATAACAGGAATTTGCAGAAAAGCGGTCATGCACCTTTCAAACCATGCTTTATCTCCACGGATCTGATTAAAAAAAGGCAAAATATGGATGAATATATAGGCGTTTTGTTTATCCATCATTTTTACAAGCGGCCAGAGTTCACTTACCGTTTTCAACAGAGCATCGGTATCACTGGCAATTTCAAAGTCGAATTCTTTCAGCAAAGCACTTACTTCGGTAAAAAAAATTTCCAGTTCAAAAGGCCTGAAGAACTTTCGTGCATCTTCTTCTACCCTTTTCTGTTTGCGGATTTCCTTCACGACACTTTCCACGTTTTTCCTCGTTGCGCCCAAAGATGGCGGGTGGAAAAGTCCTTCCGGCAGATAATCGTAGATACCTTCCCTATAGGTTTCTATAATAAACACTTCTTCGTCGAAACCAAGGTAATCGCTGGTAATACTTTTAATGTCTTTAAGATAGGCCCGGTCATTGATGCCGATTCGCTGGATAAATATATTGCTTACTGCTCTGTGATATTTCAAGAGGTTTACTGCTACAGCTTCTGCTTTGAAATCTGTCTGCAGTTTATTGTAATGCATCTCTACAATATTGTTCTCATACATAGTGTCTGCTGTGATTTTGGCTTATAAAAATACTATATCTCAAATTATTGAAAAAATAATTGTTGATTAATTTTATTCTAAAATAGTAAATAATTACGAGTAAAAGAAGAAACGGCAAAAATAAGGTTAAGACTGAGGTTGAGATTAAATTACATGAATAAATTAGTTCACACTAAATTTAACCTACCTTATCCTTGACCGAACCTTAATCTAAAATTGAAATTAAGATTTGATTAAATCTTCCACTCCTTTTCTCTACCTTAATTTTAACCTCAAAATTAACCGTATCTTTGCATCCTGAAAATGTTATTTTACAATGAAAAGTATTTATTCTAAAATTCTGGTTTTAGCGTTCATGGCATCTTCGCTGTATTCATATGCGTGGGGATTGACAGGACACAGAATTATTGCGGAAATTGCCGAAAATCACCTTTCCGGGAAAGCAAGGCGGGAAATTAAAAAAATGATGGGGAGAGAACGGCTGGCTTATTGGGCCAACTGGCCGGATTTTATTAAATCTGATACAACAGGTGCCTGGAAGCAGGCTTCATCGTGGCATTATGTAAATATCGATCCGCAGACTGATTTCAAAATTTTTGAAGAAAAACTGAAAGGACAAGCCGGACCAAGTTTATATACTCAGGTGAATGTTCTTTCCAGTCAGATCAAAGATGAAAAAACTGCTGAGAAAGACAGAAAAATTGCTTTGATTTTCCTTATTCATATTATGGGTGATCTTGCGCAGCCTTTGCATGTAGGGAGAGCGGAAGATCTGGGAGGAAATAAAATTAATGTTACTTACTTTGGAGATAAGACCAATTTGCATTCTGTCTGGGATGGAAAACTCGTAGATTCTCAAAAATACAGCTACACCGAGTATGCAACATTGTTAGACATTAAATCTGATGCAGAAGTAAAGGAAATCCAGAAAGGTACTCTTGAAGACTGGCTGTATGATTCTCATAAAATTGCCAATACAATTTATGCACAGACCCCAAATGATTCCAAATTGTCTTATGACTATCAGTATAAATTCACTAATACGATGGAAAGACAACTTTTATATGGTGGATTACGACTGGCAAAATGGCTAAATGATCTTTTTTAAAGATGAACTTAATGTGAATAGTCAATTACTATTTGTTATAATATTGAAGCGAAACTTCGGTTTCGCTTTTTTTTATCTATTACCTGTAATTTGCCATGCTGAAAGCATCTCAACGTAATTTTTTAAGCTTGGTTAGATCTTTTCAGGATGACAAATATTGTGGATGTGGTTACTAATTTACATTTAATAGGATAACTACCACCCTAGCCCCGATTGAAGCTTTGTTTAAGCTCATTTTTATTATTTTCGGGGGGGGGGGGGGGCCCCCCCCCCCAACAAAAAAAAAAAAAAAAAATG